>JANOFM010000291.1:0-36923 GCA_031413635.1 Alphaproteobacteria bacterium | reverse complement strand
CACCTGTTTCTGACCGATGAGGGGCTTGAGGTTTATTCCGAGATCGTGCCTCTGGCGCGGGACTACGAGCAGCGCTTTATCGCGGGGCTGAACGCGGGCGAGCGGGTGCAACTCAACCGGTTACTCGACAAGCTCGCGGCGACGGCGGGAACGCTTTGATTTCGCGGGAACGCCGGCTTCGAGCGCGTAGGTGCGCTCGCGCAATAGTTCCATCAGCTTTTTGCGGTCGCCGATCGCTTTAAGTTCCTCGTAAGGAATGCGCTTGCCGATGCGCAGGGTCAGATCGCCGCCGATCCGGTCGTGGACCTCTTTGAACAGAAGCGACAGGCGCAAGGTCATGCTGACGTGGCTTGCGACTTGGAACAGGCGCGAGTTTTGACCGGCAAAGAAGACCGGCACCACCGGCGCTTTGCCTTGCACGATCATGCGCGCGGTGAAGGTTTTCCATTCGGGGTCGCGGGCTTTGCGGGCAAGCACCGTCGGCGTCGTTGAGACGGTTCCGCCGGGAAAGATGATGAGCACGCCGCCTTTCTCGAGCAGGGCTTTGGCCTCGGCGCGCGACTTGATGTTGGTTTCGAGCGCCTCTTTCGTTTCTTCGAAATCGATCGGTAGCAGGAACGGTTTGATTTCCTCCGCGCGATTGAGAAGCGCGTTCGTCAGAACTTTGAAGTCCTTTCGTACGCGCGCGATGAGCCAGCAAATCACGAGGCCGTCAAGCACGCCGAAGGGGTGATTGGCGACTAGGATGACGGGACCCGTTTTCGGGATCTCGCCGAGCGCGTCTTCGTTCAGGCTGATGTTGAGATTGAGCTTGCGGATGGCGGCCTGCCAGAAACTCTCACCCGGTACCGGATGGTTCTGGTGTTCCAGGTACATGCGCTTCAAGTCGGGTTGGCCCGAGATGCGCTCGACCAACTGAATGACGAGACGTTTGAAGCGCGGATCCTCGGGCGAGGCGTAGGAGAATTCGTCGACTTCGGGCTTGGTCTTCGATCGCGCCAAATCAGTTCACCGGTCATTGTTGCGTTCAAAGCTTAGCGTTGAGGCGATGGGCGCGCAAATCCCATGGCGCGGTTGAGGCCCAGCGATGTCGCCTTTATTTTGCCGTGGGTGGCCTGCAGTGTCGCTCGCGGCCAAGTCGGCCTGCCAGCGGAGTGGAAGATGCGGATTGGGACGGCGGCTCTTGCGGCAATCGCGTGGGCATCAAACGCCATGGCCGGTGGATTGGCGGAGGAGAAACAGTTTCCATTTACGCCCGAGACCTTTGGCGCGGCATTTGACCAACAAGCTGCCAGCGACGGAACGGACGAGATCGTTCAATGCGTCGAGGTGCACCGGGTCTCGGATTGCAGGTTTCGGATGACGGCGTTCAAGCGTGCTGCACCGGCGGAGGCTGGCAGCGCCATCGCGCAATCCGGCGAAGAGATGCCCGACGAGGCATTTGAATTCTTGCGCTATGACGATTGGAAAATTGGCGGCATAGATTTCTACGGTTCCGGTTCGACGCCAGCCCGTCGGGCGCACTATGTTGGACAGTTTAAGACGCTTCTCCGTGTTCTGAATCCTGTTGTGGGCAAGGGTGAGCTCGAGCAGATTGTCGACGATCTTGGCTTGCGATCGGCGCCGAACACAGGGGCGAAAAAAATGCGGGTCGACCGTCCGTTCGTCAGCATGACTTGCAGTCAGGGTGGCGCAGGTGCTTCTTCCATCACTTGCAGAATTGCGCCGGCGGCGAAATAACTCGGATCATTCCGTCTGCGGGTATTGCGCCCACAGCTTGGTTTCGTGGCGATAGGCGCGAATGAAGTCCCGCAAGCGGGCGGGCTTGTATCCGCGCTTTGCATTCTCTGCGCCGGTCTCCCACAGAGCCTTGTATTGCTGCATCAGCGCCCGATAGGCGCCGGTCAACGTGGTGTTGCGGTCCCAGATGTGGGTTGCCTCGGCGCCCGCGCCGTTGACTTCGACGATGGTGAAGTTGCGGCCTGCCTGCAGGTCTTCGATTGACGGAAAGCGCACGTCGAAGCGGCCGAAATAGAACTCGGCGATGTCTTTGGCGATGCGATCGAAGGCGTCGATCATCGCCTCTGTGATCAGATGATTGCCGTCGCGAAAGATCGTGCCTCGGCTGTGGCTTCCGGCGAAGGCGATGCGGAAAGGCTGGCCTGCAGGCACGACCCAGTCGAGGCGATCCTTGTGGCGCGGAAGGTAGATGTGTTGCAGACGTCCCGCACGTGGATCGCGGGCGATGAGTTCGGCCAATGTCGCCGTGCCGTCGCCGTGGACGTAGGGAAAATATTTAAGCGTGATCGAGACGATGCGGCCCCGTGCCTCGCTCGGCTTTCGAATGTAGAAGATACCTGCTTCGCCTTCGTGGTCGACGAGTGCCTGAAGGACGATACGTTCGTTGTGCGGAAAGGATTCTATGTAGGCGGCCAGTTCGGCCTCGCTGCGCACACGGCGTACGCCTGCGCCACGGCAGCCCATGTCGGGCTTGGCGACGAAGGGCAGCGAGAGATTTGCCCTGCTTGCCGCTTCCAGTGCCTGGGTGGCTGTGAGGTCTGATGTGCGGTCGATCGTCGCCCAGCTTGCGATGAACGTTCGCGCGTAAGCGCCGGCGTGCTCGAAGACCGATGCTTTGGACTCGCCGATCCAACCACCCATCGGGAACAGGGGATTTGAGATTGTGGGTAGGGTGAAGCCGCCGTGCCGGACGGCGAGCCAGAGCCAATAGAGAAACATCGGCGCATAGAAATAGCGTTGCGGCCAGAACTCGAAGAACGAGATTTGCCGGCCCGACATATCGAGCGGCGGCATGCCTTTGTGCGGCGTGCGCCGTTCGAGCCGGGTGGCATCAGCCATGTGGTGCGCTGTCGTCCATGTTTCGCGCGACGAAGCGTTCGGCGATCGCTGGGCCCGCCAATACGAGCACGAGGAGCAACGCCGCCAGCGCCCAGCGCCAGACGCCGAGATTTTCGACGATCATCAAACCAAACGTGTAAACGAGCGAGAAGACAATCGTCGTCCACACCAGGCCCGCGGCTGCGGCCACGCCGGCGAACGGCCAGAACGGCAGGCCTAGGAATCCGCTCGCCGAATAGGTTGGCAGCCGGAACCCCGGCATGAAGCGGGCGCCGAGCAATGCGGCGATGTAGCGGCGCCTCAACCACGAGCGCCCTTTGTCCATGCGGCGTTCGCCGATGAGGCGCCTGGCCCATGCGCGCGTGCGTGCGGCGGCGCCGAGGCCGTAGAGGCCGAGGTCGCCTGCGAATATGCCGGCGAAGAGGGCGGCGAGTACCGCCACGGGCGCGATGACGCCGCTTGCCGCCAAAAGCGCACCGGCAATCGTTGCTGCATCTTCCAACACGAAGGTCGCCACAATGATGGCGACGGCGATCGCCCAGGGATTGGAACCCAGCGACAGCAACAACGAGCTGACGCCCTCCGTCATTTGGCGCCGCCCATCATTTCAAATGCTCTGACGACGGCCGCTTCGACCTGGGGTTTCGAGTTCCAGGGCAGGAAATGATTTTGACCTTCGATTACCGTTACGTCCATCGCCTTGGTTCCGGTCAAATGCCTCTTCATGAAGTCGACGTTGGCAAACGGGACGAGATCGTCCTTGGTGCCGTGAACGATGGTGACCGGCACAGTGATCGTCGCGAGCCGCGGCGCAAGAGCCTTCAATTGAGGTTCGAGCGCGATGATCTCGCGGTTGGCGTTGCGAACGGCGCGCGGCAACAGGGCGCTGACCAGCCAAGTGTCGCCGAAATATTGGATGAAAGGGACGCTTTCCTGTCCCGGATCGAGCGAACCTGCGACGATGATAAGGGCGGCTGCGAGTTCGGGCGTATCGACCGCCAGTTGCGCTATGATGGGGCCGCCGAGGGAGTGGCCGACAAGGGCGGCGGGTTTGTTTCCCTTTGCCCGAATGATCGCCGCAAGGGCCTTTGCCTGCTCGGCAAGCGAGACAACGGCATCGTCGGGCCCGCTTTTGCCGAAGCCCGGGCGATCGAGGGAGATGTAGTGATAGCCGCTGGGTACGCTCATCAGATAGTCGGCCCAGGCTTCCGCCTCACCCGGCGTTCCGTGAACAAAGACGACGAGGTGACCGTTAGGATCGCCTGTTTCCAAATAGCTGAGATCGTAACCCGCTGGGCTCGAAAGTATGTGGTGCGGCAGCTTGGCCGACATTTCTTCTTTGTTGGATTGAGGGCCCGGAATGGTGCAGCCGATCAGCGTCGAAAGTCCCCCGACGATGGCAAAGCGGCGGGTCCAGGGTCCAAATAACTGAGATGTGAAGACTGCCATGACGCCGCCTTACGAATGGCCGTGGGGGGGCGTGTTTTGGCCCGAGGCGGGCGCAATGGCAAGCGAGAGCGTGATCACAAGCGCTTTAGGCGCCGGTGATCGGAACCATTTGAACAGGTCGTCACGTTCCTCGAATGATCGTCGATTTCGCCGCCAATCGCGGCGGCAACATCGGAATCGCTGTGCCTGCCGCTGGTCGTTTGCTGGCCCTCGGCCGTCATCGGGTTTTTTTAGTGGGCTTTCGCCGGGAGGACCGCGTTGATTTTGGACTGCAGCGTGGCCGCGTTGAACGGCTTGACGATATAGTTGTCGACGCCAGCTTGCTTGGCGGCAACGACGTTCTCGGTCTTGGATTCGGCCGTCACCATGATGAACGGCGTCGTCTTCAATTTGTCGTCCGCGCGCACTTGTTTGAGCAAGTCGAAGCCCGTCATCGGCTCCATGTTCCAATCCGATATAACGAGGCCGTAGTGGGCGGCGCGCAGCTTTTGCAACGCGTCGTTGCCGTCGGACGCCTCGTCGATTTCGGTGTAGCCGATCTGTGTCAGCAGGTTGCGAATGATGCGGCGCATCGTGCTGTAATCGTCGACGACCAGGACTTTCATGAAGACACCCCGAACTTTCGCGGTTTCGCGAAGATTTGCATTCAGCGCGAACACTATGCCTAAAGCCGTTTCGGATTGGTTGATGCGGGGCGACGGCGACGCGCGCGCATGCCCGCGATTGCATTTTGGCGACATCTGTTGGTTAGTGTCGCGTTAAGCCGCTTCGCGCCCGGAGGCGACAAGGAGACTCCGATGCAACTTGCAAACAAAGAGATCGTCATCACCGGCGGTACGGACGGCATCGGCAAGGTCGCGGCGGCGGCGCTGGCGAAGGCGGGCGCCAGCATCACCATTGTCGGGCGCGACGGGGCGAAGGGTGAAGCGGTCGTGCGCGAACTCAAGGCGCATGGCGGGCATGACAAGGTCGGCTTCGTCCTCGGCGATCTTGCGGCGCAGAAGAGCTTGCGGGCGGCGGCGGCGGAGCTGAACAAACGGCTAAAGCGCATCGACATGCTCCTCAATAATGCGGGCGCATTTTTTCAGCGGCGGGAGCTCGGCGAAGACGGGATCGAGCGGACGTTCGCGCTCAATCATCTCGGCTATTTCTTGTTGACCAATTTGCTGATGGATCGGCTGAACGGGTCGCCGTCGGCGCGTATCGTCAATGTCGCATCTGCGGCGCATGTCGGCGCCACGCTCGATCTTGCCGATCTGCAGAATGAAAAGGCTTATTCGGGTTGGCGCGCGTATCAGCAGTCGAAGTTGGCCAATATCTACTTCACGTATGAACTGGCACGGCGGTTGGATGGGTCGAAGGTGACGGCGAATTGCCTACATCCCGGATTCGTGGCAACCCGCTTCGGCAACAATAATACCGGCATCTTTCGCGCCATGTTTGGCGTAGCCAAATCCCTCTTCGCCAAGTCCGAAACGGACGGCGCGAAGACCAGCATCTATCTGTCAGGCTCGCCCGAGGTTGCCGGCATCAGCGGCAAGTATTTCGACGACTGCAAACCCGTTCGTTCGTCGCCTGTGTCATACGACGAAGACACCGCACGCGAATTGTGGCGCATCAGCGAGAAGATGACGGGCTTGGGTTAAGCCGTTCATCCCTCGAACAGGCTTGTGCCGCCGCGCCCGGTGAGGCCGCGGATCATCAGATAGGCCAGCAAGCCGATCGGACCGACCAAGAGCGTCAGAGCCAAACAGGGGATCACGACCAAGTGGTTCAGCCCCACGCGTTGTGCGTCGCGGGCTTCCCAGGCGCCGATGAAGAGATCGAAGACAATATAGTGCGTCCAACCGGCGAGGACGGCCTCTTTCACGGTGAAAAACTTCATCACGCCTTCGAGCGAGCCGAAACTCGCGCCTTCGGGCAGGGCGATGCCTCCGATGGTGAAACTGGCAAAAAGCCACGCATAGAGGAGGCCGAGGACGATGGGCGCGACTATCGAATGGACAAGCCAGTCGGTGATCTTGAGGTGCGGTGCGAAGATCAACAGCGCCCAAAACGGCAGGACGCCGTAGTTCAAAACCGCATATAGCGCATCAGGCGTTAGTTGAGAAAGTTCGGACATCGCGTGCCTTCATTCGCGGGGGAGCAAATGATATCCCCGATTCTACGGCGCGGCAAAATCTTGCCGATTAGCATTAACCGAAGCGGCGTTTCAGCCAGCTCGTCATGACGCGGTTCAACTCGTCCGGCTTTTCGGCTTGGGTCCAATGTCCGCAGTCCTTTATCAGGTGTTTCTCCAGATCGGGCACGAAGGTCTCCATCCCATCGGCGAGCGAGGGGCGCAGGACGATGTCATTGGCCGCCATGACCATCAGGCAAGGCACGGTAACTTTCTGTGCGATGCCTTCGGTGGTCTGCCAATTGCGTGTGAAGTTGCGGTACCAGTTGATGCCGCCGGTGAAGCCCGTGCGGGTGAATGCCTCGTTGTAAATCGTGAACTCATCGAGCGTGAGCACTGTTTCGCCTGGCCACGCCGCCTCGTCGGTTTCGAGCGCGCGGGCGAAGGCAAGAGTGCGTTCTTCCGGGGGGCGTTTGTCGAACTCTTCGATGGTCATGCCGGACTTGCGATAGAAGAAGCGCAAGGTCTTTCCGACGTCCCTTCCGAGCACGGCATCGGCGACGCCGGGTTTTTGGAAGAAGACGATGTACATATCCTCGCCGTAAGCCGCGCGCATCAGCGCGATCGGATCCATCGGGGCGCGCGGCATGAAGGGCGTGTTGACGCCGATGACGCCTAGGACACGGTCGGGATGAAGCAACGGCATCGACCAGGCGACGAAACCGCCCCAGTCGTGACCAACGAAAACCGCTTTATCGATTTTGAGCGCATCGAGCAAGCCGACAAGATCGCCGGTCAGGTGATGAATGTCGTAGGCTTCGATGGCTTGCGGCCGGTCAGTCAAACCATAGCCGCGTTGGTCTGGGGCGATGGAGTGAAATCCCGCGTCGGCTAGGGCGGGCATTTGATGACGCCAAGAATAGGCAAGTTCAGGGAAGCCGTGGCTCATCACCACGGGCACACCGTCGCCTTGTTGGTAGACAGCCATGCGGATGCCGTTCGTTTCGACGTAACGCGGGGTGTTCCAGTTTACGGTCATTGTCGTTGTCTCGCGATGGGGTCAAGCGATCGAAGCGTTGAGGCCTAACTGAGTCAGCATTTCAGTGCGTCCCGGGCCGAGTTTTGGCGGATAGAGTTTGGCGCGCCGCGGCTTAAGCCATGTCACGAGAACGCGCGCGACAGTCCGCGGATCGGTGAGCCAGGCTGCGGGCGTTGCAAGCATGTGGAAGCCCTTCATGACGGCGCGCAACACGCCCAGGTCGGTGCGTGTTGCGGGACCAACAGCATCCTCTGCGAAGCTCTTGATCAGGCGAGCCTTAAAGCGCGGCTTGTAGTTTGGATTCTGTTCGTTCTTGGCCCGGCGGATGGCGCCGATGTCTTGCTTGACGATTGCGTCCCAAAACGGGCGGAGTTCGCGCTTGGTGCGGGCTTGGAACTTCACGGCACGCTCCGCCGGATCGGCGGTTTCGTTGGCGATGTCGCCCAGCATGTGGGCATGCATCATCGCCGACGAGCAGCCGCGACCATAAAGCGGATTGGTGCGCAACGCCGCGTCGCCGACGGCGAAGAAGCCGAGCACCACCGGTGAACCGTCGCGCACGAAGTGGCGCCAGACGTTGTGCAGGTTGCCCATGCCGAAGACCTTTGTCACGGGCTCGGCGCGTACGGGGTCGATCCAGTGGGCGCAGCCTGGGATCTTGTTGCAGACAGCGTCGAAGGTTTCGGGCTTGACGACCGCCGTGCGTAACCCCGTTTCGATTTCCGGAACCGCGAGCGTGATCGAGAAGTGCCGGTTGTCGGCGACAAACACGCCGTACTTGATGTAGCCGAGGTCGCCTGCGCCCGGCGTCAGATCGCGCGGCGGCTCGTCTTGACCCTCACGCAGCCGGTAGTGGCGCGTGAAGTAGAGAATGCCTGCGGGATTTCGTTCTTCTTCGATGGTCAGTCCTTGCTCGCGTAGCCAATCGATTAAAAGCGAATTGCGGCCGGAAGCGTCGATAACGATGTCAGCGTTCAATGTCTCCGGCGTCTCGCCTTCGCGTTCGATTGTGAGACCCGTGATCGCCGGAATATCCGTAGCGCGCGAGATTTCTAGCGAGCGCACCGCCGCACCGGTAACGAAGCGCACGCCCGGCAAGGTCGCGACGTAGGCGCGGATCACATGCTCCAACGTCGTGCGGCGCGAGAACAAGAAGGCGAGATCGCGGTCGCCTTTTGCGGGCGTATATCCGTCGCGCAACTTTGGAGGTAGACCTGCCTCGAAATCGAATTCGCGTGCGCCGGCTGCGCGCAGCATTTCATGCAGACGGGGGTGCCGGTCGCGGATAAGGCTAACGAGGCAGCCCAGAAAAACGTGGCTGTGGCGTAGCTGGGTGACGCCCTTGCGCTCCCAGGTTTCGAATGCGGTCTCGAGGCTGTTCGGCGGTGGCGCGTCGCGGTCGATTAGCACAACTTCGCGGCCGCGGCCGGCCATCGCCATGGCGACGCCAAGACCGGCGATCCCGGCGCCAACGACGGCCGCGCGTTCTGTCATTCGTTCTTGCCTCTCGGATGCCGCGTTAGTATTGGCGGAAAACCCCGTACTGTCGAGGCATTAGGGGCAGGCGGAGCGCGCGTCAACCGCAACCTCAACCGGGCATTTTTCTTTGTGCGAGTTTGCGTCATGTTAGCGGCGGGGGGCACATGCGTGGGGTGATTGCGGTCGTAATTTCCGTAGCGTTCGCGGGTAGTGCATTCGCCGGTGGCGAAGCGGTTCGCTACACATTGACACCTATCGTCGACAACGGGGCGCTCAAGGCCGTGTCGGTCGAGATGGTGTTTGCGGGCGAACCGGACGGAGAAACAGAAATCGTCTTGCCCGACGAGTGGGGCGGCAAGAGCGATCTCTGGCGCGGCATCGGCGAGTTTCGCGTGACGGGCGAGGGCATGTCCGCGGTTTCAAACGCGGACCCCGCGCGCAAGGTAATTCGACATGCGCCGAACGCTGTCCTCACGATGCGTTATCGCATCACGCAGTTTTGGAAGGGCGAGCCCGCGACGAACGGCGAGAACGAGTATCGTCCCGTTGTGCAGCCGGGCTATTTTCATCTGATCGGACATTCCACATTTGCAAGACCCGTTTGGAGCCTGGCGACGCCGGTTTCGGTGGCGATACGCGATTTGCCGCCGAAGTGGCAATTCGCCTCGGACTTGGAGCATCGGCGCGCAGCGGAGCCGCTGAATCTCGCCGAGTTGCTCGAGAGTATCAGTGTCGGCGGCGACTTCCGCGTGGTGACAGCGGGTCTGCTGCGCGTTGCGGTCCGCGGGACATTGCCGTTCGGCGATCAGGACTTGGTGGCGCGGCTGGAGCCGATCATTGCGTCGCACCACGGATTTTGGGGCGATGAGCGCGAGCCGTTTCTGGTCACGGTCTTGCCGTTGAAGACGACGCCGGGGGCGTCGTCGCTGGGTGGCACCGCGCTGGGCGATGCGTTCGCGTTCTTCGCATCGGATAATGTCGAGGGCGGGCAGATCACCCGGGTGTTGGCGCACGAACACCTTCACAGTTGGATTCCGCGCCGCATCGGCTCGATGCCGGAGGTCGACGACACGGCGGATTACTGGTTGTCGGAAGGGTTTGCCGACTTCTTCACTTATCGATTGCTGGCGCGCGATGGTGGGCTAACGGTGGACGAATTTGCGAAAGTCGCCAACGACGTGATGTGGCGTTATGCATTCTCCCCCGTCCGCAACGCGCCGAACACGCAGGTGATCAAGCGATTTTGGAGCGACCGAGACGCGGGGCAGTTGCCCTATCAGCGCGGCTTTCTGTTTGCGGCGTTGACCGATCATCGGGTGCGGACGGCCACAAAGGGAAAGTTCGACCTCGACGACGTGCTGTTCGGCATGAAGCGCGATGCGGACGCAGGTGGCGACCGGCCGCCACCGGTGCGACAGAGTTTCGCGACCAATATGAGGAAATTCGGAGTGGATGTAACCGGCGATATCGAGCGCATCATCGAGAAAGGCGAGACGATCGCGTTGCCGTCCGACGTGTGGGGGACATGCGGTCCGGTCTCAACCAGCGAGATCGCGGAGTTCGATCGCGGATTCGACGGGCAACGAACATTAGCGAATCGCAACATCGTCGTCGGGGTAGACCCAAACGGACCGGCCTATGCAGCGGGGCTTCGCGACGGCGTGTTGATTTTAAGGCTTGATCTCGGCCAAGGCGGCGATTCCCGCGTGCCGCTGGTCTATCGGATCGCGGAGAAGGAAAGTGTTCGCGAAATTCGCTATCTGCCCGCGGGTAAGCGGCGCGTTTCGATTCAAGAGTTTCTCCTCAAAGCCGATCTCAAGGACGACGAGCGGAAGGCATGTGCCGCGAGGTTGGCGGGCACGAACTAAGGCTTCAAATCTCGTCTCGAAAAGAGAGCGCCGACGGCGAACAAGATCCATCCGCTCATCAGGCTGAGACCGCCAAGCGGGATTAGCGGCTTGAGCGCGGTCGCGTTCGGGCCGAAGGCTGCGTAGATGCCGCCGCAGAAGCAGACGATGCCGGCAAGGAAGGCCCAACCGGCGAGATCGATCAGGAGTTTGCGGCCGAATTGGGCGCTGATAATGCCGACCGCGATGAGAGCGAGCGCGTGGACGACGTGCATCTCGCGCGCGGTGTCGAAGATGTTGCGGATGACGGGCACAAATTCGCCCTGAAGCTGATGCCCGGTGGCGGCGGCAATGACGAGCGCCAGCAGCATGTTGGCGGCGCCGGCGATCAGCCAGAAACGGTACATCGGTGTTCCTTGATGCCAAGGGTCGCGGGGGGCGTTAGCAATTTACAAGAAAATTGGTTCTTGCTGGTACCAGAATACCGCAGATCGGGGAAAGGCTGCCGTCACTGATTGCACGAATGAGGCTGGCGCGCCAAGTTGCATGGTCCCAACATTTTAGATCGGCGCCCCGATGCTGACCAAAGCCGACGATTACCCGATCCATCAGACGCCGGAGCCCATCGCCTATACGGGCACGGACCGGAATTTCTACGACCGCTATTTCTTCAACGGCTATTTGCCCGATGGCGAGGTGTTTTTTGCGGCGGCGCTGGGCGTTTATCCGGCGTTGAATGTAATGGATGGGGCGTTCTGTCTGGTCGTTGACGGGGTGCAGCACAATTTGCGGGTGTCGCGCGTGCTCGGCATGGAACGAATGGACACGCGAGTCGGGCCACTGACTGTGGAGGTCGTCGAACCGCTGAAGTCATTGCGCGTGCGGGTGGACAAGAACGAGCACGGTATTGCGGCTGACTTGATCTTTCGTTCGCGCTCGGCGGCGATCGAGGAGCCGCGCTTTACCTATCGCCAGGGTCCGCGCACGATCATGGACTATACCAGGCTGACGCAGAACGGCTCCTATGAGGGCTGGATCGACTTTCGCGGCAAGCGCATCGAGGTGAAGCCCGGTCGCTTTTTGGGTACGCGCGATCGTTCATGGGGCGTGCGTCCCGTCGGGGCGCGCGACAGCCAGCCGGTGGCGCCGCCGCCCGCGCCGCAATTCTATTGGCTGTGGGCTCCGATGAACTACGAGGATCGCATCACGCTCTATCATAACAATGCCGACGGCGATGGGCGGCCGTGGAACACGCACGCGGTTATGGCCCCGACCGGCGACGGCGCGGCGACGCATATGGCGTCGTGTTCTTCGGAGGTCGTTTTCAAGTTCGGCACGCGGCATGCGCGCGCGGCTGCGATCAAGATGACGGACGAGGCGGGCAAGGTCTATCGGCTGGATCTTGAGCCGAGGTGGAATTTCTACATGAGCGGGCTCGGCTACACGCATCCCGAATGGGGGCACGGGCATTATCGCGGCGAGCTTGCGATTAGTTATGACGCCGTCGAGACGGCCAAGGTCAACGAGAGCGACATGCTGTACTTGCATGTGCAGGCGTTCAGTGCGGCGAAGCTGACGGGGCCAGACGGGTTCGAGCGCAAGGGGTGTGGCGTGTTGGAGCAATTGGTTCTCGGGGCGCATAAGCCAAACGGGTTCGTGGCGCTGCTCGATGGGGCGAAATTACTATGACCGCTGATCTCGAACAACGCATTGTTCGTTACCTGAGCCACCGCATGCCGGAAGCCGGGCGAATTTCCGTTCTGGCTCTGTCGCGCATTCACGGCGGGGCGAGCCGGGAGACGTTTCGGGTGCGCATCGAGGCCGAGCGCGGCGGTGAGCGTGGGTTGATTTTCCGCCGAGATCCGATTTCGACCTTGATCGAGACCGAGCGCGAGGTCGAGTTCGCCGCCTATCGCTCGTTCATGGATACGGACGTGCCGGTGCCAAGGGCGCTTTATCTCGAGCCCGACCTCGCGTGGTTCGAGCGGCCGTTTTTCGTGATGGAGGAAGTCGAAGGCTGTACCGCGGCATCGATCTTGGCGAGCGATCCTTACGGTCGGCACCGCCAGAAAATCGGCGAACAGTTTTTCACCTTCCTGGGACGCATCGCGGCGCAAGACGCGAAGGCGACGGATTTGGCGCGGATCGTGGCGGCGCCGTCTGCCGATGCGGCGTGGCGGCTTGAACTCGACAAGTGGGAAAAGGTCGTCGACGAGGACGAGTTGGAGCCGCAACCGATCTTGCGCGCGGCTATTCGCTGGATGCGGACCAATCCGCCGCCGCCGGCGCAAAGGGTTGGCGTGGTGCACGGCGATTATCGTACCGGGAATTTTTTGCACGATGCGTCGGGTACGATCCGAGCGGTGCTGGACTGGGAGATGGCGCATCTGGGCGATCCGTTGGAAGATTTGGCGTGGGCGCTCGATCCTCTGTGGTCGGCCGATCGCGAGCATGCCGGCGGTATGCTCAAACGCGAGGAAGCGATTGCGATTTGGGAAAAGGCGAGCAGTTTGAAGGCGGATGCAAAGGGGCTCGCGTGGTGGTCGATGTTTGCGTCGTTCAAGGGGGCGGCGATCTGGATTTCGTCGGCGAAAGAATACCAGGCAGCGACGAACACCGATCCGGTAATGGCGTTCTCCGGTCTCTATTGTCTGCCGTTCCACAACAAGCGGATCGCGGATTTGTTGCTGCAAACGCGCGAGGCGGCGTAAGCCGATGAAACCTTCACCCGAAGTCATTTTGAATCAATCGTTCGCGAAAATCGCGATGGAGATGGGCCCCGCGCTGCCTGCCGGTTATGGCCAAGGTACGGCGACGATCACCGGCGTCTTGTTGCTCATGGTGGCGCAGGAGTTCGATCGCGCGGCTGATATTCGCGTCAAGGAGAACCGCGCGATGCGCACGCTGTTTGCTCACGCGGCGGACGGCGTTGATGCGGCGCTTGCCGCGCGGTTGCGCGCGGCGGCCGAGGGACGGGACGGGGATCTTAGCGTCGCCGTGCTCGACCGCGCCAACGGCGAGCTCAAACGGTTGCTCATCGAGCTGCATGCTTTTGCCGAACAGAAGGGCGAACTTGCGCTCGAACGGCGAATCTTGCGTTTCCTCAGCGAAGCAGCGACGGCGCGCCAAGTGTTCTTGCCCGCGATGTAATTCATGAACTTAGCGAATCTGCCGCGCCCGCATCCCGATGCGGTGCGCTTCGTGCCGTTCTTTATCGGGCTCAACTTCCTGAACGGAATTCACGTGGTGTTTTTCTCCGCGTGGTTGGCGAGCGTCGGGTTCGATCCGTATTCGACGGGATTGCTGCTGGCGGGCATGGGAGTCTTGCGCGTCTTTACCGGCCCCATCTTGGGTGTGGCTGCGGACGCGTTTCACGCGCGGCGGCTTTTTCTGATCGTTTTGATGGGTGTGGCAGGGGCCTGTTATGTGGGGTACGCGACGTTTTCGGGTGCCGTGTTCGTCATCCTTTTTTCGTTGATTGCGAGCGCGGCGTTCTCTGCCATCGGCGCCTTGATCGAGGGCGTCACACTTCGCGCGGCGATGATTCGCAGATTTGACTACGGCCGCGTCAGGTTGTGGGGGTCACTCGCTTTTGTTGCCATGAATTTTTTCGGCGGCGCGGTGATCGGAGCCACCAGTATCGCGAGTTTTCTGCCAATCTTGATCGGATCCGCGGCAATCGCACTGTGCGGCGCATTCGTTTTGCCGCGCGAGGAGGCGCCGGCGGTGCGTGCCAGTGCGCGTTCCGTCGGACGCGATGCTTTGGAATTGGCGCGGCAACCGTTGTTCATGCTGATGACGGCGGCCACCGGGATCGCGCAGGCGTCGCACACGTTCTACTACGGGTTCGGCACGTTGAATTGGCAGGCGCTGCATTACGATGCCGGTTTGATCGGCTTGTTGTGGGCGCTTGGCGTGATCGCCGAGATCGTGCTGTTGATGTATTCGGGCCGCGTCGTCGCGCGCGTCGGGGCGGCCAATCTGATGATGCTGGGGGCGGGCGCAGGCATCTTGCGATGGACGCTGTTGGCGCTGTCGCCGCCGTTGTGGCTGCTGATCCCGATCCAGTTTCTGCATGCCGGAACGTTTTGCGCGGTTCATTTGGGCTCGATGCATTTCATCCTGCGCGCGACGCCGCCGCATTTGATCGGCACGGCGCAGAGCATCTATGCGGCTGTGACGATCGGCGTGTTCTTTTCGATCGGGCAATACGGATCGGGCGTTCTGTTCGGGGCCCATGGCAGCCTTGGTTATCTGGCCATGACGGGGTTCAGCGCGGTGGCGCTGGTGTTGTCCTATTTCCTCAGCCGGTTGTGGGACGGTGGGGTCTTGCCGGTGCGCGCGCCAGCGTAGACGAGGGCTCGCACGTGCCTTAGGCTTGGCGGCCACTCTGAGGAATTCGCCCTTGCCACGTTTGCGTCAAGTCGGCCGCGATGATGCCCACCCTTTCGCCCGGTCCGTCTACAAGGCGTTGTTCGGCGATCGCGATCCGGTGAAGGAACCGGGCACCGATACCGGCACGCCGGGCAATTGGTGGACGGTGTTCGCGATCGTGCCGGATGCGTTCGATCATGCGGTCGCGGGCTTTCAGTTTTATCGCAGTCCGAACCGAAAGCTGTCGCCGAAGCTGCGCGAGCTTGGGCAGACGCGCGCCGGGTGGGCGCGGGGCAGCCAATTCGTTTTCTCGCAACACTGTAAGGCATCGCGCGGCGTCGGCCTGAGCGAAGAGCAGATCCAAGCGATCCCGCATTGGCAGACGGCTGCATGCTACAGCGAATTGGAACGTGCGGTACTCGCCTATACCGACTGTCTGGTGTTGAGCGGCGGGCGCGTGCCGGACGGTACGTTTACCGTCTTGAAGAAGCATTTGTCGGACGAAGAAATTCTCGAGCTGACCTACACGACTGCGCTTTACGATTTTCACGCGACGATTTCGAAGGCGTTGCGTCTGGAATACGATGACGTCGACGAGCGCGTCGTCGAGATCGCGGCTCCGAAGGGTTCCGGCGCGGACGTGATGAGCATGGTCGATCGCAAAGAATAGCAGGCATTGGAGGAATACATCATGGCTTACCATCATCTGGCTTTGGCGACGAAGGACATGAAAGCGATCGATCATTTCTATCGCGAGGTCATGGGATTCGACTTGAAAAAGGTTGAGGTGGGCCCGACGCCGGGCGGCGGATGGGCGAAGCACTTTTTCTACGAGATCGAGGCCGATCGCTTCATCGCGTTCTGGGAGTTGCATGGCGAACCCTATGACAAGCCGTTCGAGACGGGCCTGTCGAAGGCCATGGGCTTGCCGCAATGGGTGAACCACATCTCGTTCTATTCGCCGACCGAGCAGCACCTGCATTCGAAGCGCGAGATGTGGCTTGCCGGCGGGTTCGACGTCATGGAGATCGACCACAATTGGTGCCGCTCGATCTACACGACCGATCCGAACGGCACGATGGTGGAGTACTGCGTGACGACGGGCGTATTCACGCAGGCCGACAAGGACGAGGCGCTTACAGCGGTGACGTCGAACGATGTGGCGCATTCGAAACCACCGAAGTCGATCCAGGTGCACAAGGCGAGCGAATATCGCCGCGCAGCCGAATAGAATTCAAACCGGAGACATGGCATGAGAGTCGTTGAAATCCCGCAATACGGGATCGAGCATTTGCGCGTGGCGGAGCGGGCGACGCCCGAGCCGGGGCCCGGACAAGTGTTGGTCCGACTGAAGGCCGCGTCGTTGAACTACCGGGATCTAGCAACCGTGCTGGGCGGGTTCGGCGCGGCGTACAAGCTGCCGCTTGTGCCGCTGTCGGACGCCTGCGGCGAGATCGCCGCTGTTGGGCTGGGCGTCACACGGGTCAAGGCTGGAGATCGCGTGGCGACGATGTTCTTTCAGGGCTGGCTCTCGGGCGGGCCGACGCGCGAAGGGCTTGCAACGGCGTTGGGCGGGTCGCTCGATGGCGTGTGGCGCGACTATGCCTTGCTGTCGGAGCAGGGCGTTTCGAAGGTGCCGGCGCATTTGAGCGACGCCGAGGTGGCGACGTTACCCTGCGCGGGGTTGACCGCGTGGCGCTCTTTGATCGTCGAGGGCGGGCTGAAGGCGGGCGAAATCGTGGTCGTGCAAGGCACGGGCGGGGTTTCGATCTTTGCGCTGCAATTTGCGAAAGCGTCGGGCGCGGAGGTGATCGTGACGTCGTCGTCCGACGAGAAGTTGGCGCGGGCGAAGGCGCTCGGCGCCGATCATCTGGTCAACTACAAGCGATTGCCGGAGTGGTCGAAGGCGGTGCGCGAGATCACCGGCGGGCGCGGGGCGGATCACGTCGTCGAAGTGGGCGGCGCGGGGACGCTCGAGCAGAGTCTGCAGGCGATCCGGATCGGCGGGCACGTGTCGATCATCGGGGTGCTGTCGGGGCCGGTGAAGGACTTGCAGATCCGGTGGATCATGGCGCCGAATGCGAAGGTGAAGGGCATCACCGTCGGCTCGCGGGCGCAGTTCGAAGACATGTGCCGTGCGATGACGCTTCACAAGATCAAGCCGGTGGTCGACAAGACGTTTGCGTTCGCTGCTGCGAAGGAGGCATTCGCGCACATGGCCGGGCAAGGGCATTTCGGGAAGATCGCGGTGGACTTGACGCCGTAAATCCTGCGCGCGCGGGCTTCCAGGGTTAGCCGCCGATGCGGCGGAAGCGGAATGAGTTGTTCGTTGCAGCCGCCGCGAGTTCGCGCATTTTCGCGTGGTCGCTAGATAGGGCGCAGGCTGGGTCGGTGTTGGCGGCGTCGCCCGTGATGGCGAAGGCTTGGCAGCGGCAGCCGCCCCAGTCGATTTCGGCGCGCTCGCAGCCTTGGCAGGGTTTGGGCATCCAGGTTGTGCCGCGGAATTTTTGGAAGGCGTCGCTGCCCTGCCAAATTTCGCCGAGAGATTTTTCGCGCACGTTGTCGAAGGTCATGCCCGGCAGGCTCGCCGCCGCGTGGCAGGGTAGTGCGCGGCCGTCGGGGGTGACGACGACGACTTGGCGGCCCCAGCCGCCCATGCAGGCTTTGGGGCGTTCGGCGAAATAATCGGGCATGACGTGGTCGATGACGAGCGTGCCTTCGAGGCGCTTGCGTGCGTCGTCCACGATCCTTGCCGCGGCTAGAAAATCTTCGCGGGTGGGCATCAGGCCGGCGCGATTGGGCAGCGCCCAGCCGTGATACTGCACATGGGCCACTTCGAGGCGGCCTGCGCCCAATTCTTCCGCAAGGTCGATAATCGCGGGCAGGTCGGCGATATTTCCTTTATGGATGACCGCGTTGATGGTGAGCGCGAGGCCTTCTTCGACGACGAGCTTTGCCGCCTCGCGTTTGGCCCTGGCGGCGCCCTTCATATGCGCGACAGCGTCGGCGCGCGCGGCGTCGGTGCCCTGGATGCTGATTTGCACATGCTCAAGGCCTGCGGCGCGCAGTTCGGTCAACCGTTGCGGCGTGAGGCCAACTGCGGAGGTGATAAGGTTGGTGTAGAGGCCGGCGAGGTGCGCGGCATTGACGAGTTCGGCGATATCCTGGCGCACCAATGGCTCGCCGCCGGAGAGATGGACGTGAAGGATGCCGAGGTCGGCGGCCTCGTTGAAAGTGCGCGTCCAGGTTTTGGCGTCGAGTTCTTGGGACGCGCGCACCAGTTCAAGCGGGTTAGAACAATAGGGGCAGCCGAGCGGGCAGCGGTGGGTGAGTTCGGCGAGGAGCCCGATAGGGGCCGGCAGTTCGGTCACGGCTTCACATATCCCTTCGCCGTCAGGTCTTTGAGCAAGGCGTCGATGTCGGCGCGGATGTCGGCTTCGTGCGCGTCGTATTCTTTCGCGAGGGCCAAAGCGATATCCGAGACGCGCTTGGTGCCGTCGAATTGGGCGACGATCGATTGGGCGATTTCGTCGAGTTCGAGAATGCGCTCGGGACCGAGCAGCATGGCGCCGCGCGCCGCGTTGGTGCGCAGTTTGACGCCGGGGGCAAGTTTCGGTTTTGGGTCGTTGGTCATTGTTTGAATGCGCCCGGCGGGATATGGCCCGGCGATACGTAGGCATCATACAGGGCATCGAGCATGGCCCAAAGGACGCTGCATTTAAAGCTAAGGGCGGCGAGGCAGAGTTCCTGCTGTTCGCGGTTGCGGGCGTGGCTTTGGCAGTATTCGAGCGCGAAGTCGCTGTCGCGCGGCGCTTGGGTGAGTCTCGCGCCGAAATAGGCGAGCGTTTCGCGCGAGACGAAGTCGTAACCCTGGAGCATGCCTTCGACGCGCTCGGCAATGATTTTGGGAGCGAAGAGTTCGGTGAGTGAGGAGGCAACGGCCTCGAGCACGCTGCGGTCGCGGACAAAATGGACGTAGGCATCGGCGGCGAAGATCGTGGCGGGCAGAGCTTTTGTTTCCGATGTCACCATCGCCCGGTCGAGGCCCAAACCGTCGGTGAGTTTGAGCCAGCGGGCGATGCCGCCGTCGGTTCCATCGGTGCCGTCGTGGTCTTCAAGCCTCGTGCGCCAGGTTGCGCGCAGTTCGGGTGTTGGTAGCCTCGAGACGATGATCGCGTCTTTGATCGGGATGCGCGATTGATAGATGTAGCGGTTGAGCGCCCAGGCCTGGACTTGGCCTTTGTTCAGCTTGCCGCCGTGCAACAGGCGGTGGAACGGGTGCAGGTTATGATAGCGCTCGGCGCCGATGGCCCGGAGGCGCGCTTCGAATTCGGCGAGCGAAAGCAGGCTCACAATTCGATCCTTAGGCCGTCCTCGGCGATGCGCCAGCCTGCGGCTTCGACCGCTTTGCGTTCAGGCGAGGCGCGGTTCAAGACGGGGTTCGAGTTGTTGATATGGATGAAGTAGCGCGCGCCCGCCTTGACTTCGTGCAATTCGCGGATGGCATCCGTCATCGCGACATGGCCCATGCGGCGTGCCGTCTTGGTGCCCTCGCCGGAGCGGATCATCTCATCGTCCGTGTACATCGTGCCGTCGAAGAATAGCGCATCGGCGCCTGTCACGGTGGATTTGATTTCGGGCGTGATCTCGGCGCAGGACGGGAGAAAGACCAGCGACTTGCCGGTGTTGTCCGTGATGCGGAGGCCGATGGAGGCGCCTTCGGCGGGGCCGATGCCTTCGATCTGTTCGAGATAGAGGGGTGGTTTTCCGGGCGCGGCGAAGGTGGTGCTGTCAAGGCCGGGCACAAGGTCGAAGCTGCTGCCTTTGGCGATGGTTTCGAAGCGGACGAGGCGTCGATCGAGGACGCCGAAGATCGGATTGGCCGCGATGACGCGGTGGACGTAGCCGGTCGCCCAGAGCGAAAAGGGCTGGCGCTCGCGCAATGTCAGCAGGCCTACGAGCGCGTCGACATCGGCACCGGTCAGGACCACGGATTTGATCGGCGACGAGCGCAAGTCTTCGCGCGGATGGAGTTCTGGGGTGGCGATGATCTGCTGACGCAAGTCGGGGCTAGCGTTGAGGAGCAGCCAATCGGTGCCGTTCGCCGAGACAGCGAGGCTTGCTTGCGTCGCTTGCGGGTGTTGGGGACCGCCGGCGAAGGCCAAACGATTGTTCGCGCTCGCCGCATTCCATTGGGGAAAGCCGCCACCAGCCGCGGCGCCGAGCACGACGATCTTCATCTGAGGGTCGTGGGGCCAGGCCCCACGCGGATTATTCGGCCGAGCAGTAGCAGTTGATTTCCATCGCGGCGGAGATTTCACGCACTTGCGGTTTGCGCCAGGTTTTCATAGATGCACCTTGTTTGGTTGGATTGTTTGCAGTTTGTCGCAAACGCGGGGTTGAGCGCAAGGGGGCCTCAAACCGCTGACAATCCGGCCACGGCTTGGGAGATGACCTCCTCGCCGCGCTTCCAGATCATTTCTCTCCAGTCATCCTTGTCGGGATAGAAGGCGTGGCGGATTTGGGCCTTGATCTCGGCGGCGGCAGGCTCCTTTGGGTTGCCGCGGGTGTGGAGCCAGTTGTCGGCGCGCAGGGCCATGAAGACTTCCAGCGTCGAGGACGTGCCGAATTCGAGGCATGCCATGGTCACTTCACTGCGCAGCAAGAGGCCGGGGATGCAGGAATCAATGCTGCCGATCACGTGCGCCGAGACCGACTCGCCCGACTGCGTCGAGCAGATGTCGGGCCACCAGGTTTTGGCACGGGCATAGGCGGGGCTGTCCGCCAGTTCTTCGCTGATGAGCTCGCCGTGGCCGTAGAGGCCAAGGCCGGAATGAAAGTCGACGACGCCGACGCGGCGGCAGTGCGCCAGTTCGCGGCGGACGACGTGCTTTGCGATGCCGGCCGACCACTGTTCGCGCGTGCCGCCGAAATACATGCCGTCGGGATGCACGTATTGGCCTTTGCTTACCGCTTCTTGCATAGTGAAGGGGCCGTACTCTTTGATGAAATCGCGGAACAGTTCGCTGCCCCGGCGCAGCGTTTCCGGTCCGAGATCGGTTGGCGCGATCGCAGATTTGAGCTGTTCATAGCCGCCGTTCGTGGGGTACGGCGCGCTGTGATCGATGAAGTTGCGGTTTAAGTCCACATTGTCTTCGGTGACGCGGCGGTTCCATGCGAAGCCGTAAGGGTTCAATGCGTGGATCATCACGACTTTCAGCTCGGGCGGCACCTCGTTGCGCTTGCTCTTGAGCCAGCCGATTTGGCAGGCGGAGCCAGCGTAAGATTCGACGCCGTGGGTGCCAGAGATGAGGAGAAGACCAACCTTGCCGCCGGTGGGGCCCGCGACCGCGACATCGACGACGAGGTCTTCGCCCTTGGGACCCTTCGCGTGCGGGTTTAAGTGCGCGGTGAGCGCGCAACCGCGCGCTGTCGCCGCAGTTAGAAACTTTTGACGGGCTTCGGCGTAGTCGGCGGCGAAAAAGTCTCTGCTCATCTCAGCCCCACAGATCGGGCGACGGCGCGAACATCCGTGTGCCGTCATAGCGCAAGCCGGGCGCGCGGTCGTGCGACAGCAGCAATGGTCCGTCGAGGTCAATGAAGTGCGCGAGTGGAGAGAGCATGAACGCCGGCGCCATGGACAGGGATGTCGAAACCATGCAGCCAACCATGATCGACAAACCTAAATTTTGTGCTTCGCGCGCCAGATTCAATGCCTCGGTCAGGCCGCCGGTTTTGTCGAGCTTGATGTTGACGCAGGCATATTTTCCCGCGATCTGGGCAAGGCCGTCGGCCGTGTGGCAGGCCTCGTCGGCGCAGAGCGGCACGGGGGCGTCGTAACCCACAAGGCTCGCGTCGGCGCCGGCGGGCAGAGGTTGCTCGATCAATTTGACGCCCAGACGTTTGAGTTCGGGGCCGAAGGATTCGAGCTGTTCGAACGTCCAGCCCTCGTTGGGGTCGACGATGAGCATGGTGTCGGGCGCGGCGGCGCGGACGGCGACGACGCAGGCGATATCGTCCGATCCGCCGAGTTTCAGTTTGAGGAGCGGCGCGTTTGTCGCGCGCGCGGCCTGGGCCATCGCCGGCGGTTCGTCGAGACCAATCGTGTACGCGGTCGTTGCCGGGTGCGGTTCGAGGAGACCCAGAATGTTCCAGGCACGGCGGCCGGTTTGCTTCGCTTCCAAGTCCCATAGCGCGCAGTCGAGCGCATTGCGGGCAGCGCCGGGTTTCATAGCGCGAAGCAGATCGCGGCATGTCGCGCCCGCGTCGATGTCCGGGCGGTGGCGTTCGATGGTCTCGATGACGCTCTCGACCGTCTCGCCGTAGCGCGCGTAGGGAACGCATTCGCCGTGCCCGGTCTTGCCGTTGCGGGTGATGGTCGCAACGACAACGTGCACTTCGGTTTTGGAGCCGCGCGAAATACGGAATGCTTGTTTAAGCGGCCAGCGTTCGTCGGCGACGCTGAGCGTTGTGGCGCTCACTTTTCCTTGGCCGACCAGGCGCCGTCCCAATCGTCGGGGGGCGGTTCGTGTTCATAGTGCGCGATTCGCGATTGATAGGTGTCGAAGATCGCTTGGCGGTCGGGCGCGATCTTTCGCCCGTGCTCGATTGCGGCTTTTGCCGCCAGCCAGTTGCGGGCGCGGAAGGCGATGAACAGTGTTTGCAGCGCGCCGTTCAGTTGCTGGAAGGCGTGGGTTTCGCGCACATGGGCATGGCCCATCAAAGCGTAGATGTGGGTCGGCGTGGCGCGACCCTTGACCGCGATGTAGTCGATTTCGAGGAAGGCGAATTTTTCGGCGACGACGGTTTCTGTGTCTTCGCCGATGCAGATGGCGAAGCCGTAATTGCCGGCGAACGATTGGATGCGAGCCGAAACGTTGACGCTGTCGCCCAAAGCCGAATAGTCGAAGCGCAAGTCCGAGCCCATGTTGCCGACGACGCAGACGCCGGTGTTGACGCCTATCGAGACGTCGATCGGGTTGACTTTGTGGCTTTTGTAAAAGCCTTCGGCGGTGAGTTCGCGGTTCAAGACGACAAGCGAATCCATCATCGCCAGCGCGCAGTCGCAGGCGTGCGTCGCGTGGTCGGGGTCGTCGAGCGGCGCGTTCCAGAACGCCATCACGCAGTCGCCGATATATTTGTCGATCGTGCCGCGATGGTTCAGCACTTCGCGCGACAAGGGCGTCAGCGCGCGGTTGATGAGGCGCGTCAAGCCTTGCGGGTCGGAGCGGAAGCTTTCGGCGATCGGCGTGAAACCGCGGATGTCGCAGAACATGATCGACAGTTCGCGCGTGTCGCCGCCGAGTTTCAGTTTCGACGGGTCGTTGGCGATCGCCTCGACGACGTCGGGCGGCAGGTATTGCGCAAAGGCGCTGCGCACGGTGCGCCGCTCGGCCTCGGTGCGCATGAACTTGACGAGGCTGGCGGCAGCGAAGACGAAGGCGATGTTGAGCGAAGGGGCGACGGGATCGAGCAACCAGCCTTGCTCGGTGAATGCCCACCACGA
Source organism: Alphaproteobacteria bacterium (assembly GCA_031413635.1). Lineage (GTDB taxonomy): Bacteria > Pseudomonadota > Alphaproteobacteria > Micropepsales > Micropepsaceae > SZUA-430. The sequence continues at coordinate 13,251 of JANOFM010000291.1, read as the reverse complement.
GGTGCCGATTGCCGCCACGACGCCGACGACGGCGACGCCAGCGATCCAAAACACGGGCACCCGCGCGATAGCGATCAACACGAACAGGCCCAGCAACGTGGCAAAGCCGAGCTCGACGGCGGGGCTCCAGTCGGGCCGTTCCAAAAACCGATTCAAGAGCATTTGTTCAAGCGCTTCGATGTGAATCTCGACGCCGGGCGCGTTGCCTTTGAACGGTGTCGAACGCAAATCGAGCAATCCGGCGGCGCTGGTTCCGATGAAGACGGCGGCGCCTTCGAGTTGCGTGCTGTCGGCCGACCCATCGAGCACTTTCCAGGCCGGAATGCCGCGCTTGGCTTTGCCGTCGGTGTAACGCACCCACATCTGACCGTCGCGGGTGGAGGGAATCTCGAATGCCCCGACCTTGACACTGACAATTCGATTCGGATCGATCCCGGCGGCGAATTCGTCGGAAGCGCCAGCGGTTTTAATCAAGAAGGACGGCGTTGCTCCCGCTTCATTCGTTTGCGCGACGCGAAGCGCTTCGAGAGCCAAGCCCGGATAGATCTTGCCTTTGCTCGCGACAAAGAGCGGAACGCGCCTGATAATGCCATCGGCATCCAGTGTGGTGTTGAACGAACCAATGCCGGGAGCGGCGTTCTGCAAGACGTCGAGGGAAACGGTAGCGCCGGGATACGACGGCACTGTGTCCTGGGGCTTGCCGTCGCCGACAACCGCCAGACCACCCTTTAGCACCGGCGCGCGACCAGTGTCGTCCTCCGACATGATGAAGCCTAAAACGACCGGCGAACGATTCAATGTCGCGGCGAATTGCGTGTCGTTGTTCGGAAGGTTTGAAAGTTGCGTTCTGGCCGCGTCCCACTCGACGCCCGGCGGCAGGTTGCGGGCGATGATGTCGGGCGATGTGCGATCGGGTTCGGGAAAGACCATGTCGAAAGCGATCACGGCGGCGCCCGCGTCGCGCAGCTTGGCGGTCAGGTTCGCCATCGTCGTGCGCGGCCACGGCCATTGGCCGATGCGCATTAGACTCGCTTCGTCGATGTCGACATAGCGGACGGAGGCGTCCGTATAGGGACGCGGAGCGCTACGTTGGTAGAAATCGAAGACTTGATTTTGCAACCCCTTCAGCACGCCGCCGACATCGTAGATCTGAATGAGGAACGCGCCGGACAACACCATCCACGGCACCACACCCAGCCAGCGCATCAGTCCGGCGATGCCCGACATGGCGAGGGCGCTTTCGCGTGTGGCGGCGTCGCGTTGCGACATGTCCCTTCTATTCCCCCGGGGGCGGCGTCAGGCGGCCGCGCTTGCGTGCGGCTTGTGCGAGAAGTCGTAAAGCCGATCCCAGAGCGTGTCGAGGCGGGCGAGCGCCTCGCTCAGGGGAACGACGGCGATTTTACCGTCTTTTGAGGCGAGAAAGCCCAATCGTTCGAGCTTTGTCAGCGCGTCGGAGACTTCGAAATCGAGGTCGAGGCCGAAATTCACCTTGAGCCAACTCTCGATTCGGCGGTCGAGCTCGACGGCATCGGCGGCGGCTCCACCGGTCAGAAGCTCGTGATAAGCGAGAATGACCTCCTTGGTTTCCTGTTCCTCGGCGGAGCCGATCAGGGTTTCGAAAACACCGGCGTCGTTGTTGACGTTCTTGAAGTAGATGTTGTCGGCGATGCGCTTTTGATATTTGAGCTTGCGGAAGGAATAGTTCGAGTACTGGCGAAACATGAACAGGCCGGCGCCGACGATGACGGAAAGGGCGGCCACCGCCTTCGTCAATTTATCTTGAGTGACTTGACCGGCGAAGCCCAGATAGGCGCCGACGACGACCAGAACGACCGAGAGCGCGGGTAAGATGTTGAGCGCGATCGGAATGCCGCCGAGCAAAGCCGGACCGCCCAACAGAAACGCATCCTTGCGGCTCATGACGATTTGGACGTCCGGCAGAAGCATCGGCAATTCAAGGCGCGAGATCTTGCGAAAGGACTTGATTAAAACGCTTCCCGGCTGCGCGCCGCCGGGCAGGTCGCGCTGGCGGCGAAGGCCCAATCTCTTGTGTTTGGCGGTTGCCTTTTGCTTGAAGCGGACGAAAATGACGACATCGTCAAATGTTTCCAGTGGAACGTCGGGCGCCTTGAATCCAAGCGCCGACTTTTGGGCAACGACTTCGGTGCGAGTTCCGCGAACGAAGATACGGATGGATTCGTAGATCTCCATCGGTGTGCGCGTTTTGACGTCGAGTAACGGATGCTCGCCGCCAAGGTGTGTGACGTCGACTGCAGCGAGTTCTGCGAAGTTGGCGCGCGTCATTACGCTTAGAAGCGTGGCCGACAGGTTTGCGAAGGCTTCCTCCGCACCCGGCGGCTCGCGCCGTTGGGGTCTGGGTCCCGCGGGCGAGAACCAAGCGTAGATTTCCTTCAGATCGGTCAGTTCGTCGTAGAAATCGTGGTGGAAATAGCTGCTGAGGAACGCGCAAAGCGTGGTGAAGTCGCGCAACTGCTCGCGCGCGATGCCGCTGTCCGAGAGGGCCGAAATCAGGTCGGACTTCAGTATCGGAATGAACTGGGCTCGCGCCGGCACCGTGTCACCGGTCGAATTCCGAGGAGTGTGGCTTGGGTCAGTCATGGAACGCGTGCGTCCTTTTCGGTGCAACCGGTGCGCGAAGAACGGCGGCTAAGCCCCCGCGTTCGGGGCGATTTTGGCTGAGTCTCCGGACAAGGCAAGCACCGTTAAGTGCGATCGGTCACCTGTGTCTCATTGAAACCGTCGTGCGGCGCGAAGTTTGCAGAAACTTGCTGCGATTCGGGCGTGCGGGCACACTCTGATTCGCTTTGTGGCGGCGCAATATGGTGCGTCGCGCGGCGTTGGCGCGGGGCGCGGACTGAAAGTATGGCGGGGGAGGCCCAAAGCGAGGCGTGGCTCGACGTGACCGAAGACACGTCCTCACTCATGTTGCGCCCTCAGGGCGAGTGGGTTGTGCGCCATGCGACGGCACTCGACAAATTGCTGATGCCGCTTGACGGGCATGCGCGCCGCGCGGTGACGTTCGATCTATCTCACGTCAAACGTTTGGACACGACCGGCGCGTGGTTGGTTTATCGGACCGGGCGCGCGTTCGAACGTGCAGGGGCCACCGTCACGGTTGCGGGCGCGAATGCGGCGCATGCGACGCTGATCAATGCGGTGGCAAAAAGCGACCGGCCGCTTGTGATGGAACGTCACGTCGGCAATCCGTTCGTCAACGTCGTCGTTCGAATGGGTGCAGCTCTTCAAGAGGCGGGCAAGACGGCGCGCGAACTTGTGGCGTTTCTTGGGTTGATCCTTGAGACCTTGGGAAAGACCGCCGTTCATCCGATGCGCATGCGCGCGACGTCGACCGTTTATCACATGGAGCAGGCGGGTCTGAACGCGGTTCCGATCGTCGCATTGATCTCGTTTTTGATCGGTGCGGTGCTTGCCTATCAGGGCGCCGAGCAGCTGCGCCGGTTCGGCGGCGAGATCTTCACCGTCAATCTGGTGGCGGTGGCGTTTATGCGCGAGATCGGAATTTTGCTGACGGCGATCATGGTGGCGGGGCGTTCGGGCAGCGCGTTTACGGCGCAGATCGGATCGATGAAGTTGCGCGAGGAAATCGATGCCATGCGCACTTTGGGCCTCGATCCGATGGAGGTCTTGGTTCTGCCGCGGGTGATTGCCCTGATTACGATGGTTCCCGTGCTCGGCTTCATCGGTGCGATGATGGGATTGATGGGCGGCGGTCTTGTCGTTTGGCTCGAACTCGGCATGTCGCCGGAAATGTTCATCATCCGCTTGAACGAGGCCGCGGATTTTTGGGATCTCATGGTGGCTCTTATCAAGGCGCCGGTGTTCGGACTCTTGATTGCCATGATCGGCTGTTTCGAAGGCATGAAGGTCGAGGGCAGTGCGGAGTCCGTAGGGCAGCGGACAACGGCGTCGGTCGTCGAAGGTATCTTCATCGTCATCGTGGTCGATGCGCTGTTCTCCGTCATGTTCGTGAAGCTCGGGATATGAGCGGCATGGGGCGCGATGTCATCATATCGGTCCGCGGTTTGCGCAATCAATTCGGAGCGCAGGTCATCCACGACCACCTGGATCTGGATATTTACGCGGGCGAAGTGTTGGGCATCGTGGGCGGGTCGGGCACCGGCAAGTCGGTGTTGCTGCGTACGATCTTGGGCCTCAACAAGCCCGCGGCCGGGAGTATCGAGATTTTCGGGAAGGCGCGCAGCGAAATGACGCGCGAGGAAGAGCATGCGGTCGAGCGGCGTTGGGGCGTGTTGTTTCAGGACGGCGCGCTGTTTTCCTCTCTGACGGTGGCGCAGAACATTCAGGTTGCGCTCAAGGAACATCTCCATTTGCCGCAAAAATTGCTGAATGAGATTTCGGCGGTGAAGATCGGACTGGTCGGATTGCCGCCTGAGGCGGGACCGAAATTCCCGTCGGAGCTTTCGGGGGGCATGCGCAAACGGGCGGGTCTGGCGCGGGCGCTGGCGCTCGATCCGGAAATCGTGTTTCTGGACGAGCCGACTGCGGGGCTCGACCCGATCGGCGCGTCGGCGTTCGACGAATTGATCAAGAATCTGCAGGCAACGCTGGGTCTGACCGTGTTCATGGTGACCCACGATCTCGACAGTCTTTATGCGATTTGCGACCGGATCGCCGTTCTGGCCGAGAAAAGGGTGATGGTCACGGGTACAATCGAGCAAATGCTGACCCAGGAACATCCCTGGATCCGCGAGTATTTTCACGGTCCGCGCGGGCGGGCGGCGACGGCCGCCAAATCCGCGCCGCCGCGGTCTTGAGATCAAAGGAGCGCCGTCATGGAAACCCGAGCACATCACCTGTTGATCGGAAGTTTTGCGATCGGCATTACCGTGCTGACCGTCTTTTTTCTGTTGTGGATCGGGAAAGTGGATTTCAACAAAGAGCATCAGATCTACGATCTGAAGTTCGAAGGATCGGTTTCGGGCCTCAGCAAAGCCGCCGACGTTCTCTATAACGGCATTAAGGTCGGCGAGGTGATCGATCTGAAGCTCGACGAGGACAATCCCAACAACGTGCTCGTGCGTATTCAGGTCGACCGGATGACGCCGGTGAAGGAAGATTCCTATGCCGCGCTCGAGACGCTTGGGTTAACCGGCGTTGCCGCGATCTTGATCGGCGGCGGTTCGGCCAAGGGCAATCCCTTGGTGGCGGCACCCGATCAGCGCTATCCCGTGATCGAAACACGCAAGTCGACGTTTCAGAAATTGTTCGCGGGCGCGCCGGAGCTCATCAATCGCGGCAACATGGTGCTCGACCGGCTGACGACCTTCTTGAGCGGCGAAAACGAGCAGAAGTTCGCCTCGACAATCGCGCATGTCGAGCGTCTGTCGGCGAACTTGGCGAAGGCATCGGACAAATTCGAATCGATCGCGACCAATGTCGACAAGCTTGTCGCCGGTGACGCGAAGGCAACGCTTGCCGACGTGCGCGGGGTGGCCAGCGATATTCGCCAAATCATGAACGACGCGCGCGGGCCGTTGCGCGACTTCGCGCGTGCCGGATTGCCGGAACTTCTGCTCGCGATCAGCGACGCGCGTCAGATGATTGGGTCAGTCGATCGCGCGGCGCAGCGGCTCGAAAGCAGTCCGTCGTCGCTGATCTTCGGCGACAAGGCGGTCGAGTATCAGCCGTCGGGAGGGAAATGATGCGTAAATTGTCTTTGAGGGCGGCTATTCTATCGGCGATCGCCGTGGCGCTTGCCGGTTGCAGTCTTCCCAATTTCGGCAGTGGACCGCCGCCCGATCTTTATGTCTTGTCGCCCAAGAGCACGTTTTCGGGCGATATTCCGCTGGTGGATTGGCAATTGGTCGTCGACGAGCCGTCGACCGCCAAAGGCATCGACACCGATCGCATCGCGATTGCGCCGCAGCCGCTGGAGGTGAAGTATTTCGGCGGGTCGCGCTGGGCCGACCGGGCGCCCAAGATGGTGCAGCAGCTTTTGATCCAATCGTTCGAGAACACGAAGAAGATCGTATCGGTCGGACGCCAGTCGCTGGGCCTGCGATCCGATTTCGTGCTGAAGACGGAGCTGCGCGAGTTTCAGGCCGAGAAGACGGCCGAGGGTAGCACGGTGGTTCGCGTGCGGCTGAACGTAAAGCTACTTCGGCCCGCAATCGGGCAGATCGTTGCCTCGGAGAGTTTCGAATCCGTCAAGCCCTCGGCGAGCGAGAACGTGCCGGACATCGTGCAGTCGTTCGACGAGGCGGTGGGCGCCGTCCTAAAGCGCGCGGTAACGTGGACGCTTAAAGTGGGCGAGGACAACAGGTTGAAGCGGCCGAAGGATTGGGAGTAGGCGAGCAGGATCTGGTTACGACAACCTTCCGATCGCCGAAGCCAATGCGATGTAAACCTTGCCGGTTTGGGATGTGAGATAGGTATCGACGAGCACGTTGTCGCGGTCGCTGCGGGCGGTTTGCTCCATCAGCGTTTCGAATTGCTGGACGTAGCGATCGACGGTTTCTCCGAACTCGGCGTCTTCGCGGTGTTTGCGTCCGATGCGTTCGGTCTGTTCGCGGCCGAGGATCGTGACAAGGCGGCGGGCGAAGACGTCTCGTTCACCATTGCGGTAGCGGCGCAAGAGTTCGAGCGGCGGATCGTCCTCGAGAAAGCGATCGAGGTCGATGGCCATGGCCTGGAGCGTTTCGATCATATGGCGCGACGACGTATGACTGCCGTCGCCGTTGGAAGGCGATTGCCCGTAGGCTGGCACCGGTGACTGCGTCGTCCGCTGTTGGTGCGTGTTTGCTTGACGCGTGCGTGCGCCGCTTTGCGCCGGTGGCGGGGCAGCAGGAGCGAACTGCGATGGCGCCGGTCTTTCGATGCGCGGCTCGCGGCGTTGTTGCGGATGCTGGGGTGGCTGCTGAGGCGGATGTTGTCGGGGCACTTGCGGGCCGTCGCGCCCCTCGGCTGCGGCGAGCAGCGATTTCATATCCCAGCCATTGCCGTTGCCATTTCCGTTGCCGGTAACGCTACCGTTGCCGCTTGCGTGGCGCTCGTCTTGCGGCGCGTGTTCGGGGATGTCGCCGGGCGCCCGTCCAAAACGCTTGGCCATGCCGAACCAACCGCGCGGTTCACCGTTGCCTTCGTGCGGTTGATGCTTGTCCGCGGGGTAAGGAACGTGATCGCGGGCCGGAGGCGAGAGATGGCCGGCCGGCGCTACACTGAAGTTCGGAATCGATTGCTTCGGCGATGGAGCCTTGAGAGCGGGTGCGGAAGGTTGCTTGTTGGTTTCGATCGCATTCACGCGATCGACGGCGACGCTGACACGAGAGGACAGATCGGTGATTGCGCCTGCTTGTTGCTCGAGCGCGGTGCGCAGGTGCTGGGTGTGACCGGCGGCTTCGGCGGGCAGGTCCTTGAGCACTTTCGACAACCGGGCGACGGTTGCTTCGATCTGCTGCGAGGCGCCGGCCGCGGTTTCGCGCAAGCCCATCAACACCGAACCGAGACGGCCGGCGGCGTCGAAAGAATTGTCGCCGGCGCTGCGGATCGTCTGCATCGCTTGCTCGAGGCCCGAGGTCGTCAGTTCCGTCGATGTGCGCAGCTTCTCGGATTCGCGCGTGAAGAGTTGCGTCGTCTCGACGATGCGCTGGGCCATGATGGCCGCGGTCTCATCAAGCCGCCGAGCGCCTTCGATCGTGAAGGTGCCGATCTTTTTCGTTTCGTCGTTCATGATGACGACGAGTTTGTTCATGCCATCGCGCTGATAGTCGAGCGCGCGCGCCATGTGATCGTTTTCGTTCTTCAAGCGCTCTATCGTTTCGGCGAGCGCCGCGCGCTGGCGTTCGTGCCGCGCCACGACTTGTTCGGAGCGCGCGGCGGCGGCTTCCGATGCCGCGTCGAGGCGCTGGGCCTGGCGTTCGATTTCCTTGGCGGAGTCCGACGCTTTGGCCGCGACCGTGGTCGAGGCGGCCTGCAACGTGGTGATCAAGCCCGCGATCGCGCCGTGTTCGGCGTGCAGGCTTTCGCTGGCGCTGCGCGCGGCGTTGCGCGCGTCGTGCAGACGCGCGGTCAAGGTGTCGGAGGCCGCAAGCACGGCCGTGTCCAGCGCTTGGGTGAATTGCGCGAGTTTTTCGCGCTCGGCACCGAGTTTTCCGGTGGCGCGATCGACGCGTTCTTGGGCGGCGAGCGCGGTGCGTTCGATCAAGGCCAGACGATCGTTCGTCGCGGTTTCCAGCGCGGCCATGCGCGCAGTCGCGGATTCAACTGCCGTGTTGAAGACCTCCAACTCACGGCGGATGGCGCGTCCGAGGCGGGTCATGCCGCGGGCGGCGTGATCTTCGGGCTCGGTCAAGTTCGCGGCGGCGAGCGCCAACGAGGTCGACTGGCGGCGCAAAATCTTTGCTTCTCGCGCGAGGATCCACACGAAAACCGTCAGAACAACCGGGACTATGAAAATTGCAGCGATCAAGCCGTACCACTCGATAGGAAGGTTCTGTATCGTTTTGATGCCGATCAACCCGGCGAGGTATGCACTGATTCCGCCGAGCCAAAATACAATGAAGAGCAATGCTCCCCATGTGGAGGCGCCGCCAGAGTCCGCTGATACGTGGACGGCCGAGACTTCAACCCGCGGTGGTTCCGTCGTATCGTCGGTCGTGGTGTCGATGCGCGGCGCGCGCGCACGCGCAGTGTTGTCGCGCGCGGGCGGCTCGTTCGTGAGCGGCCCTGTGAAGGCGTGGACGTTCGATGGCTCTATGCGTTCCATTCACAACTCTCGGCGCAAAGCCGTAGGACGGCTTTGGGTTCTGAAGAACCCTTACTGAAATATTACCATTTTTTTCTTGGTGTCGCACTGAAGAAGATTCGCAACACCCCGGTGCGCCTGGGGATCGCCAAGTGTTAACGCGCGAGTCGAATCAATCATGCGTTTCAACGAATTTGGAATCGCTACGGTCAGAAATTGCTGTAACTTAAACGCATCCATTCGATCGACTGTGCGATTCGCCGCCGGACGCTTACGATTCGCGCAGCGAGAATAGTTCGAAGTGATTCGCAGCATTGGAGTGCAACAATGGCAATGTTGGCCGCCGCCGCGATTTTCTTTTTGGCGATCCACCTCTTGGTTGCGGGCACGACGCTGCGCGACGCAGCCGTGCGTGCGGTGGGCGAGCGTCCATTTCTCGGGATATTTTCAGCGGCGAGCGTGGCGGGCATCGTCTGGCTTGCCGTCAGCTATAATACCGCCAGCGCCCAGGGCAGCGCCGTGTGGTGGGATCTCGGACCGGCCGTCAAGCACCTGGGACCGCTGGCGATGGGCGTCGCGTTTGTGCTCGGCGTCGCCGGATTGTTGACGCCGAGCCCTACGGCGGTAGGCATGGAATCGCGCGCGGCCGATGCCAATACCGTTCAAGGCGTGTTGCGCATCACACGGCATCCGTTCTTGTGGGGCGTCGCATTGTGGTCGGCATTTCATCTTGCAGCCAATGGCGACGCGGCATCGGTGGTGTTTTTTGGAACGTTTCTGCTGCTTTCGGTCGCCGGGACCCATTCGATCGATGCCAAGCGGGCGCGGAAGATGGGTGCGGATTGGCAGGGCTTTGCGGGGCGAACGTCGAACGTGCCGTTCGCGGCGATCTTGAGCGGGCGAGCGACATTGAACCTGCGCGAATTGTTCTCGTATCGTTTGGCGGCCGGCGTCTTGGCTTATGCGGCGGTGCTTTTCCTTCATGCTTGGGCCTTCTCGGCGTCACCGTTTCCGGGCGGGTGGGTGCCGTTCTAAGGCTCCGGTAAATGCGCGTTAACTTCCTGGTTGCCTCTCGTCGATAGAGTGGGGAACCGATGGAGGAACGTGAGCCATGGCCACGGCGGCAAAAGCGGTCGACTACGATCATCTTCGCATCCAGGCAGCGGAAAATCTCGGCGTCATGCGCGAGGTGTTGGAGTTGTTCTTGACCCATGGCGAGCAAGTGCTGAGCGAGCTCGAGCGCGCGATTGACGAAAAAACATGGAAGCAATGGACCCACACTCTTAAAGGGTCTGCGCGCGGGGTGGGCGCATTCGCGGTGGCGGATGCGGCAGCCGACGCCGAGCTTCATATGCTGGACAAGAGCAAGCTCGCGCCGTTGATCGCAGCATTCGCCGAGGCGCGGGCTTTTATCGGGGCGAACCCATTGTGACGGCCGTCACGACATCGACCGCCGCTGCTGTGCGGCCGGGGCGGCAAGGCTAGATTTGAAGCGGGCTGTTTAAGGTATTCGAGGCGGATGGCATTCAAGGTCAAGTTTTGGGGTACGCGGGGGACCGTGGCATGTCCGGGTCCCAACCACCTTGCTTTTGGCGGAAATACGAGTTGCGTCGAAGTGGCAATGGGCGGACGCAGGGTCATCTTCGACCTGGGGACCGGCGTGCGCAATCTGGGTAAGTGGTTCATGCGCAAGCAGATGCGCGAGGCGACCGTTTTGATGTCGCACACGCATTGGGACCATATCCAAGGGTTCCCGTTCTTTTCGCCGGCGTTCGTCGAAGGTCACCACTTCCGTATCATGGCGGGGCATCTCGATTCCGGCTTGCCGATCCAGACGGTTCTGGCCGGGCAGATGACGCATCCGTTCTTTCCTGTGCCCATCGACATTATGAAGGCGCAAATCGAGTTCGTCGATTTTCGCGCGGGCGAAACGTTTTCGCTGTCGAACGATATTCGCGTGCGCACGGCGCCGCTGAACCATCCGGACGGGGCGACGGGCTATCGGCTCGACTATCAAGGCAAGTCGCTGTGTTACATCACCGATACGGAGCATACGCCGGGCAAGCCCGATCAGAACATTCTGGCGCTGGTCGAGGGCGCGGATCTGATGATCTACGATTCGACGTACACGGATCATGAGTTTCCGGGAAAGCGTGGCTGGGGACATTCGACCTGGCAGGAAGGCATGCGGCTCGCGCGTGCCGCGAACGTGAAGCGGCTCGGCATCTTCCATCACGATCCCGACCATGAAGATCATTTCATGGAAGAGGTCGAGGCGTCGGCGCTGTCGGCGTGGGCGGGCTGTTTCGTGACGCGCGATAACATGCGGATCAATTTGATTTAGAAGCGCGGCGAGGCGCGTTCAATCATGCCGCGCGATGTCGCCATTTTGTGCGTGAGGGTTTGATCCTCATGCGCCAGGCGCCACGACAGCAAGTCTTGAGCGTACTTCATCGCAACCGGCGCGTGGTCTGGGTCTTGCGCGAGGTTTTCGAATTCGCCGGGATCGCGCGCGAGATCGAACAGTACTGGGGGCAGGCCCGCGAAGTGCACATATTTGAAGTGCTGGTCGCGGATGACCGTCAAGTTGCATTGGTGCAGGGTCAGGCCCAATTTTTGCTCGACGCCGTCGGGAAAGCTGACGTCGCGAAAATCGTATTCCCAATGCGCGTGCCGGCGCCAAACGGCTGGCGCGCCGGTCTGCAGGAACGGCATCAGCGAACGGCCGTCGCATTGGAGTGGCGTTTCGGCGCCGATGAAATCGAGGATCGTGGGCTTGATGTCGACGTGTTCGGTGAAGGCGCGCACGCTTTGACCGCGCGTGAGCTCGGCCCGCGGGTCGCGCACGATCAGCGGCACGGCGTAGGAGCCGTCGAAGTAGCCGCATTTGCCGAGCAGCCAGTGATCGCCGAGTTCCTCGCCGTGATCGCTGGTGAAGACGATCAGCGTGTCGTCCCACAGGCGTTCGTGTTTCAGATGCGCGAACAGGCGACCGAGATTGTCGTCGACTTCGCTGATCATGGCGAAATAGACGGCGCGCATGCGGTTCAGCTTCTTCACCTCGTCGGGCGCGCGATAGAGCGGGTGGGTGAGTTGATGGGCGAGCCAGGGGTGCTGAGCGGATTCTTCCTCGGCATTGTCACGACGAACGGGTGGCGGCAGGTTTTCAGGGTCGTAGAGGCGGTTCCACGGTTCGGAAGCGATCCACGGCGGATGTGGGCGCAATAGCGAGAGGTGCAGGATCCACGGTTCGCCGCGCTTTTCGCTGACGTAGTCGATCGCTTGGTCGACATGCCAGGTCGTGTCGTTGTGCTCGGCGCGCACGGTCCAAGGCTTCGGGTGGGGCGCGCCGTCTTCGTAGTCGGGACCGCTCTCGCGCTGCCAGATGATGAAGCGCTCCTCGTCGGGCAATTGGTAGCCGTGGGCGCGCAGAAATTTCGCCCACGGTCCCGGATAGTCCATGCTGACCGGTGCCACTGCGTTGAGGCCGGGCAAAATTCCTTCATAGGTTCGCAGGCGCGGATCGTCGGGCGCAACGTCGCGGGGATCGGCGGTCTGGTCGGTGTAGCCGATCAGCGCCGGATCATAGCCGAGCTTACGCGCTTCAAGCGCCCAGTTGGTGTGGCGCCGATCGAGCGGCGTGCCGTTCATCGCCACGCGATGATTGTGCTGATAGAGCCCGGTGTGCAGCGTCGCGCGGCTCGGCGAACAGGGCGAGGTGTTCGAGAAATGGCGCGCAAAGAGCGTGCCCTCGCGCGCCAAGGCGTCGAGGTTCGGCGTCTTCACCACCGGATGATCGAGCGCGGACAGACAGTCGCCGCGCCACTGGTCGACGGTGATGAAGAGGATGTTGCGGGGGCGGGTCATGGAAATGGTAGTATCGTGCCGCCGTTATAGCTGGAGGCTACGATGATAGGGAAGGAACGTCGCCGTAGGACCGAAACCGAACGGGCATCGCGCGGGGTGTGTCTCGAGACCGAGGCGCCGCGCGATAGAGACTTCTGGCTGCTCTGCGAAGATGCCTTTTCGGATTGGCTCGGCGACGCCGACGACGAGGCGTTTCGCGATCTGTGACTGGCTTGTGCTCACGTCTCGCGCCGACCGAAGGCGTCGTTGCGGACGAGCACCCAGAGGATAACCGCTTGCATGAGGCTCATGGCCGCCAGGATGGCGTACATGAGCAGCGTCAGGCCGGAGGCAATGCCGGAGAACAAGTCTTTCGGGGACATGACGTGTTCGATCAAGTCCGTCGTTGCGAACAGGAAGGCGAGCAACCAACCGATCAGCACGACACCCACAATCATCGACGTCATGAGGGTGATCGCGCACAAGGCCGAGGTCACGACGTTGTCGAAGCGTGCCCTGAGCATCACGAAAAGGCGGAATAACACATTGGCGAGGGCGCCGATCAGGAACAGCGCGACGAAGGGCGGGATGGCGGCGATACCGTGGGTGAAGGCGTAAGCCGCGCCGGCCATGACGGCGAGCGCGCTGACGACGGGCCG
>JANOFM010000290.1:0-2118 GCA_031413635.1 Alphaproteobacteria bacterium | reverse complement strand
TGGCGCGAGGCGACCGCCGTCGCCGTCGACATCAGCCCCGAGGCGCTCGCCGTCGCCGAACGAAACGCCACGCGCCACGCTGTCGCCGCGCGCATAAATTTCCGCCGCGGCGATTGGGCGGCCGGCATCGACGAACGATTCGACCTTGTAATTTCCAATCCGCCCTACATATCTAAGGCAGCTTTCGTCGCGCTCGATGCCGACGTGCGCGACTTCGAACCCGAAACGGCATTGAAAGCGGGGCCAAACGGCCTCGACGCCATCGAGCGAATCGCCCGCGACCTAACCGCACTTTTGAAGCCGAAGGCCTTGGCGCTTGTCGAAATCGGCTTCGACCAAGGCGTGTCGGCGGCTCGAACGTTCACCACGGCAGGTCTTAAGATCGTTCGAATAGCAAAGGATTTGGCCGGACATGACAGGGTCGTGGTGGCAAGCCTGCCTCAAAAGGACCCAAGTTGAGGATTTCCGCCAAAACCTCTTGGAATCTGCCGCGAATTCGGTCTAGCTTGGGTCTCGCACGCAACGGGCTGGCCCACGCCGAAGTTATGGCGGTTGTTAAGGGGTTGGATGGCGTGAAGGGACCCGCTTTTGGGCGAACGGGAACGCGGCGAGGGCGCCGCATCGCCAACCATCGCTGAATTGGCCTGAATGAGACTTCAAGGGGCACGCGCGTTGAGCATTTGCTGATCTTGTAAAGCGGCCTCGCACGCGTGGAACACGCGGGCCTCGCCGGGCTGAGCGATGGCGCTCGAGCCGAACCTCGGACATCACGACCGTCAAAAAAAGTGAATCGGATAATCTAAATGAACATGAGACCCGGACAGAACAACAACAACAAGCGCCCGCGCGGGCGCGGCCGCGGCGGCAAGCCCCATCACAACGCCGGTGGCGGTGGAGGCGGCAGCAGCGGAGGCCGGCAGAACCAGGATCAGAATTTCAACATCCACCGCACGATCGATTCGAACGGTCCCGACGTGAAGATCCGCGGCAACGCGCACCACGTCTACGAAAAATACCTGCAACTCGCCCGCGACTCGAATTCCCAGGGCGACCGCGTCATGGCCGAAAATTATCTTCAGCACGCAGAACACTATTACCGGCTGATCATGCTCGCCCAAGCCGCTCAGCCACAGCAAAACCAACAGCCGCAACAACAAGGCGGCTCGGGCGGACATCCCTATGGCGGCGGCAACGGCCAGCCGCAACAAAGCAGCCAAGGCGGCAACTACAACGGCAGCGGCCCCTATCGCCAACCGAACGGCACGGGGCCCCAACCCGGCACCGACGCCAACGGCAACGTGATGGACGCGGGCGGCGGCGAAAGCTCCGGCAACACCGGCGACAACTTCAGCCGCGAAGAAGACAGCGGCCGCTACGACTGATCCGGCGCGCGAGTTGATTTGACTCGCCGCGCTTTTCAGCCCGACACTTCGCCCAAGTTCTTCGCGAGGTGTCCCATGTGCATCGCACGCGCCGCCCTCGTCTTTTTTCTACTCCTCGGTACGACGGCGCGCGCCGCGCCGCCGTCTTACGGCTCGCTCCCCTGCGGACGCAGCGATGCGCTGTTCGACCATGTGCCGACCGATCTCGCGAGCGTTTCGGGCATCGTCCCGCTCGGCAACCTAAATCCCCCGGGTCACACGATCCCCACGCGCCACATCTATTTTTATCCGACGATGACCACGCCGGGCGACGTCTCGACCGCGATCGCCGTCAAGGTGCTCTCCCCCGGCAAGGCCGAGATCGTCGCCGTCGAATTCCACGCCGGCGGGCCAAAATGGTCGCTGCACTTAAAGCCGTGCAAGGACGTCTCGCTCTATTTTTTCGAAGTCGACAAACTCGCGCCGGCCATCGCCGCCGCCGTCGGCGACGTCTCATTGGGCGGCGTCGTCTTTCCCGGCGCAATCACGGCAAAACCGGTGAGCATCCCGCTCGCGCCCGGCCAACATGTCGGCTATGCGCAGGCTCTCGACGTAGGCCTCCACGATTTCAGAAAGCCGCCGCACCCCTTCGTCAATCCGCTGCGCTACCAGGTCGATATTCCTGTGCTGCTCGCGGGCTTCCCCGCCTTGGCCGGCGATCCGATCGCGGCAGTGGTCGCCCCGCGCATCATTCCCC
>JANOFM010000289.1:0-15513 GCA_031413635.1 Alphaproteobacteria bacterium | reverse complement strand
GGACATGATACACATTCCTCTTGGGGCAACCGCCGCTGCGCGCGGCAGTGGATTTTGCCACCCAGGGCACGAAGGCGGAAAACGCACACCTTGTCACCCGTACTTCCCGACCCAACGCCCGCCGGTGGACACATGGACCTGCGCGGCCGACAAGGCGGGCCGCATGACGCGCTCAAAGCTCAAAAGCTTGACGCCAGTCTGGTCGGCAGACCCCGCCAGCCGGCCAGCTAACCCCATGGATTCACTGACCTTCCCGCCATTCATGCTGGGTTCAGGGCGCTTGGTACTTTGATGGCGGCGGATATAGGGTATCGGCTCTGCGGCCGTCCGACCGCGTCGTGAGTGGGCTGATCCCTGGGAGATGGTGCAAATGAAGAAGGTGCTCTTTTCCGCGCTCGCGGCCGGTGCGTTGACCGTCGCTGCCACGGGCCCCGCATTCGCGGGACAGGTCTACGGCGACTACGGTCAGTACAACGCGCCGCAAACATACGGCGCCCCGTCCTACGGACCGGGATACGGCGCACCCTATCGCGCGGGACCGCCGGCCTATGCCTATGGGCGCGACGGCTATCGCAACTGTGAGGGCGATCGCGTCGCCGGCACGATCATCGGCGGCGTGCTCGGCGGCATCATCGGCAACAACATCGGCCGTGGTCACCGGCATCGTCATTGGGGCCATCGTGGACATGGCCGTGGCGGCGCGACGGTCGCGGGCGTGCTGCTCGGCGGCCTCGCCGGCAACGCCATCGCCAGCGGTTCGTGCCGCGATCGCGAATACGCGCCGCAAAGCTACGGCAACGGTTACTACGGCAACGCCTACGCGGCCCCGCAATACCAGCCGCAATATGACGACGAAGGCCCGGGTTACGACCAGGGCCCAGGCTACGACGAGGAATACGACGAAGGCTACGATCCCGACGCGCCCTACGACGCGCCGCGCTACGGCCGCTAACGCGCCCGCACGTCAAATCGACGGCCGCGCTCTCGGCTGAGAGCGCGGCCGTTTCTCGTCAAGCTCTGCTCTCAGTGCGCCGTGAACGCCGCGATGTCGCGAGCCGTATCTCGGCTGATGTCCGGGCAAGCGACCGCAAAAACCTCCACGCCGTGCGTCGTGCCCATCGCTTGGCGGCAACGCGCGCGGACGCCGTTCTTTAACAACAGGCGATAGAAGCCGATGCCTTCGTCGCGCAGCGGATCGCACTCGTTGACGTGGATCACGGTCGGCGGCAAACCTTTCACATCGTCGTCGCCTGCAAAACCGGGCCAAGCAAGCGGATTGCGTGCGCGGAACGCTTCGATGCCGTACGCCATCGCGCCGCGATTGTTGTGCAGTTCCAGCAGTATGCCGTTGTTCTCACGCGACGATGGGTTCTGCGCCAGCGGCCACTCACCCGCGATGAACGGACAAAGCGCATAGAGCCCTTTGATCAAGCCGAGTTCGCCATCGCGCTTCAGCTTCATGCCGGTGGCAAGCGTCAAGTTTCCACCGCCGCTTTCGCCCGCGACGACGATGCGCGTCGCATCGATGTTGAGCCGCTCCGCATGCGCATGAACCCACTTCACGCCCGACACGCAATCGTTGAGCCCGGCGGGAAACGGCGCCACCTCCGGCGCGGAAGACGGGCGAATGGCATTGCGGAAGTCGACCATCGCAACCGCCACACCCTGAGCCGCGATAATGCGGCCCCATGCTTTGTACATGCCGTCGAAGCACGACATGAACTGCATGCCGCCGCCGTGAATGTAATAGACGCAGGGCAGACGCTCGGCGGTATCGGGCCGGATGAATTGGATCTTGATCGTATTGCCGTCGGGCTCGGAGCGGAACGTCTCCGTGGTTGCCTTGAGCCCTTTCGACGGTGCGACCTCTTCGTTGTCGCAGACTTTGAACATCATCTGGAGCATGGCGGCTTGCGCTTTCACTCGGTCGGTTTCTTCCTCCGCCAGAATCTGCTCGCGGCTCGCCACGTCGCCCGCGGGCGAAAGGTCCGGCACCGCGCCGAACATAGCTTTGATGCGCGGATCGATGCGGGGATCGTCGGTGATTTTCGAGGCCATCGGCGGGTCCTTTCCTGTTTGGCGATGGTCCGATGTCTATCAGACCCGCCAGACGGTGTCGTCAAGTTCTGCGTGCGCGCGCGAACCGCAAACGCGAGCATCCGCGGCAGCGTCAATCAACATGCACTGAGCGCTCGCGCCCCGCCCGAACATCCGAGCAATCACCCCTAGCAACAAACTCGCAATAATGAGTCCGAACGTGCCTGGTAAACGCAGGGACATGATATGTATTCCCCGCCATTCGATACGCGTCCTTTCCTGGAAGCGCCGGCTTCCAGGAAAGGAAATGAATTTCGCGGTCGCCTCGGGATACGCCCCCTCACCCCTTCACGATCGCCTCCGCCGCACGCCGCGCGGTGATGACGCACGACAGCAGAAACGTCCCCTCCAGCGCCCGGTAGCCGTGACTGCCACCGCCGCCGAAGCCGGCCGCTTCGCCCACCGCATAGAGTCCCGCGATCGGCTTTTCCGACACGTTCAAGGCCCGGCTGCGCAGGTCCGTCACGATCCCGCCCAGCGATTTGCGCGTCACCACATGCTCGCGAATGGCGATCAGGGGCCCGGCCTTGAGATCGAGAATGCGTTGCCCCTTGGCCAAACGCATCCGATCGCCGCGATAGGCGCGCAGCGTCTCGATCGACTGACGTTGCTCGTCGGCAATGGGCGAACCGTCCAACGTGGCGTCGAAGCGCGCGATCTCGTCTTTCAACGCAACAGGATCGATCCGCGCCTCCGGCGATATCGCATTCATCTTCGCGGCCAGTTCCTCCACCGTCGCGGCGGTCACCACATCGGGACAATTCGTCGTCAGATCGTCGACGATCCAGCGATTGCCGAACAACATGTCGAGCGCAAAGCGAATCAAACGCCGTTCGCGCAGAGCCGGATTCCAATCGGCGCCCGACGCCGCCAACTCCTTCAGCGCGATGCGCCGGTTCAAAATCTGCCAGGAAAAGCCGAGCGGCGCGGCACTCACTCGCCGCACCAAATCGTAGGTATCGAAGCCCGACACCAAAGGCGGCATCAAGCGCTTGCCGTGCGCGTTGGCCCACAACGCGGATTTCGGCGGAATGAGACTGACGCCGTGACCTTCCCACGCGGGCCGCGGATGGCGCACGCCGGCCGCGTAATTCCACATGCGTCCGACGTTGGCGACCTTGGCACCCGCCGCCACCGCCGCCGTCAGCGCGCGCCCATCGGCGCTGGGATGCGTACCGAGCAGGATCGTCGTGGGCGGCGCTATCCCCGCCCCCGGCGACCAATACTTGCGCACCTGATCCAGATCGCCGCCGATGCCGCCCGCGGCGATAATCACCGCATCGGCTTCGGCGCGAAACTCGCCGTATTTCGAAACGCCGCCGACGCCCTCGACCTTGTTGCCGTTCCGGTCCAGCCAATCGACGCGATGTCCGAAATGCAGCGCCAGCTTCTTGGCGTTGACGTGGCCCCTCAAGGCTTTGATCAAACGCGTGATCAAATGCCGGCTCGTCCCCCACGTTAGATGAAAGCGCGGCACCGAGTTTCCGCGCGGCCGCGAGCCCCGCTCAACCCACAACACGACCGGCAGCCATTTGATGCCGAATCGTCTCAGCCAATCGCGCGCATCGGGCGTCGCGCGCTCGACCAGATGCTTGGCCCACAGGATCGGCCAGATCTCGCCAGTCTCGAACTCGGCGAAACTCTTCCAATCGATGTAGGCCTGCTCGACCGTATCGGCGATTTTCATCCGCCGCTGTTCGGGACTGTCGACGAAGAACATCCCGCCGAACGCCTCCAGCGCAGACCCGCCGAAGCGGGCCTCCCCTTCCCGCTCGAAGATCGCGACGGACTTTCCGGCGTCGAGCAATTCGAGCGCCGCCACGACACCCGCGATGCCGCCGCCCACGATCGCCACATCCGTTTCGTAAACCGTACCCATCACGCGCCCTCGATGGACGGCCATCGATCAAAAGAACGACTCGTCGATCTCGTTGATGAGTTTGGCCCCGCGGGCGTAAAGCGCAAGGTTGTCGAGGAAGAGCTTGTCGCCGCGCGCAAGCGTGCCGCTGCCGGCGGGCGAAGTATGCGCCGAAATCCGGATCCGGGGATGATCCCAAAGCGCACTCGACGCCGGCAACGGCTCCTCGCGGAACACATCGAGGATCGCGACCGACGGCGTGCCCTTGTCGAGCGCCGCGACCAATGCCCCCTCATCCACCAACCCGCCGCGCCCGACATTGACCAGCAGCGCGCCCGGTTTCATACAGCCGAAAAAATTGGGCCCGGCCAAATCGCGCGTCTCGTCGTTCAACGCGCACGCCAGCACCACAATGTCGGCCGCAGACAGCAAGCGTGCCATCTCCGCCTGTGTGCACATCTCGTCGGCGAATTCGTCGGCCTTGGGCGAACGCCGCACGCCCGCCACATGGGCGCCGAACGCTTTGGCGCGCCGCGCGATTTCGCGCCCGATATTGCCGTAGCCCACGATCAGCCAATGGCTCTGCGACAATTCGCGAAAACCGATGCGCCGCCACTCATGCGCCGCCTGCGCCACCCGGTACTGCGGGGTCGGATACCACTCCGCAAACACCTGTCCCATCACGAACTCGGCCATCGCCACGGCTTGCGCGCTGCTGTTCGTCAGTCTGATTCCCTTGCGCACGATGTCGCGAAAGATCGGCAGGTCGAGCCCCGCATTGAACGTCTGCAGCCATTTCACGCCGGGATAGTCCATCGCCACGCCGAAGAAGGGCCGGAACCGGCCGCCGGCAAAAGTGTCGAGACTGGCCCACACCGCCTCCGCCCGCACCGCCGCCTGCTCGACGACCGCACCGTCGAGCCGGATGACACCGTCCGGATCGACCACATAAAGCTCAAGCGCCACGCTCATCTCGCGAAGTCGATGTTCGACCCGGCGCAAGGCATTGCTGTGCAGCATCAACTTCATGGCGCGCACCTATCCGCGTCTTGGGAATGTAAGCTAGCCATTCCTGCCACAGATGCGCAGGCCGGTCGACGCCCTTGCACGACACGCGCGACATGACGACCATGGCGCGACATGATCCCCGAGGTGGTGGCCGAACTCGAACCCATTTCTGCCCAAGCCGCCGATCAAGCAAACGTGAGGGCAAGCGCCGCCCGGGGCCTTGCCGCCCATGGCGCGTGTGCTATTGGACTTGCAAACGACTGCTCAATCCATCGCGAGAGTTTCATGTTCGCTATTAAACCGCGCCTCGTCTTGTTCGCCGCTCTGACCTCGTTCGCACTGTCGAGTTGCGTCGTCAATCCGGCAACTTCCGCCGATACGCCGCCGACGGCACAGGACCTCCGCCACCTCTTCGACGACAGCGACGAAGCCTCACTCAAGCTCAGCCCCATCGGCGCCCTGTTTCGCGGCGACCAGCGCTACGCCGCCGAATTCGGCGACTATATCAGCGACGACTTCGTCGAGCAGCAACGCCGGAATGCCGAAGCGGAACTCAAGCGGCTTAACGCCATCGACCGCGCCGGCCTCAGCCCCCAAGATCAAATCGCTTACGACGTCTTCGAATATCAAACGACTCAAAACCTGGCGGGCTTGACACCGAAATTCGTCGCCCTGACCGTGGTGCGGCCGTTGAACCATTTGAACGGCTTGCACATCCAATATCCCGACATCAATTCCGGAAAATCGGCCGCCCGCTTTCAAACGCTTGCCGACTACGACAACGGCCTGAAGCGGATCGACGGTTTCGTGCGCTATCTCGACACGACGATCGAACGCATGCGCCAAGGGATCAAGGCGGGCGTGGTCGAATCCAAACTGACCGTGCGCTTGATGATCCCCCAACTCGACGAATTGATCGGACAAGGCGTCGAAAAAAGCCCGTTCTGGTTGCCCCTCGCCGCGATGCCCGACACGATCCCCTCGGCCGACCGCGACCGGTTGTCGAAGGCCTATCGCCGCGCCATCGAAACCGGGATCGTTCCCGCGTTCACGCGCCTGCGCGATTTTTTGAAGACGCACTACCTGCCCGCCGCGCGCAGCAGCGTCGGCCTCGGCGGCATGCGCGGCGGCGCGGCGCTCTATGCCTATCTGGTCGAGCAACAAACCACGACCAAGCTGACGGCGAATGAGATTCACAAACTGGGCGTCGCCGAAGTCACGCGCATCAAGAACGAAATGAACGCCGTGCGCGAAGCGGTGAAATTCAAGGGCCCGCTTCGCGCTTTCTTCGAACACTTGCGCACCGCGCGCGAGTTCGAGCCGAAATCGGCCGAGGAAATTCAATCCGGCTATGCCAGCATCGAAAAGCGCATCGACGCCGCCATCGGCCAAGACTTTTCGCTGACGCCGAAAACGAAACTCGAAGTCTTGCCCGTTCCCGATTATTTGGAGCAGAGCCAGGCGGGCGGCTATTACAACCCGGGCACGCCCGACGGATCGCGCGCCGGCGTCTTCTTCTTCAACAAATACGACCTGCCGTCGCGCAAGACTTGGGGCATGGAAACGCTATTCCTGCACGAAGGAACCCCGGGCCATCATTTCCAAATCAGCCTGGCACAGGAAAACGAGACCCTGCCTAAGTTCATGCGCTTCGGCGGCAACACCGCCTATGTCGAAGGCTGGGCGCTCTACGCCGAATGGCTCGGCCGCGAGCTAGGCATGTTCAAGGATCCGTACCAGATGTTCGGCCACCTCAACGACGAGCAACTGCGCGCCCTGCGCCTCGTCGTCGACACGGGCCTGCATGCGAAAGGCTGGAGCCGTGATCGCGCCATCAAATACATGATGGACAATTCCGCGCTGAGCCGGACCGAGACCACGCAAGAGGTCGATCGCTACATCGTCAATCCCGGCCAAGCGCTCGGCTACAAAATAGGCCAGCTCACCATCCGCCGCCTGCGCGAAGAGGCCCAGCGCGCGATGGGCACGCGTTTCGACGTCCGCGATTTCCATGCGCAGGTGTTGAACTCCGGCGCCCTGCCGATGGAAATCTTGGAGGCGAAAATCAAACGCTGGATGCAGACCGCGCGCTAACGCTTCCAACCCAACCCCAACAACGCAACGCCATAGATCGAAAGCGCGATCGCGCCCATCGCCATCATGGTGATCTCGTTGCGCAGTTGCGAAAGCCCTGCCAACGCCTCCGTCACCGGCGCGACCGCGAGCCACGACGCGACACCGGCCAGCATCGCCGCGGCAACGATGCGCGGGCCCCCGCCGATCAAACGCTCGTCGAGCTTCATCAGCCCGCGCATCGACGCGACTGCGACCAGCAAGCCCAGATTGACCCAACCCCCCACCGCCGTGCCCAACGCCAATCCGACCGCGCCGAACGAGAACGACACGATCAACACCAGCTTGACGGAGAGATTGACCACGATCGACGCCACCGTCGCCAACACCGGCGTGCGCGTATCGCCGCGCGAATGGAATAATGGATTGACTGTCCGCAGCAGCACGAACGCCGGCAGCCCGGCGGCATAGGCGATCAACACCGCGCCCGCCGCATTCGCCGCCTCGATATCGAACGCCCCGCGCGCGAATAAGCCCTTCATGATCGCGTCGGGAAAGGCGAAGAACACGGCTGCGCACGGCAAGGTCAAAAGCAACCCGATCTCGGTCGCCCGGTTGAACGAGCGCGCTGCCTTCGACTCGTCTTTCGCCGCCACCGCGCGCGACAATTCCGGCAGCAACACCGTGCCCAACGCCACGCCCACGACACCCATCGGCAACTGATTGACCCGGTCGGCGTAGTAGAGCGACGTCAACTCGCCCGCCGCCAAAAAGCTCGCCAAGATCGTGTCGACGAACAACGCCAATTGAACGCCCGCCGCACCCAATGCGGCGGGCCCGAAACGCACCGCGAACAGGCGTATGTCGGCGCTCCACTTCGGCCAAATCGGCACGACCGGCAGGCCGCGCGCCGCCGCCGCGCCGACCAGCAGCACAACCTCCGCCACCCCACCCGCCAGCACGCCGTAGGCCGCCGCATGTCCCGCTGTCGGAAACAGAAAGGCGACGGACAGCATCGCGGTCATCGCCAAGTTCAAACAAACCGGCGCCGCCGCCGCGGGCCAGAACGTCTTCTCGGCGTTCAGCATGTCGCCCAGATGCGTCACCACCGCGACGCACAACAAATAGGCGAACGTGATGCGCGTCAGCTCGACGGCGAGCGCCATCTGCTCCGGCCGCGCGACAAACCCCGGCGCCAGAGCGGTCACGATCCACGGCATCGCCGCCAGCGCCACGACGAGCAGCACCACCTGAACCGCGATCTGCCAGCCCAGCATGTTGCGCGAGAACGAGCGCGACGCCTCCGGACTTTCCTGGCGCAAACTCGAATAGAGCGGAATGAACGCGGCGTTATAGGCGCCTTCGGCAAAGATGGTGCGGAAGTGGTTGGGCAGCCGGAACGCGATCAAGAAGGCATCCGACAACACGCCGTGGCCCAACACCGCGGCCATCACAATATCGCGCACGAAACCGGAAGCCCGGCTGATAAGCGTAAACCCGCCGACCGAGAGCAGTGAGCGAAACATGGGCGAGCGAATTCCGAATCCGTGACCGGGCGGGCGGACCATCGCACGGATCGCCCCCCTCGCAAGCGCGGGCCACTGCACCGTGACCGCCGTTTCACCCGCGCAACTGTTGCGCCCAAAGCAAGAACGCAAACTGGCTGTCGAATTTCCACACAACATGAGGGTTGCCCCTCAACATCATACTATCACTCACGAATCCGTGATCGAATGCATAGAACCGGCCGCCGGCCAGTTTTCAGAAAACGCCAATAGCGCGAGGCCGAACGATGCTCCACCCCTACCGATTGTGCGTTCGATCACAACAAGCTCGCACTGGTCTATCGCTTGGCGCTGACGCCCTAGAAGCGAACTCGGGCGCCGACGATCACCACGTCGATGTCGTTGGTCGTCACGCCCAGCGTCGTGGTGCCTGAGACCCCGCCCGGAATATCGGCGATCGGCGACAACTCGTTCTCCATGTGGCGATAGCCGACGTAGAGCTGCATCGCAGCCGCGTCGATATCGACGCCCGCCTCCAGCCCCGCCGACCAACCGAACTCCGTCCCCGAGTCGCCGAGGTTGCGGAACTGACTCGCGGCGAAGTCGGGGTCGAAGCGCACGTAGGCCTGCGCATCGTAGAAATAGACGCGGCCCTCGATCTCGCCCTTCACGTACGGGGTCCAGCCGGCGCCGCCGCCGAAAGGATAGGTCAAACCCGCTCGGAGAGCGAGATACGGCGCGTCGATATCGCTTTTGACGCTGTAAGAACCGGAAGCGCCGAAATCGGGAATCTCGAACTCCATGCGCTCATCACGCGTCGCAGTGTAGTAACCCGCGCCGACGGCCAGCTCGACCTTCGCCTGCTTGCCCGCACCGGCGGTTCCGAGACCGGCGGTCTCGCCGACTTCGACTCCAAAATCGTAGATCCGCTGCTCGCTCGAATAACGCCACTCGATGTCGTTCGAGAACCCTGGAAAAACACCGAGACTGAAGCCTGCTTCGCCTGGACCGCCGAGACCCGGCAGCAATGTCGAGCCTGGAGTCTCGAACAGACCCGACGCGCGCGCGTCGCCTTCGAATGCGGAAAACCGAGGACGCACGAACACTTCGGTGGTTTCGGCATCGAAGATCGCTTCGGCGATTCCGCTCCGGTATGATGAGCCCAAGCTAATGTCGATCTCGGCCGTCAGGCCGCGCGCGTCGGCGCTGAGGTTCGGGCGCACCGAGCCGACCCCGCGGTCGACGGGGCTGACCTCGAAGCCGAAGAAACCGCCGGAACCCATGCGGATGCCACCGAATTCGCCCTCGAAGCGCAGCGCGTAGTCGGGCTGTGCCGCGCCAGTGCCTGTCGTGTGATCGTCGCCGACTTTCTCGCCGCAGTCGACGATCGGCATCGCTTGCGCCTTGTAGTAAGCGCGATCGAGGTCGATCCAAAGATTGTAGTAGGTCGTCGCCGATTGCCGCGCTTGGTGCTGTGCCGCGGGAAGGCCGGACGCCTTATCGCCCGCGGCCATGCGTTTGCCGAGAGCTGTTACTTGAGCGTTCGCCTTTTCATAGTTGCGGCGCGCCGCCTCCTTGGCGAATTGGAGCTGACTCAAGACCGACTGTTTCTCGGCCTCGGTGCAAAAACGATTAGGAACTGCGGGCCAGACGAACATTTCGTAATCCGGCTGCGGCACGATGTCGACGCCGGTGGACGTCGCTGTCGACGGCGCTGCGCCGCCGCAATCGACGATCGGCATCGCCTTCGCGCGGTCGAACGCGGCGTGAAACTCGTCGAGCCGCTTCTGATGTTCAAGCCGGTTCGCGTGCGCCTGGGGCAGCAGGCCTTCCAGCACGGCTCGGTTGCCGGCGCCGTCCCTCAAGGCGCGGCTGATCGCGTCTTCATAGCGGCCCGCGTCTTGATAGTTCAGATAGAACGCCCAGGCGACGGCGGCGAACGCATTCAGGGTCTTCTGTTTCTCCGCCGCGGAGCAGAAGCGGGCGGGAACCGGCGGGATATCGACGGCGCGCACTTCCACCGGCGGCAAATCGATCCCAGGCCCTACCGGCGGCGGGGGAGGCGGCGGGGGTTGTTCGACCGGCGAACGGCACGGTTTCTCGGGTTTGCTTTCGAGCTCCTTGCGCTTGGCTTGGATCGCTCTTCGCGCTTTCTGAAACGCGGTCTGCCACGGCTGCCAGAACGAATTCTCAATCGGGTTGGCTTCGCGCGGCAGCTTCGCCAGCACGGCATTTCGCGCCTTGCCGTCGTTCGCGAACAGGGTGAGGAATTTCGGCCTCAGATTGTTGTAGCGCTCGATATAGGTCTGAAGCGTTTTCTCGGTCGCTTTCAGGAACTCCTCTTCTTTCGCCTTGTTCGGCTCGTCCGGCGGCAGGCAGTATTCGTCTTCCCAGACAACGAGTTTCAACCTTTCGGTAACCGAGTCTGCGCCCAGCCGTGTCCATTCGAGCTGCTCCAACATCTGCAACCCGAGGCCCGCTCCCTTTAGCTCCGGCTCCTGCGCGAATGCGGGGACACCCGACATCGACGCCGCACTGACGAAGGTTGCCAGCAGCAACGAAAAGAGCCGCAACAAATGACGCATCGCTCAAAACCCTTGAGAGGCGGGCCCGACTCGGACACGCGGGATCATCGATGGCTGAGCAATACTGAGGATGATAGGCGCGCGCATGACGCGAAAATACTAGCCGCCTACTTAGGGATTTTTTCCCGAGGCGCGGAGTAGAAGTTGCAACAATGAGACTTGGCGGTTCGTATTTGTCTTGGCGTAGATCGACCGCAAATGGTTGCGCACCGTGTGCGGGCTTAAGCGCATTTCTGCGGTGAACGTCGCGGGCGTACCGCCGTTCAACAGGTGATTGGCCAACCTGCATTCGGCCGGTGTCAGGCCGAACCGTGATCGCCATCCTGCCAGCGCCACGGCGCCGTCTTGCTCGATCGCGAGCTTGAGGCCCGCCTCGCGCATGTGAGCGTCGACCCAGCGCACGATGTCGGACAAACGGGCGGGGACGCTGGGATTCGTTTCCGCGAAGGCGCGGACGCGCCCGTCGGCGGCGAAATGATCTTCGAGCGCCTGAAGGCGCGGACTGCGGGCTGGGCGCGTTGGGCTTGTCATTTGGCCTGTCGCAGGACTCTCGATCAATAGTAGATTAGCATCCACCGGTCCAAAGGGGGAGTAGGCACGAGATGGCCGCAATTCCCGCAAATGCCGCCGCGCGACTCGCCGTCGATCATGTCAGCGTTCGTACGCCTTTCGTCGAGGCCTGGCTCGGGCGTCTGCGCGCTCACCTGCAGCGGTGGGTGTTTTTGCGCGCCGCGCAAGAGGTGGCGCATGTTTTGCAAACCGGCGATCGCGACGCACTCTTGCGCGCGGCGCCGGGGTGGCGCGCACGAGCGCGGCGCTTCGGCACTCCCGGCAGTACCGCAATGACTCAAGCGTTAGAGGGCGTGCGGATCGTGCCCGCAGGCGATACGGAAGTGGCAACATCGTGGATCGAGAGCGACAGGTTCGAAGGTGACGGCGTGCTCGTCTATGTCCCCGGCGGGTCGTTCGTCGTCGGCATGAGCCCGCGCCTGACGGCGCTGATCGCGCGCATCGCCAAGGCGGCGGGGACGCGCACGTGCATCGTCGAATATCGCTTGGCACCGGAACATCCCTGCCCCGCCGCGATCGACGACGTCGAGCACGCGGTGCGCAATATGATCGAGCGCGGACAAAACGCCCGGCGCATCGTGGTCGTCGCCGAATCCGCGGGGGCGGCGATCGCGCTAGCCGCAGTGCAACGGCTCGGCGCAGGCGGCATTCGCCTTGCGGGCATCTGCTTTCTCTCGCCATGGACGGACTTGGCGTTGACGGGGCTGTCGCTGGTGACGCGATCGCTCGCGCACGAAGGCGGCATGCGCCTGGAGTTTCCGGCGATTTGCGCGCATCTCTACTTGCAGGGGCGCAGTCCATTCGACCCGATGGCCTCGCCCGTCTACGGCGACCTTGGCGATTTGCCCCCGCTGCTCATCCACACCAGCCGCAGCGACGCATTCCACGACGACGCCCGCTCTCTCGCAGACCGTGCCTATCGCGCTGGCAGCGACGTGACGCTGCGCATCTGGTCCAGCGGCGAGCACGTGTTCGAGCAGGGCTTCAATGGTCAGAGCATGCGCGCCATCGCCGACATGGGCGCGTTCATTCGCGCGAAACTGAGCTGAAGGACCGTCAAGAACCCGGTGAATGTCATGTCGGAGAATGGGGGGTTCATAAATTTCCGGCAGCGGACCTCCGGCGCCTAACATGGCGATAGGCCCGCGCAACTTCGCCTTTCCGCGCCAATACTGATACGCTGCGCGAACTTTCGCTACAGGAGTCGCCTACGTGTCCAGAAACTGCATCCTCGTCGGGGCGCCGGTCGATTCCGGCCAGAGGACGCCGGGTTGCCTGATGGGGCCTTCTGCATATCGGGTGGCGGGTCTGGCCACCACGTTGGTCGAACTTGGCCATCGCGTCACCGATTGGGGGGACACGAAACCGGGCCCGATAGCCGAGCGGCCGAACGCGAACCCGCGCCTTCACGGCGAGGCCGAGACCGTGGCCTGGGCGAAAGCGTTGGCCGAAGTTTCGGCGAAAGCGATGGAGGCGGGGTTTCCGATCTTCCTGGGCGGGGATCACGCGATGTCGTTCGGTACGGTCGCGGGCGTGGCGGCGCACGCCAAGGCGAAGGGCCGCCCGTTGTTCGTCCTTTGGCTCGACGCGCATTCCGACGTCCATACGCCGGAGACCTCGGACACCGGCAACTATCACGGCATGCCGGTGGCCTACATTGCCGGGCGCGAGGGCTTCGAGGCGTTTCCTCCGTTCCCCGCACCCGTCCCGGCACGTCACATTTGCTTGTTCGGCATTCGCTCGGTCGACGCAGCGGAGCAGGCCGCGCTGAAGGGCCGCGACTATGCGATCAACGACATGCGCGTCTTGGACGAGCGCGGCATCGTCGCCCCGTTGCGCGAATTTCTTCAGTTGGTCGAACACTCCAAGGGCATGCTGCACGTTTCGCTCGACGTCGACTTCCTCGATCCCGGAATCGCGCCCGGCGTCGGCACCACCGTACCTGGCGGCACGACGTTTCGCGAAGCCCATCTCGTGATGGAACTATTATGCGAGCACAGCCTCGTGACCTCGCTCGACCTGGCCGAACTCAATCCCTTTCTCGACGAGCGCGGGCGTACAGCGCGTTTGATGGTCGATCTCGTCGCGAGCTTGATGGGGCGCAAGGTCTTCGACCGCCCGACCCGCGGCCACGGATAAGGAACACGCCCGCCCCATGCCCGCCCCCTCGAACCTCGCGCTCGTTCCCTTCATCAGCGTCGACAACATGATGCGCTTCGTCCTGCATGTCGGGCTCGAGCGTATCTTGACCGAACTCGCGGGCGAAATAGAAGCCGACTTCCGCCGTTGGGAAAGTTTCGACAAGACGCCGCGCGTGGCCAGCCATTCCGCCGTCGGCGTGATCGAACTGATGCCGACCTCGGACGGCGAGTTCTACGGCTTCAAATACGTCAACGGCCATCCGAAAAACATGGCGGCCGGTTTGCAAACGGTGACGGCCTTCGGCGTGCTGGCCGATGTTGCGACCGGCTATCCGCTGCTGCTGTCGGAGATGACGATCCTCACCGCGCTGCGCACGGCGGCCACCTCCGCGATGGTCGCCAAACATCTCGCCCCCAAGGGCGCAACCACGATGGCGATGATCGGCAACGGCGCGCAGTCGGAGTTTCAAGCGCTCGCTTTCCGCGCACTCTGCGGCATCGAACATGTGCGCCTCTACGACATCGACCCGGCGGCAACCCGCAAATGCGCGGCCAATCTCGCGGGCACCGGCCTGCGCGTGACGCCATGCAAGAGCGCGGAAGCCTCGATGGAAGGCGCCAAAATCATCACCACCTGCACCGCCGACAAACAATACGCGACCATCCTCACCGACAACATGGTGGGCGCTGGCGTCCACATCAACGCCATCGGCGGCGACTGTCCCGGCAAAACCGAACTCCACCGCGACATCCTGCTGCGCTCCGACATCTTCGTCGAATACACCCCTCAAACCCGCATCGAAGGCGAAATCCAGCAACTCAAGCCCGACCATCAGGTGACAGAACTCTGGCAAGTGATCGCGGGCCAAGCACCGGGCCGCACCAGCGCAAAACAGATCACGCTGTTCGACGGCGTCGGCTTTGCGATCGAAGACTTCGCAGCCCTGCGCTACGTGCACGCGCGGGTGAAAGGCACGTCGTTCGTCCAGAACCTAGACATGATCGCCGACCCCGACGACCCGCGCGACCTCTACGGCATGCTGATGCGCGCGAAGGGGTAAGCTCAGAACATCGTGCGCGCGATGGTGATGATCTCCGGGCTCCCATCTGTCACCGGCGACCGGTCCCAATCTCCGAACTGCGCCTCGATCGCGAACCCGGCCTCGTCCAAGAACGACGCCAGTAGAGGCGCATCCAAAAATCTCAACGTGCTGTGACTGACTTGCGGTTGGCTCCAATCGGGGCTGGTGAACGTGTGGGAGAATGAAACCCGTCCGTCGAACACCGCCGTAACCTGACGCGCCATCTGCACGCTCGCGCCCAATTCGTTTCGGATCTCGATCGGACGATCGGACGTCCACTCCTCCCACGCTCGCGCCCGCGGGTTTCGCGTCTCGAAAGCGAAGCGGCCGTTCCCGGTCAGCACTCGTCGGATCGCGGCGAGCGCCGTGCGCAGTTCGCGATCCTCGACGAACACCTGAAACGCGTGACCCGTCATCACGACCAAATCGAACGCGCCGTTGAATGCTGCCTCGCCGAGATCGCCCTGCACCCACTCGATATCCGTCCGCTTGCGCGCCTGCGCCAGCATGCCGGCCGCCGGATCGAGTCCGCACAGCCGGCCCGCATGACCGGCATCGCGCGCCTCGTGCAGCATCGCGCCCGTCCCGCAACCG
>JANOFM010000288.1:0-3815 GCA_031413635.1 Alphaproteobacteria bacterium | reverse complement strand
GAATCTCGGGAAAATCGTTGGTCAGAAGCCGCCGCTGAAGTCGCGCGAAGTCTGGGCGGTTCGGGTGAAGCTGCAGGTCGAGAAGCGCACGCGCGATCTCGCGATGTTCAACTTGGCGATCGACAGCAAATTGCGGGGCTGTGATCTGGTCAGCCTGTGCGCGCCGGGCCAAAGCGACAATTCGATTGAGGCCGTCGTCCAGTCGCGCAGTCTATAACGGCCAGCGGGTCTCCCCAAAACGGGCATTTCCGCGGCGTTCCAAATGCGCCGACATCGAACCAGTATCGGCGCTTACCTTTGCTTCTCCAGCCAGATCGTCCGTTCGCTGAAATCCGTCACGATCCGGAAATTCCGCAGGACGCGGACGCCGATGTTCAACTCGCCGGCGTTTTCCGTTTCGTCGACTTCGGCCTCGACATCGGCGAAGGTCCTGCCCGCGAATTCAAGCGTTTTCAGCCGGACGACCTTACGCTCGACTTCGCCGCCGACGCCGCCGCCCTTGCGCGTTTCAAGCGACGCGGCGTCATTGAGGAGGTCGAGCCTCTCCGCCGTCGCCCTGCCGATCAGCACGGCGCCGCCGTTCCCGAGATCGAATTCGGCGTTGACTTCCCCGCCGTTGACGCGCGCCCTGAACGTCTCAACGCCGTTTTCGCCGGTGAGCGCGAGCGCCTCGCCCTTCGGCGTCCTTGCGCGGTCGGCGACCACGATCGACCGCCCTTCGATGTCGATCGCGAGGCGCTCCTTGTCGAAAATCTCGCGTCCGAGGATGAACGATACCTTGCGGCCGATGATCCGGTTGGAGATGTCGGAAAGATCGAGCACCGCAATCGTCAGCCCGGCGAGTTGCGTTCCGAGCGTTTCAACCGAGATGTTCTCCGCAAACGACACTTCCGCCGTGCCGCCCGTGCCCTTTGCTGTTTCGGCGCCAAAGGTCGCAACGCCGTTCGCCGCCGCCCATGCCGTGTCGGCCAAAGAGATTTCGGCCGCGCTGTCGAGCAGCGCCGAAACCGAAACCTTGTTCACGATCGCATCGACGAACAACCGGTCGCCAGCGACTTCAAGCGTCGGCTCCGACGGAGCGCTGGCGCATGAGGCGAGGAGCATTGCGGTGGCGATGGATCTGAACATGCGTGCAACCTGTTGTGGGGGGCGCGATGTTGCGCCGAATTCGGCACGAGGCAAGAGCGGGCGTCTCAGACGAATGAGGTCGCGCGGGGGAAAGAGACGGGCCAGCATCGGCAGGCCGGCGCTTACCGCGCCGTGCCGAGACTGACCACAATGGCGTCATTGCGGGCGCCGAGGCACAATGGGCCATCAAATAACCGACGAGGGTAAAGATCATACGGATAGAGTTTCAGACGGCGCTAGCCCTTGCCGGTTGCGCGACGACGGCTGGGGTCGAGAGAGCGGCGGCGCCGGCCGATCCGCAGGTGGTGCAGGTCATGATTCTTGGCGCCTACCACTTCGAAGGGTCCGGGTCCGACTCCGACATCATCAGCTTCAAGCCGAAGGATGTGCGCGCGCCGAAGAGGCAAGCGGAGCTTCAGCGGCTGGCGCAAGCGCTGGCGCATTTCCGGCCCACTGCGATCGCTGTCGAACGTGTGACGGCCGCCCCTCAATATGTCGACACCAAATTCACGGATTCACAGAAGCGAGCCTTGCGAAGAGCCTCGATGAGCGCGTGCAGATCGGCTGCCGCCTCGCCAAGACTGCCGGCGTTGATCGAGTCTATGGCATTGACGAACAGCCTGCGGAAGGCGAGCCGGATTAATTCCCTTTCGATAAGCTGATGGAGCACGCAGCATGCCGGTCCCGCCGTATCGACATCGAGCACAAGCACCGCTTTGCAGCGTCCGCTTTCCGAACGTCGCGCGCGCCGACGTTCCTTCTTCCGCTTCGGGGATGAAACTGCCGTGGGTAACAATTGGGGGGCTTCGGCATTGATCGCTCAATTAGCCAGACTCCGGTCCTCACGGTATGATTCAAATGCTGGAGACGCTGGATTTTGGCGCGCGTTTAGCTTGCGGAGCCGAGTGAAGTTGGACTACGTCGCGACCTGTATGGGGCCTCGCCGAGATTGGTTGGTAACTCTTGATCCATTGCGGCCGTATTGTCTTTAGTATTGCGCACAGGGGAGACCAGTTGGATGCCGAGCACCACGCCTTTAAAAACTCCGGACCTCGTTACCTTTGAAGGCGGTGACGAAGGCGAATGGGTCATTCGATCAATCAAAACCTGCGCGGGCGAATCGATCCCCGCAGCGGCCGCACTTCGCGTTGGAATGAACAAAGCCGACTCAGGCGCGGTGGCCTGGCGGCTGTCGGCGTTCACCAGCAATCTGCGCTACACGACCGCGCAGGAGGCAGCGATGCTGACGGCAAAGCAGGAAGGCTTAGGCAGGCCGGAGGCCGTGTATGCCGCGCTTATTCCCATTCGAAAGAGCCCTCAATGGTGGGCGTTGGCGCAAGATGAGCGACGGGAAATTTATGAAGAGCGCTCTCGCCACACAACCATTGGCGCTGGGTATCTGCCCCAAATCGCAAGGCGATTGCACCATTGCCGGGATCTCGGTGAACCATTCGACTTTCTGACCTGGTTCGAGTTCGCTCCCGAACATGAATCTGAGTTCGATCACATGTTGTCTCGCATGCGCGCCAGCGAGGAATGGCAATACGTTGACCGGGAAGTCGATATCAGGCTTAGCCGTAGTCTTTGATTAAACTTGGTCACGGGCGTAGTCGGCCACGAGAATGCACGACGACCGGCTGGGATTGGCGAGGACTACGGACTGTCCCGGCCGCTGTGGAGAACCGGTAGTCCTGGCCCGAAGGGGACATTCCAAGAGCGGGTAATTCCGGCGACGTAGGGGGCTGGCGATGCTGTACGCTGACTTATGCAACCCCTGCGCAGGCAGGAACGGACGCGTAGCGAAATGATCCTGCGCCGTGTCATCGCGCACCTGCGTAAGCAGGAATGGACCGCGATCTTCATTGATCTCGTCATCGTCGTCTTCGGGGTTTTCATAGGTATCCAGGTCGCCAATTGGAATGAAGCGCGGCACGCGCAAATTGCAGAATCCGCGCTCCTCGATCGTCTGGAGACCGAGTTTCGGTCCATCGAGCCTGACCTTGCGCAGTGGGTGCAGCAGATGGGAGCAACGACGGCAAGCACGGCCGCAGTCGTCGATGCACTGAGGCGCGACCGTCCGCCAGAAAACCCCCTCGAGTTCCGGCGCCGCCTAGCCCAGGCCAATTTCACGCGCACGGTGCCCGCTATTTCGGCCAATTATGTCGCGCTGGTCTCTTCAGGCGACATCGCTGCGATTGAGGATGAGGAGCTTCGCATCGCGCTCATCCGCTATGGCGACGCGCACGCTCAAGCGGAGCGGTTCTACCCGGCCGCGCTTGCGACGGTTTTTGAATCTCAATCGAATTATTACACCGCGGTCGAATGGTCGATGAACGCCGCCGATTGGGAAGGTGATGGGGCTGTTGTCGGTTATGATTGGCAAAGGCTGCGGGCTTCGCGCGCAGAAATGCAGGCTTGGATCACATTCCAATACGAATTGACCCAACTCGGGACAAGGCAGCTCGGCGAGATTCGCACGATCCTTCGGCTTCTTGAGAACCGATGAGCCCTATGGCCGCGCATCAATTTTTCCGTGTGAATGTCCGGTGTACGCGGCGGAGTAAAACTCCCTCACTCAGGCGGGTGCGTTTTGCACTTTGCGGGCGGAGTAAAAATACCTCGCCATTAATCCTTTCGACCGCTTTGGCGGTTCGAGAGGCTGGGGATGTACAAGGTGGTCAGCTACG
>JANOFM010000287.1:0-27288 GCA_031413635.1 Alphaproteobacteria bacterium | reverse complement strand
AAAGGGCTGAACCATCACGCTTCAAAAATCGTAGGACAAAACGCCATGATGCGCTCCATTTCGCCAGCCTTGGAGACTTTCAGCGCCCGGTTTCGCCGCTCGCGCGGCGGCAACGTCGCGATGATCTATGCGTTGGCGCTGCTGCCGTCGATCGCCGCCGTCGGTTCGGCGGTCGATTTGACGCGTGCGATGGTCGTAAAGATGCGGCTTGGCGAGGCGCTGGACGCCGCGGGTCTGTCGGTTGCCGGTACGGTCGGTCTGTCGGAAGCCGAAATGACGACGAAGGCGCAGAAGTTCTTTTTCGCGAATTATCCCGACGAAGAGCTGGGTACCGTGCTGTCGCTCACCGTTACGCCGGCGGGCAACAACCTGGTGACGGTGGCGGGTACGGCGCGAGTCGATACTTCGTTCATGGGACTGTTCGGCATTCCCTATCTAAATGTGAGCGTCAACGCGCAGGTGACGCGCGAATCGAAGGGCCTTGAGATCGCGTTGGTGCTCGACAATACGGGATCGATGGCGTCGAACGGAAAAATTCAAGCGCTCAAAAGCGCCACGAACGAGTTGATCGGCATTTTGTTCGGCGATCAGAACTCCCCATCGCATTTGAAGATGTCGCTGGTGCCGTTTTCGCAAACGGTGAAAGTAGACACGGTGTCGTTTCTCAACAACGGCTTTATGGACATCAATGGGCAGTCGAGTTCCGCGAGATTGAACTTCGACAACAACAAATATGCGTTCGCTGTTTGGGCGACCATGAGCAACAAAAGCTGGGGTGGTTGCGTCGAGGCGCGTCCGAGCGGCTATGAGGAAACCGACGACGCGCCGGATGCCGGAACGCCCGACACGCGATTTGTGCCGTATTTCGAGCCCGATGGACCGGACGGCTCGGCCTATGGCGGATACACGACTTATGTTTCCGACGGCGGGTCGGGCAACCAGGAGACGCGACTGACACGCTCGTCGAAATATGTGGGACAGAGCAAGACCAACCCGAACTCGGACTGCAATATGCAGAAGATCCTGCCGCTTACGAACAACAAGTTGACGCTGCAGAGCTACGTCAACGGCATGATCTCGACCGGCTATACGCATATTGCGCTCGGCGCGTCTTGGGGTTGGCGCACCTTGTCGCCGACGGCGCCTTTTACGGAAGGCAGCGAGTACGGCGACGAGAATTGGACGAAGGCCATGGTGTTCCTGACCGACGGCTTGAACACGATCGACAGCAACAGCACGTGGCACAAGTCGAGATACACCGCATATAACTATCTGGTTCGCGGCACGCTGGGCACGACCGATGCGTCGACGGCCGAGACCGAACAGGACAACCGGACGCGCACCGTGTGCACCCGCATCAAGGCCGAGGGGATTCGCGTCTATACAATTCTGCTGGAGGAGGATGCCCAACGCGCGAAGGATCTGATGCTCGATTGCGCGTCCGATCCATCGCTCTATTTCGAATCGCCCTCGTCAGGCGATCTGACCGCGGTGTTCCAGTCGATTGCGCAAGATCTTTCGAACTTGCGTCTCAGCCACTAACACGGGAAGCGGTGTCGGCGCCGGCGCGGGCTTATTTGCCCGTGCCGAGCGCCGCCGCCTTTTGGCTGATCTCGGCCTTCTTGTCGGCGTCTTGACCCATCGGCTGCATCTCTGCGTCACCCTGCATCACGACGCGCTCGCAATGCGGGGCGCAGGCCAAGTTTCTTTGTCCGCCCGGTCCGCGATAGATCGTTACTTGCTGATAGTCCGCCGCGCCGACCGCCACGCCTGTGTTGGACACCTCGGCGCCCGCGGCATCGATCGCAACGATGTTGGTGATGCCGAACATACGTCCCAGAACATAGATCGTGCGATCGTTGATGAGCTGGGCTTCAGCGATCATCGGATTGCCGACCACGATGGTTTTTGCGGGACGGTCGAGATGCAACAGCACGCTCTGGTCGGCGGGGACATTCATATGAGTCGGTGTTGCCGTCCCCAATTCCTCCGCCGTTGCTGCGGTCGAAAGAAGCATTGCGGCGGCTGCGGCCATCGAGGCCGTGCGAAGATCGATCATGGGAATCCCCGGTTGATATTCAAGGTCTTGGGCGCGGATCGTGGCGCAAACCGATTAAAGATATCTGAAACCCCGACGTTTGCGTGCGAGTGCCGCCGAGCGGCTTGCCGAGGTTCCGCCGTGCGGGCGGCAAAAACATTTTTCGACAAATCCCCGCATATTTGCTCACTCGATGTTAACGACAGTTCCGTGTTTTCCGTCGAAAAGCCGCAGAAAACCTCGAGAAAATTGTTACTTTAACGCCCCGTTAGCCGCGCAAACCTACTCTCGCCAGCAGTTTGCACAACGGCGCGAAAAGAACTCCGTTGGGTAGACGGTGCAGTGGTGTCAAATGAAGGAGGCCTCAATGAGCCGCATTTTCTCTCGCTTTCTGAAAGACGAGTCGGGCGCGACCGCGATCGAATACGGTTTGATCGCCGCGTTGATTGCCGTTGTGATCATCGGCGCTCTGCAAGCTGTCGGTGGCAGCTTGACGACAAACTTCAACGACGTCTCGGCCGCGCTCTAATCCGCGCGGTCGCGTAGCGGGCGTCTCTCCCATCCGCTATGTCCGACGACAAAGCCGCCAGCGTCGCGCAAGCGAGGCTGGCGGCTTCTTTTTTCGGAGACCAGAGTAGGTGACGCCGCCGGCTTAAGAGGGCGGTAAGGGGCTGCGCCTAAACTTCGACCATTCAGCGCACATTTGCCGGGAGTAAGGCGTCATGTTCGAAGCGGCGCTTCTCACACTGGTCGGGGCGGTCGCGATCACCGGCGCCGCTTACGACCTAACAACACTCACAATTCCCAATTGGATATCGTTGAGTTTGCTGGCGCTGTTTCCGGTGCTGGCTCTTGTCGCGGGCCTCAGTTTGGGGGACACGGGCATTCATTTCGCGATCGGCGCCGGAGCTTTGGCGCTCGGGATTGCGCTGTTTGCCGGGGGCTTTGTCGGTGGCGGGGACGCGAAGCTGTTCGCGGCCATGGCACTCTACATGGGCGTGCAGTCGATCGGGCCGTATGTGTTCGCGGTGGCGCTTGCGGGCGGCGCGCTTGCCGTGGCGCTGCTGGTGCTGCGATGGCCGCCCATTAGCATTCTGTTAAGCCGATTTCCTTGGATGCACGTTTTGAGCGGTCCCGGAGCAGGCGTGCCTTACGGCGTCGCGATCGCGGCCGGCGGCTTGGTTGTCTTTCCCGCGACGCAGCTCTTCGCGCTGACTTCGGTAGCCGGAACTTAATCCTCTGTAGACGGACGAGATGGACGATGCGGATGTCGCAAAATCGCCGCGCGGTAAAT
Organism: Alphaproteobacteria bacterium; assembly: GCA_031413635.1. GTDB lineage: Bacteria > Pseudomonadota > Alphaproteobacteria > Micropepsales > Micropepsaceae > SZUA-430. The sequence continues at coordinate 23,956 of JANOFM010000287.1, read as the reverse complement.
CTTTGCTTAGCCAATTAACCATAGGTTGAGACTTGAGCGTTAGAACATCAACGAAGGCCAAAATCGGGCAGGGGTCAGGAGATTGACGAGATGAATATGACGCGGATCCTCATTCTGGGAGCGGCGCTCGGCGCGGCGGCTCTCGCGGCGTTTCTCGTGCGCGGTCTGATCGGCGGTCAGACCAATGCGTCGGCCATGCCGAAAATGGAAGTGACCGAGATCATGGTCTCTTCGAAGACGATCGAGGCCGGCAGCAAGATCATGCCCGGCGATTTGAAATGGCAGGGCTGGCCGAAGTCGGCGCTCGACGCGAGTTTCATTACGAAAGAGGCGCAACCCGGCGCGCTTGAAGAAGCAGCGGAGGGATCGGTGGCACGTATTCCGTTGGTCTCGGGCGAGCCGGTCACGGCGCAGAAAGTGATCAAGGCGGACGGCGCCGGATTTATGGCGGCGGTGTTGACGCCCGGCCTGCGCGCGGTCGGCGTGAAGCTGACGACAGAGCGCGGCGCCGGCGGCTTTATCCTGCCGAACGACCGCGTCGACGTGATTATGACGCGAAAGATGGGCACAAACGGCGACGGCGTGCCGGCATACGGCGCGGCAACCGTTTTGGAAGACGTGCGGGTGCTGGCGGTCGATCAAACGTCGCAAGAAGAGGGTGAGTCGAAGTCCATCGTCGGCAAGACGGCGACGCTCGAGTTGAGCGGCACGCAAGCCGAAACGTTGGCGTTGGCCGAAGCGATGGGCGATCTGTCGCTGTCGCTGCGGTCTTTGGGGAAAGAGGAAAATGCGGGCCTAGATACAAAGCGCCCCAAGGGATTTGGAACTGGCGAAGAAGGCATCGTCGTTCTGCGTTACGGCATTCAGGGTCACGCGGCGTCGACCGCCCAAGAATAACAGGTGAAGTCATGAAATTTTTCCGTCTTCTGACGATTGCCGCAGTCGCCACCGGTCTGTGCTTTCCGGCCTTGGCCGACGGCGTGGCCGGTGCCACTCCGGACGCGCCGCGCTCCGAGCCGACCCAGACGCTGAAAATCCGGCCGGGCGGAAGTGGGCCGCAGTCGCATCAGCTCAATCTGCCGCTGAACAAAGGCGCGATCATCGAGCTGCCGGAAGACGCGCGCGATGTCCTAGTCTCCAACCCGGAGATCGTCGATGCGGTCGTGCGCACGCCGCGCCGGATCTACGTCGTGGGCATGAAAGTCGGACTAACGAACGCTTTCTTCTTCACCGGCAGCGGCAAGCAATTGCTCAATCTGGAAATTCGCGTCGAGCGCGACATGAACGTGCTCGAGAGTCTGATCGAGCGCAGCGTCGCGGGATCGGACGTGAAAGTCGAAAACGTCAACGATCGCGTGGTGATCCTGGGCTCGGTGCGCAATGCGGGCGACGCGGAAGCCGCGCGCCAGATCGCGATCCGGTTCGTGTCGGAACCCAATCAGGCCCTGAAGATGGATGCCGTCGTCAGCCGGCTTGCCATTCGCGGCAGCGATCAAGTCATGCTGAGGGTGCGGATCGCCGAGATGCAGCGGTCGGTATCAAAGCAATTCGGCGTCAACATCGGTGCCGCATTCGATGTCGCCAAGGATGTTCCGGTCTCGATCTTCAGCACCAATCCGTTCTCGCTTCTCGGCCAAACGCTTTCGACGGGAAGCGCTACGGTCGGGAGTCTGGACGCGGGCAATGCGCTTCAGGCGGTCATCCGGGCATTTGAACGCACCGGCATGATCCGCGTGTTGGCGGAGCCCAATTTGACCGCGGTGTCGGGCGAGTCGGCGAAATTTCTTGCAGGCGGCGAGTTTCCGTTTCCCGTCGGACGCGATAACGACGGCAATATCCAAATCGAGTTCAAGCCGTTCGGCGTAGGACTTGGGTTCACGCCGGTCGTGTTGTCGGAGGGGCGCATCAGCATGCGAATCTCGACCGAGGTCTCCGAGCTCACGAGCGACAACGCCTTCGTCATCGCCGGCGTGGGAACGATCCCCGGGCTGCGCGTCCGGCGCGCCGAGACGACGGTGGAGCTTCCGTCGGGCGGCAGCATGGTCATGGCGGGCTTGCTGCAACAATCGACGACGCAGAACATCGACGGCCTTCCCGGCTTGAGAAATCTTCCGATCCTGGGCTCATTGTTCCAAAGCCGCGATTTCAAATCGGGCGAGACCGAACTCGTCGTGATCATCACGCCGTACATCGTCGATGCGACGTCGCGGCAGAACCTCGCATCGCCGACCGACGGCTTCGTGTTGCCGAGCGACGCCGAAACGGTTTTGCTTTCGCGCTTGAACGCGGTTTACGGGGAAAAAGGCAAACCGAAGGCCCCGGGCACGTTGAAGGGTCCCATCGGTTTCATCGTTCGCTAGAAGAGTTCGAATGCAAGCAATGATTTGGCAATTATCGAAAGCTTAGGATGTCCCGCATGCGCAGCTTCATTCGTTTCATAGTCCTGGGCCTTGCCGGCGCCACCGCAACGGCGTGCACGCAATCGGCAGCCAACGGTCCCGAGCACGTCTTCGACGCGCCTCAACAATTTCCAATCACCGTCGAGCCGGAAGTGGCGACCTTGGTGGTTCAGGTGGATGACGGTCTGCAGAGCTTGGCACGTGGGGAACACGAGCGGGTTCGCGCATTCGCGGAACGCTGGAAGGCGCGCGGCCACGGCATCTTGAATGCATCCTCACCGACGGGCGCGGCGAACCAAGCGGCGGCCATGTCGGCGCTTGCGGAGGTCAAGTCCGTTTTGACCTCTCACGGCGTCGCGGAAAACTCCGTGCAGTATACGTCCTATCGCGCGGTGGAAGGCGACTCCAAGGCACCGATCACGCTGTCATTCGTTTCCTATGTCGCGAGTTCGCCCGACTGCGGCAAGGACTGGACGAAGAACCTCGGCTTTGCACCGCGAAATGAGATGTGGCCGGACTTCGGCTGTTCGACACAGCGCAATTTGGCCGCGTCGGTCAGCGACCCGCGCGATCTGATCGAGCCGCGCGCGATCGATACGGCGGATGCCAATCGCCGTTCAACCGTGCTTGAAAAATATCGTGCCGGACAGTCGACGGCGACGCCGTCAATGGACAACGCCGATAGCGGCCAGATCAGCACCGTCGGGCAGTGATCGTTCCGTTTCAGAATTCCAGTGTTTGAGGAGCAGTTCGCAATGGCCAAATCCATCGGATCAGACATTTCGGAGCCCGCTTTCGGCGCGGCGGTTCAGGATCGCCCGGTTCCGCGCATCTCTATCCACGCGTTTTGCGAGTCGCCCGAAACCGGGTCGGTCATCCAACGCGCGGGTCAAGACCGCAGGCTCGCCAAGGCGCACCTGACCGTTCATATGGGCGGCGTGTTCGGCGCGGTGGAATATTTCCAAGACTCCTCGACGCCGAACGTCATCATGGTCGAGACGCGCGAGATGGGCAGCGCCATCTTGGGCGAGCTCGAAAAGCTCGCCCATGTGTGCGACCCCGGCACGAAAGTGGTCGTGATCGGCGGCTCGAACGATATCGGGCTCTATCGCGAAATGATCCGTCAGGGTGTGAACGAATATTTGGTCGCGCCGCTCAATCCGCTGCAAGTGATCGAAGCCATCGCGTCCTTGTATCACGGACCTGCCACGGCCCCGATCGGAAAGGTGTTCGCCTTTGTCGGCGCGCGCGGCGGCACGGGGTCATCGACCGTCGCGCATAATACGGCATGGTCGATTGCCGAGGACTTGCGCATTTCCACGACGATCGCCGATCTCGACGTGCCGTTCGGCACCGCGGGACTCGATTTCAATCAAGATTCCGGGCAGGGCATTGCCGAAGCGCTTTCGAGTCCGGAGCGTCTTGACGACATGTTGCTCGATCGCCTGCTCATCAAGCACACAAACCATTTGAATCTGTTCGTCGCCCCGGCCCAGCTCGATCGCGATGCGACGTTCTCGCCGGAAGCCGTGGAAAGCGTGCTCGACATCGTACGTCAGGTCTCGCCCTGCGTCGTCGTCGACATCCCGCATGTGTGGGCACCATGGGTCAAACAGGTATTGACCTCGGCCGACGAAATCATCGTTACCGCGACGCCCGATCTTGCAAGCCTGCGCAACGGCAAGAACATCTACGACTTGCTCAATCAGGCGCGTCCGAACGACCGACCGTTGAAAGTGGTGTTGAACCAGGTCGGTATTCCGCGGCGGCCGGAAATTCCGGTGAAGGACTTCGCCGAAGCGATGGGTGCGGAGCCAGTGTTGGTTTTACCGTTCGATCCGCAGACCTATGCGACGGCCGGCAACAACGGACAAATGGTCGGCGAGTTGAATCCGCAGTCGCGCGCGGCGCAAGGGTTCCGCGAATTGGCGCAGAAGCTGACGGGGCGCGAGGCGCGCAGCGAAGCCAAACCAACAAACAAGCTCAGTTTCGATTTCCTCAGGCTCAAGAAGGCCTGATAATCCATGTTCGGTAAGCGACCGGGAGCAGGAGACACGGAGCTGCGGACGAAACCCGCGGCTCCCGTTGCCGCGACGAAGGCCGCGGCGGCGCCGCCGGCTGCCGCGAAAGCGCGCCCGGCACCGGCACTGCCACCACCACCGCCACCGATCGCGGTCGACAACCGGTCCGAGCAGTACTACGAAGTCAAGACGACGATCTTCAACGCTTTGATCGATACGATAGATCTGGCGCAGTTGGCGCAACTCGACGCGGAATCGGCGCGCGAGGAAATTCGCGACATCGTCAACGAAATCATCGCCATCAAGAACGTCGTGATGTCGATTGCGGAGCAGGAACAGCTGCTCGGCGACATTTGCAACGACGTCTTGGGTTACGGCCCGCTTGAGCCGCTGCTGGCGCGTGACGACATCTCCGACATCATGGTCAACGGCGCCGAGCGCGTGTTCATCGAAGTCAACGGCAAGGTGCAGCTGACGAATATCCGCTTCCGCGACAACGCGCAGTTGATGAACATCTGTCAGCGCATCGTGAGCCAGATCGGCCGGCGCGTCGATGATTCCTCGCCGATATGCGATGCGCGCTTACCCGACGGCAGCCGCGTGAACGTGATCGCGCCGCCGCTGGCCATCGACGGGCCGACACTCACCATCCGTAAGTTCAAGAAAGACAAGTTGAAGATGGCGGATTTGATCCGCTTCGGCTCGATTTCGCCGGAAGGCGGCAAGGTGCTCGACGTGATCGGCAATTGCCGGTGCAACGTGCTGATCTCCGGCGGTACCGGTTCTGGCAAGACGACGCTGCTCAACATGATGACGGCGTTCATCGATCTGGACGAACGCGTGATCACCTGCGAGGACGCGGCCGAGCTTCAATTGCAGCAACCCCATGTCGTGCGCTTGGAAACGCGTCCGCCCAACCTGGAAGGGTCGGGCGAAATCACCATGCGCGATCTGGTGAAGAACTGTCTGCGTATGCGACCGGAACGCATCATCGTTGGCGAGGTCCGCGGACCCGAAGCATTCGACCTTTTGCAGGCGATGAACACCGGCCACGACGGGTCGATGGGCACATTGCACGCCAACACGCCGCGCGAAGCTCTGCAGCGTATCGAATCGATGATCACGATGGGCGGCTACAACCTGCCATCGAAGACCATTCGCGAAATGGTCGTCGGCGCCATCGACATCATCGTACAAGCGGCCCGACTGCGCGACGGTTCGCGCCGCATCACGCACATCACCGAAGTGATCGGTTTGGAAGGCGACGTGGTCATTACCCAGGACCTGTTCCTCTACGAGATCACGGGCGAAGACGAACACGGCCGCGTCAAGGGACGCCATGTCTCAACGGGCATTTCGCGCCCGGCGTTTTGGGAACGGGCGCGCTATTACAATCGCGAGAGAGAGCTGCTCGAGGCGCTCGAAGCGGCGGCCGACAAATAAGAGAGGGTGGGGCGAAGGCTCCATAAGCCGCCATGGACCAAACGACATTGATTTTGATGGCAGTCGCCTTGACCGTTGCGCTGGCGGTGGGTGGGGTCGCCTTTGCATTCCTCGGCGCTGCAGGCAGCTCAGGCAAGGCGACCAAGCGGGTCGCTGCCGTGTCGCGGGGAACGAGCCGCTCTACGGGTGCAAAGGGCGATACGGCGGGCGAGTCCAATGCCAAACGGCGCCGGCAAGTGCAAGATACACTGAATGAAATCGAGCGCAAGCAAGAGCAGCAGAACGCCAAACTAACGCTGGCACAAATGCTCGACCAGGCCGATTGGAACATCGACGTGCGCAAGTTCTACATCGTGACGGCGGGTCTCGGTCTGGCGGTGGCGGTGGCGTTCTTCGTCATGGCCTATGCGTGGTATGTGGCGATTGCGATCGGTTTTGCGGTTGGTTTCGGTTTTCCGCGTTGGTTCCTGGGCTTCACCATCAACCGGCGCAAGAAGTCGTTCCTGCGCGAGTTTGCAAACTCGATCGACGTCATCGTGCGCGGCGTCAAATCCGGATTGCCATTGACGGAATGCTTGAAGATCATCGCCAACGAAGCCGGCGAGCCGGTGGGACCCGAGTTCCGGCAGATCGTCGAGGGGTTAAAGGTGGGCGTGACGCTGGAAGACGGCCTCAAGCGTATGTACGATCGCATGCCGCTCGCCGAGGTCAATTTTTTCCAGATCGTTTTGACCATTCAGCAGAAAACCGGCGGTAATCTTTCGGAAGCTCTGGGCAATCTGTCGTCGGTGCTGCGCGACCGGAAACGGCTGCAAGGCAAGATCCAAGCTCTGTCGTCGGAGGCGAAAGCGTCAGCCGGCATTATCGGATCGCTGCCGATTGTGGTGATGGCGCTCGTCTATGCGACGACGCCCGACTACATCGCGCTTTTGTTTACCGACCGGTTCGGGAACTTCTTGCTGCTGTGCTGCGCGACGTGGATGTCGGCGGGCATCTTCATCATGAAGAAGATGATCAGCTTCAAGTACTGATAGGAGAGCGGACCGATGATGAATTACATCAATTTGCTCTTCGACCGGGAGCTGGTGGTTACGGTCTTGGCGGCGGTGGCGGCGTTTGCCACCATTCTGACGTTGACTTATCCGTTGCTGGCCACCGACAGACTGGGCGCACGGCTGAAGAGCGTTGCCACGCGGCGCGAAGAACTCAGGCGGCTGCAACGCGAGGCCTTGAACAAGAAGGGACAGCTGCGCTCGACCCCGGTCGGCTTCATGAAGCAGACGATCGAAAAGTTGAACCTGCGCAATATACTCGAGTCGGCAAACTCCAAGGAAAAGCTGTTACGTGCGGGCTATCGCGGACAGGCGGCGATTTACGCGTTCATGTTCTTTCGCTTCGTGATGCCGTTCATCGTATTCTTTGCGACGATCGTCTATCTGTTCATGCTGTCGAAGTACAATCTGCCGCCTCTCGGTAAGGTCGGCATCGCGTTCGGCGGCGCATTCGTGGGTTTCTATCTGCCCGACCTCTATGTTCAAAACGCCATCGGCAAGCGCATGGGTTCGATCATGAAGGCGTTTCCGGACGCGCTCGACTTGATGTTGATCTGCGTTGAGTCGGGCATGTCGGTTGAAGCCGCGTTCAACAAGGTCGCTTCCGAGATCGGCAGCCAGTCGGTCGAGCTGGCCGAAGAGTTCGCGTTGACGACGGCGGAGTTGTCCTATCTGCCGGATCGCCGGCTAGCATACGAAAATCTAGGTAAGCGGTGCGCGCATTCGGGCGTGCGCGCCGTATGCACGTCGCTCATTCAGGCGGAGCGTTACGGCACGCCGCTGGGCACGGCGTTGCGTGTCATGGCGCTGGAAAATCGCGAAATGCGCATGATGGAAGCGGAAAAGAAGGCCGCCTCATTGCCCGCCAAGCTGACTGTGCCGATGATTGTGTTCTTTCTGCCGGCGCTGTTTATCGTCATTCTCGGGCCGGCTTCGATCAAGATCATGAACATGTAGGCGTTCATCGATTGTCATACCGAAGATCGGAAGGCTCGAACATCACCCTGTTCGAGCCTTTTTTCATCCGCTTCCGACAAAAAAAGGCGCCGCGACCCTAGTTGGGGCGCGGCGCCTTTGCAAAAACTTGTATTGCTTAGTTGTTTGACGCGTTCGCGATTTCGATCGGCGCGGGTTGCCGGTAGACGTCGAAGGATTTTCTGAGCACCGCAACCGGCTTGGCGGTCACTTGCGGATCGACCGGCGAGGTTGCTGCGGGTGTCAGGGGCGTAGCTTGCACTTTGGCCGGAGCGGTCAGCGACACGGAGGTTGGCGCCGGACTGGGTTTCACGATCTTTTTCGGCGCGGCGGGTTTGGCGGGCTTCGGGTCCTCGACGTCGGGGATCGGCGCCATCATGACAGGCGCAGGCTTTGAGGCGACTGGCGGCAACGGGACTGACCCAGGAGCGGCGGGCGCTGTCGGCGTCACCTCCGGTTCCGTCCGTTCCGTCAGTTCGGCTATGTCGCCAACCGCGGGCTCGGCGTTATCCGAGATTTTTGTCGCGGGTGCGGGTTCGGGAATGACCGCCGGCAGGTCGGAGGTCACTGGGACGGGCTCGGGTGCGGTCAACGGCTGGACGTTGATCGCGACGTTGCGGGCGTCGAACTGCTGCAGAAGGGCCAGATTGTTTGCGGCGTCCGACGGCACCAAATCCTCGCGCGCCAGCTGCTCGGCCTCAGCGGCGTTACCTTTGATTGCGCTGACCATTGCAAGATTTTGGCGCATCTGGGCCGTTGCATCGGGCCGAGCGACCAAGCGGCGCAAAATGAGTTCCGCTTTATTGATGTCGCCTTCCAAGACGTGGGACATGGCCAAATTGCTTTCGACCGTCGGGTTGCCGGGCGAAATGCTCAACGCCGTCCGATAGTTGGCGCGGGCGTCGTTGTGTTTTCCGGTTTGGTCGAGGGCGACGCCGTAAGCCGAAAAGGTGGTCCAATCGTCGCCGTTCATCTGGGTCGAGCGCGCCAGGAAGGGCAGTGCGTCTTGGACCCGGCCTGCCGCGGTCAGGGCTTTGCCGTACTCCGAAAGAACCCGCGGATCGTCTGGGGCTTTCATCACGAGTTCCTTCAGAACCGAGACCGCCTGGCGCGCACCGCCCATCATGCGAAGATTGCGCGCAAAGCCCATTCCCGCGCCGACGTCTTCGCGGTCTGCCTCGTATTTCGCGCCCCAGAATGCCGCGCCGCCGACAAAATCCTGGCCATCGGGCTCGCTGTTGCCTGATGTGCTGCTTGATGGGGAGCCATCAGGTAAGGACGTGAAGGAGTTGCCGCTGCTGCAGCCGGCCAGTAGGCCAGCCGCGGCGGCGACGATCGCCAGTTTGCTCGCGGAGCGGAGCAGCTCCCGGCTGAGAGAGAAATTCATGTGAACCCTCGCAAGGTCGAAGCGGCCGTGCGTCGGACGGATAGCCGCTCTTGTAAAACGCGGACCTAATTTCGCCTCAAAGCGGATAACAAATGTTTAAGCATAATCGCGAGTTAACGCGCTTTCGCGATCTGAAGCGGCAGGCGTATAAGAACGCGAAGAGGTCGTGGGTCAGATGATAAGCGTGCGTCGATTGCTCGAGGGAGTGGCCGCGACCCTGATCGTCGCGTCGGCTACGATGCCTTTGTTCGCGCAAATGCCGCCGGAATCGCAACGCATCTCGATTCAGATCGCAACCGGGCCCATCTCGGGAAGCTATTTGCGCGTCGGCGAAACTGTCGCGCGCATCATCAGTAACCCGCCTGGGCTTGCGCGCTGCGACGAAGAGGGCGTGTGTGGGCCGAAGGGATTGATCGCCACGTCGCGATCCTCAAGCGGTTCGATCGCCAATGCCATTTCGGTGAGCAGCGGTCGCGTGAAATCGGCCATCGTGCAGGGCGATATCGCGCGCGCCGCATTCGAAGGCACTGGACCGTTCAAAAGTTACGGCGCGTTGAAGAACTTGCGCGCGTTGGCCCGGCTGCACGACGAGACACTGCATCTGGTCGTCGCATCGCGCTCGGGCATCAAGCGGCTTGGCGATCTCAAAGGGAAACGGGTCGGCATCGACAGCGCGAAGTCGGCCACGAATTTTACCGTGCGAATGGTCCTCGCCACCGCTCGCATTTCAACCGGGCGCTTACACCTTTCCCATCAGTCGCCTGAAAAAGCTGCGGAAGATTTGCGCGATGGCAAGCTCGACGCTTATTTCACCATCGGCTCGGTGCCCATCCGTTCGGTCGATGGGCTTTTACGGCGCGGACAGGCGCGTGTGATTGGACTCGATGCGAAGGTCATCGCGGCAGCGGTTCAGAAAAGCCCGATGATTCACAAAGTGGCGATGCCCGGCGACACCTATCGTCGTTCGAAAGCGCTGGCGACGCTGGGTGTCGCAAGCGTGTGGCTTGTTCACAAAGATATGTCCGACGATGTCGCTTACGGTATCTTGCGTTCATTATGGAATCCGGCGAACCGCGCCGAGTTGAAGAGACTTGGCGCCCTTGCAGACTCAATCAAGGCGGAGCGAGCCGCGGAGAATCTGCCGTTGCCGGTGCACGACGGGGCTCGGCGCTTTTATGCCGAGGCCGACCGGTAGACTGAGCATTGACTTGCTTGCACAGACAGCCGTTGATTAGCTACGCGACGACCGTCGCTCTCGGGTTTCTGCCGACTGCGCTGGTGACGCACTACTATCACGTGCTGCCGCGCCGGTTTGTCGTGCAATGGGATGCATTCGGCAACACGACGGTGATCGGTACGCGTGCGGCGACCGTGTTGATGATCGCCAACATCGCCGCGGTCATTGCGGTCGCTGGCGTGGCGTTTGCCATGTGGCAGAGCCGGACATTGACGGAAATGGGAATGCGGCGCGCGTTTCTCGCGCTCAATCTGGCGCAGATCGTCGCGATCAATCTGACCTGCGCGATGATCGTGACCGATGCTTTGGGGTTGCAGTTGACGATCAAGCCGATGGTCCCGCCTGCAATGGCGGTCGTCTTGTTCTCGGCGGGTGTTCTTTTCCGGCGGGTCGATCAGTATCAGGCCAATATATTCGCGCGCGGTGCGGCAATCGTCGCGGTGTTGGCGGCACTGCTGTTGCTGGGCTCTAGCGCGGTCGCGGCGGGCGCCGCCGTTGGCTATTACGCTTCGGCCTTCGCACTGTTGGCGATGACAGCGCTCGCTTTGCCGCAACACGTCCATTGACCATGAGGTTGCCGAGGCGCGAAGCGAACGCGTAGACTGCGCGCCGGATCCACTCCTCACGCCGGTCGACATGAACATCGCAGAGCTGTTTTCAACCACGGCGTCGAGCGACGCCGTTCCGCTTTATGCCGTTTCCCAAGCAATGCTCGAAAGCGCGTTGGCGGGTCCGTTGGAAAGCGCGTTGGCGGGTCCGTTGGAACGCCACGCCAAGTGGTTGCGCGCAGGCGGGTTCACAGCGGCGGCCGGTAAGTTTCAGCTTCTGCCCGGAAGCGACGGCTCGCTTGCCGGCGCGGTGCTGGGTTTGGGCAGCGACGAGGACGTGTTCGCCTCGGCTGCTTTTCCGGCGCTGCTGCCACCTGGCGCATATGCCTATGCGTTGGCGCCTCAGGCGCATGACGGCAATAAGCTCGCGCTGGCGTGGGCGATGGGGACTTATGCGTTCACGCGCTTCAAAGCGAAAGAACGCACGACGATGCGTCAGGTCCTCGTGTGGCCCAACGGTTCGGATCGCGAAAATGTCTTGCGCGTGGCATCGGGAGTTTTTCTGGCGCGCGATCTGATCAACACGCCGGCCAACGAGATGGGACCGGCGGAACTTGCGCATGCGGCCCATGGCGTTGCACGCGACCATGGCGCGCAAATGAGCGTCATCGAAGGACGCGAGCTACTCAATCAAAATTATCCGATGATCTGGACGGTCGGTGCCGGGTCGTCGCGTGCGCCGCGTTTGATCGACATCAATTGGGGTGATCGCTCGCGGCCGCGCGTGACTCTGGTCGGCAAGGGCGTGTGCTTCGATTCCGGTGGGCTCGACATCAAACCCGCGAGCGGCATGGCGACGATGAAGAAGGACATGGGCGGTGCGGCCGCGGTATTGGCCATTGCCGGCATGATCATGGATGCCAAGGTGCCGGTTCAGTTGCGCGTGCTGATTCCGGCGGTGGAGAACAGCATTTCGGGCGACGCCTACCGGCCGGGCGACGTGATCAAAAGCAGGCAGGGGTTGACGGTCGAGGTCGGCAATACGGACGCGGAGGGACGCTTGGTTCTAGCCGACGCACTGGCCGAGGCAGATTCGCAGACGCCCGAACTTTTGATTTGTATGGCGACATTGACGGGCGCGGCGCGGGTTGCGACCGGGTTCGATCTGCCGCCGTTCTTCACCCATGACGATGCTTTGGCCGCGGACTTGATGCGCGCCTCGGAGCGCGAGGCGGATGCGATGTGGCGGCTGCCCTTGTGGCGCGGTTATCGCGGGTTGGTCGAAGGCAAAGTCGCCGATCTCACCAACAATCCCGACAGTCCGAATGCCGGCGCGATCACGGCGGCGTTGTTTCTCGAGCATTTTGTCGAGAAGGCGAAATCATTCGTGCATTTCGACATCGCGGCGTGGACCGATCGCGCAAAGCCCGGGCGGCCGCTCGGGGGCGAAGCCCAAGCCGTTCGTGCGATCTTTGCCATGCTGAAAGCGCGCTATGCCTGAGTTCGACGCGCGCTTGACGCCGGCGCGAAGCGACATCGCGGCGGCGCATTTGAAAGATGTCGTTCGCGCGCCGCGTTACGTCGAGGGAAATGTCCTTGCCGCCGATCGAGGACTTATCGCTCTGCGCGCGACCCCTTCGGCGACTTCCCGGCTCGAGACGCAAATTCTATTCGGCGAGCAGTTCACGGTCTACGACGAGAACGACAGTTGGGCGTGGGGTCAATGCGCCTTCGACGGCTATGTGGGTTATGTCGAGCGGCGATTGCTGGGACCGCCGCATGACGCCTCGTCCCATCGCGTGAGCGCGAGGTTCAGCCACATCTATGCGGCGGCCGACGTGAAGTCGCCGGCGCTTCGCTCGCTGCCGATGAACGCGAAACTCTCCATTTCGACGGCAGGACCGAAATTTGCCGCGTTGTCGAAAGGCGGGTTCGTTCCAACTGCGCATATCGAACCGCTGGCTACTGTTGCCGCGGATTTCGTTTCGGTCGCCGAACAGTTGCTCGGCGTTCCTTATCTCTGGGGCGGACGTTCGCCCGAAGGGATCGATTGTTCGGGCCTGGTGCAGAGTGCGCTTGAGCGAAGCGGCGTGAATGCGCCGCGCGACAGCGACATGCAGGAACGTGTGTTGGGGAAGGCCGTGCACGGCGGACCTGCGGCGCCATTGCGGCGCGGCGATTTGGTGTTCTGGTCCGATCACGTCGGCATGATGTGCGACGACGAGACGCTGCTGCATGCGAACTCGCATTGCATGATGGTGGCGAGGGAAAAGCTCGCCGATGTTGTTGGGCGCAACCGGTCGGCGGGCAGTGCGGTGACATCCGTGCGGAGACTGAACGCTCAGTAGCCGCGCGCGAAGTCGACTAAGTTTTCGGGTGGGAGGTTCCGATCCATGCGGCGGATGGTGCCGGCGACGTGGCGCATGAAGGCTTCTCGATCGGTGGCCGCAGCCACATGGGGCGTGACGACGACCTTGGGGTGCGCCCATAGCGGGCTCGCCTCGGGCAGCGGTTCCGTTTGAAAGACATCGAGTGTGGCGCCGTGCAGGTGGCCGGAGTCGAGCGCCGCGATCAAGTCCGCTTCGATTACGTGTCCGCCGCGCGCGCAGTTGACGATGCAAGCGCCCTTGGGAAGTTGTGCGAACGTGCTCGCGTTCAGGATTCCGCTTGTCGCGGGCGTCAACGGCAGCAAGCACACAAGGATATCGGTTTGCGATAGGAACGGCGCTAGTCCGGCTTGGCCGGCGAAACTTTTTACGCCCGGGATTTGCTTCGTCGAGGCGCTCCAGCCGGAGAGTCGATAGTTGAGAGCTTTGAGCGCGATTGCCGCGGCTTGGCCCAGTTCGCCGAAGCCAAGGATTCCGACACGAACATGCTCGGCACGCGGAGCGGAAATCGGTCGCCATTTCTTTAATTTTTGCAGGGCGTCCAAGTCGCGCTGACGGCGATGCCAGGCGAGCACGTTGAGCACGACGTATTCGGTCATCGACTGGGCGAGGGTGTCGTCGACAACGCGCGACAGGGGAACATGGGCTGGGTATGTGGGATCGGCGACGATGCCGTCGACACCGGCGCCCATCGAAAAGACGACCTTCAAATTCGTGAAACCGCGCAGACTGCCGCGCTTTGGCTTCCAAGCGACACAATAGACGATGTCGTTGCGACGCGCTTCGTCATCCTCGGTGCGGATGTCGAGCTCGGGCATCATACGACGCAAATGGTCCGTCCATGGCTGGTGAGGGAAACCGGCCGGTTGGAACAGCAATGCGCCTTGGGGCATGAATTCGGCTAGTGCTCGCTGCCTGTCGGTGCCGCGGGCACCGGTGGTGATGCTGGCGCGGTGCCCGGCGGCGGCGCTTGGAGTTCGCCGGCGGGTTCGCCGACGGCACCTTCAGCCGGCGCACCTTCGGCCGGGGCTGCCGGGGTGGGCGGAGCGGCCGGATTTGGTGCCGGAATCGCGAACGGCGAAGCGGAGAGCGTGCGTAAATAGGCGATCAAATTCACGCGGTCTTGCTGTTTCGACAGTCCGGCGAACGCCATCTTGGTGCCCGGTACGGCGACTTTCGGATTTTTCAAGAATTGATCGAGTTCGTCATAGCCCCACATTTTGCCTGCCTGTGCCTGCAGGGCGGTCGAGTACGTAAAGCCCGCCGTTTGCGCGTGCTTGGCGCCGACGATGCCCCATAGATTGGGGCCGATCTTGTTGGGACCGCCATTCGAGAAGTCGTGGCATTGCAGACAGCGCTTGTGCACATTTTCGCCGACTGCGACGTCGGCTGCTGGCAGAAGCGTGCCCCAATCGGGGGCGACTTCGACGACAGGCGTTTCACCGTTCGAGCCGTTTTCTTCGACCACGGCTACGTCCATGCCGGGCTTTGCTGCTTTCTCAGGCTCCATCAAGCCTTCGACGCCGATGTAGAGTACGACGACGAACAATGCGGTGCCGAGAACCGCACCGAAGATCTTGTTCCACTCGAAGGAATCCATAGTGCAATCCTTGACGCTGACAGGCTTGTGGCGGATCCGATGCTGAAACCACGGGGAGCGCGGCGCATGCGGCTCGAAATCGAAGGCGGCGCGACAATAGCGGCGGTGACTTTCGGGTCATTGCGGCGGAACGTCGCATTTTAGGCGTCGACAGAAGGCTAGAACACGTCGACAGAAGGCAAAAACACACCGAGCGATATGAGCGATCCACTAATCCTGATCCCGGCCCGCATGGCCTCGACGCGACTGCCGGGCAAGCCGCTTGCTGACATCCATGGCCAGCCGATGATCGTCCATGTCTGGCGGCGCGCGATGGAAGCGAAGGTCGGGCGTGTCGCAGTGGCGGCGGCGGAACCTGAAATTGTCGAGGCGATCGTGCGGGCGGGCGGCGAGGCGGTGTTGACCGATCCCGATCATCCATCGGGCTCCGACCGCATCTTCGAGGCGATGTGCAAGCTCGATTCCGGTGGACGCCACGACGTCATCGTCAATCTGCAAGGCGATTTGCCGACGCTCGATCCCGCGCTGATCGGTGCCGCGCTTGCGCCGCTCGGCGATACGGCGGTCGATATCGCAACGCTTGCAACGGAAATTCGCGAACCAAGCGAACGAACGAATCCCAACGTGACGAAGGCGGTGGTGGCGCTTGCCGGTCGCAGCCAAGGGCGCGCGCTTTATTTCACGCGGGCGACCGCGCCTTGGGGCGAGGGTCCGCTTTATCATCACATCGGCATTTATGCCTACCGGCGTGGGGCGTTGGAGCGGTTTGTCGCGATGCCGCCATCGCCGCTTGAAAAGCGCGAAAAGCTCGAACAGTTGCGGGCGCTGGAAGCCGGCATGACGATTGGCGTGCGCATCGTCGATGCGGTGCCGCTCGGCGTCGATACGCCGGCCGATCTCGAATGCGCGCGTCAAACCCTCGATCCGAAAAGGACACGATCCGCCTCATGAATGCCACAGCAAATACGATCGCCTTTCAGGGCGAGTTGGGCGCGAACTCGCATTTGGCGTGCCGCGAGGTTTATCCGGCGATGACGGCGCTGCCGTGCCAGACGTTCGAGGACGTGTTCGCGGCGCTGAAGGAAGGCCATGCCCGGCTTGCCATGCTGCCGATCGAAAACTCGCTGCACGGGCGCATCGCCGACATCCATCATCTGTTGCCGGATTCGGGGCTCTACATCATCGGCGAGCATTTTTTGCGCGTGCATCATCAGTTGATGGCCGTCAAAGGGGCGGCGCTCGACGGGCTCAAATCGGTGATGAGCCAGACGCCGGCGCTGGGCCAATGCCGCAACATCATCCGCTCGCTCGGGTTGAAGATGATCGTCGGCGCCGACACGGCCGGCTCGGCACGCTTGATCGCCGAGGGCAAGGATCCGACCGTCGGCGCGCTTGCCTCGACGTTGGCCGCCGAAATTTATGGACTGAACATTCTCAAAGCGAATGTCGAGGACGCGCCGCACAACACGACACGCTTTCTGATCATGTCGGGCGAACCGGACGATGCGGAGTTGAACAGCGGGCCGGTGGTCACGACCTTTGTGTTCCGGGTGCGCAACGTGCCGGCGGCGCTTTACAAGGCGATGGGCGGGTTTGCGACGAACGGCGTCAACATGACGAAGCTCGAATCCTATCAACTCGAAGGCTCGTTCAACGCGACGCAGTTCTATGCGGATGTCGAAGGGCATCCCGAGGAACGCAATGTGCGGTTGGCGTTGGAGGAACTGCAGTTCTTCACGACGCACCTGAAGATCCTGGGCGTTTATCCGGCGCATGCGTTCCGCAAGACGATTGCGGCGAGCTAACCTTCCTCGATCCAGCTTTTCACCAACTGGTGAGCGATCGCGAGCGACGGTGGGAGGCGCAGGTCGGGGGTGCCTTTTCGTTCGAGGGCTTGGCGGACTTTTTCGCGCGGGAACCATTGAGCGTCGGAGAGTTCGTTGCCGTCGATGACGATGTCGGTCGTCGCGGCGCGAGCATAGCAACCGATCATCAGCGACGAGGGGTAGGGCCAGGGTTGCGTCGAGTGGAACAGAACTTCAGCGGTTCTGATGCCGGCTTCTTCGTGAAGTTCGCGCGCGACCGCTTCTTCGATGGCTTCGCCCGGTTCGACAAACCCCGCTAAGGCCGAATAGAAACCGTTCGGCCATTTCGCTTGGCGGCCGAGCAAACAACTGTCGCCGTTCAAAGCCAGCATGATCACGACCGGGTCGGTGCGCGGAAAGTGTTCGGTGTTGCAGGCTTCGCAGTAACGCTTGTATCCGGCATCGGCCGGTTGCGTGGCGCCGCCGCAATTGGCGCAGAAACCGTGGCGCTGATGCCAGTCGATGATCGCCTTGGCCTGGGCGAGGATCGCGGCATCGCCGATGTCGATTTCCTCGGCCACCATGCGCAGGTCAGCGAATTCACCGAGGCCCGCGAGTGCGCCTTGGGCCGCCGGATCGGGTAGGCCCGAAATGTCGATGGCGAAATGTGCGCGGTCGTTGAGCAAACCTAGAAAGACGGTGGTGGCGCCAGGCCGCATCAACGGCAACGCCAACTCCGCCGTGACCCAACCTGCCTCGCGCCGGCCCTCTCGGTTCTTGACCAAGAACGGCATCAACTTCCACAGAGGGATGAACAGCGTGCGCTTGTCTTCGAAAGCCTCGGCCAACCATTTTTGGTCGGTGCGCAGATGGCCGGCACGGTCGAGCGGCGAGTTGGCGAAGACGTTCGGATTCTTGGGTAGAACCAGGCTCATGCGTCCCCGCTTGGAGTCTTGCGTCCTGGGCATTTTCCACAGGAATTCGGCGGGGACATTTGCACGGGCGCCGGTTTGGCCGCAACGCCTCAATACTTGTGTTCGGGCGGGGTGGCTCTGCTATAGTTTTGGCGGGAGGTTGGCGGCGGACGAGTCCCTCGCCAATCCGGTCAGGTCCGGAAGGAAGCAGCCGCAACGAGTTTCGGCTCGGGTCGTTCACCAGCCTCCCGCCTATGCCTGCAGCTTCGGTGGGCAGGCCCATCTGGTGGTTTCCTCAATGGCCAAGAAAGACAAGGGTTCGAGCGCGGGTGTCGCGGACGAGCCGAAACTGGGACTTGGAGAGGGCGCTGCAAAGAGCGAGGGCGCCTATCGCGTGCTTGCGCGCAAATACCGGCCGCAGACTTTCGAGGACGCCTTTATCGGGCAAGCGGCGATGGTGCGCACGCTTGCGAACGCGTTTGCGGCGGGGCGGATCGCGCATGCCTTTATGCTGACCGGCGTGCGGGGTGTCGGCAAGACGACGACGGCCCGCATTGTCGCCAAGGCGCTGAACTGCGTCGGTCCCGACGGCAAGCGGACGGAGCCTACCGTGTCGCCGTGCGGCGCCTGCGAGCCGTGCCGGGCGATCGCCGAGTCGCGTCATGTCGACATCTACGAAATGGACGCAGCCTCGCGCACCGGGATCGACGACATTCGCGAGATCATCGAGGGCGTGCGCTATGCGCCGGCGTCGGCGCGCACGAAGGTCTATATCATCGACGAAGTTCACATGCTGTCGAAGCAGGCGTTCAACGGCTTGCTCAAGACGCTGGAAGAACCGCCGCCGCATGTGAAGTTCATTTTCGCAACCACCGAAATCCGCAAAGTGCCGATCACGGTGCTGTCGCGTTGTCAGCGCTTCGATTTGAAGCGGGTGCCGGTCGATGATTTGGTCTCGCATCTGGCAATGATCTGCAAGGCGGAGAAGCAAGCGGCGGACGAGACGGCGCTGCGCTTGATCGCGCGGGCGGCGGAAGGTTCGGCGCGCGATGCGCTGTCGCTGCTCGATCAAGCGTTTGCGCATGCCGGTGGGGCGACCATCGAAGAAGAGCCGGTTCGATCGATGTTGGGGCTCGCCGATCGCGGGCGCGGGTTGCACTTGTTCGACCAATTGATGCGCGGTGCGATCGCCGAGGCGCTGGTCGAATTTCGCGGACAGTACGATTCCGGGGCCGATCCGCTCGCCGTGCTGCAGGATCTAACGCAGATTTGTCACGAGGTGACGCGCGCGAAAGTCTCCGGTGGAGCAAGTTCAGGCGCGCCGCAAGACGAAGCGAAACGTATTTCCGAGATGGCGGGCAAGCTCGCCGTGCCGCAATTGGCGCGGACGTGGCAGTTGATGCTGAAAGCGCTCGGCGAAGTACAGAACGCGCCGGATGCGGCGGCTGCCGCCGAAATGGCGTTGATCCGTATCGCCTACGCGGCCGAGTTGCCGCCGACCGAACAGTTGGTGCGTAGCGCCGGCAGTTCGACGGCACCTGCATCGCCAGGCCGCGCCGTGCCTGGTGCCGCGCCGCCCTCTCCGCCGCCGCTGCGCATGAGTTCGGCAATGCGCGAGACGGCAGTGGCTCAGCATGAACCGGTCATGCGGGCCGAAAGCGCGCCAGCTGCGAAATCAAGGGTCGAGGACTTCGCAGCGATCGTGGCGTTGGCGCGCGAGGCGAGGGAAGCACGGTTGGTCTATGCGCTGGAGCATTGGGTGCATCTGGTGAAGTTCGAGCGCGGGCGATTGGAGATCCGCTTGGAACCGGCGGCGCCACCGGCGTTACCCGGCGAACTCTCCGACAAGCTTGCGAAGTGGACCGGCGAGCGTTGGATCGTTTCGGTCTCAAGCGCGGCGGGCGAGGTGACGATTGCCGACGCGCAGAGCGCGACGGATCAGGCGCGCCGCGCTTCGGCGGCAGAAGATCCGCTGTTGAAGGCGGCGCTTGCGGTGTTTCCGGGCGCGCGCATCGTGGCGGTGCGCGATCGCGATGCGTTCGAAGCGGATGCGGACAACGAAGGTGGCGAGGCGTCATGAAGAATCTCGGCGATATCATGAAGCAGGCGCAGGCGCTGCAGTCGCGCTTCCAAGAGGCGCAAGAACGGGTCAGCGCGATCGAAGCCGAGGGGCAATCCGGCGGCGGCATGGTGCGGGTGACGATCAACGGCAAGGGCATGGCGAAGGCCGTGCGCATCGATCCGTCGCTAATCGACCCGAAGGATGCGGGGATGCTTGAGGATCTTGTGCTGGCCGCGATGAACGACGCGCGCACGAAAGTCGATGCGCGCATGGGCGAGGAAATGTCGAAGGTGACCGGCGGGCTGCCTCTGCCGCCGGGGATGAAATTCTAGGCCGCGATGGCAACGCCCCTTTCAGGCCCCGAGATCGAACGTCTGGTGCAGTTGCTGAGCCGCTTGCCCGGTTTGGGCCCACGCTCGGCGCGGCGCGCGGCGTTGGTGTTGATCAAGAAGAAGGAGACGCTGCTGCAGCCGCTGGCCGCCGCCCTTGAAGAGGCGGGGCGCGTGATCAAGTCGTGCACCATGTGCGGCAATCTCGATACCTCCGATCCGTGCGGCGTGTGTTCCGACCCAAGGCGGGATTCCGGTTTGATCTGCGTGGTGGAAGACGTCGCCGATTTGTGGGCGCTGGAGCGCGCGGCCGTGTTTCGCGGGCGCTATCACGTGTTGGGGGGCACGCTGTCGGCGCTCGACGGGCGGGGGCCGGATCAACTCAATCTCGGCGCGTTGGTCGAGCGGGTGAAGACGGGCGTGCGCGAGGTGGTGCTGGGTCTAAATGCCACCGTCGAGGGGCAAACGACGGCGCACTACGTGATGGATCTGATCGCGACGTCGGGGGTTTCGGTCACGAGGTTGGCGCATGGCGTGCCGGTGGGCGGCGAGTTGGACTATCTCGACGAAGGCACGCTGGCGGCGGCGTTCGCGGCGCGGCGGGCGATGTAGTTTCGACTAACCATTCCGGCATCTTGACGCTTTCGCCCTCTTGTCCTACCTCCCCGGTATGGCTTTGCGACCTATTCTCATTGCGCCCGATCCGCGTTTGAAGGACGTGTCTTTGCCCGTCGCCGAGGTGACGGACGAGATTCGTGCGTTGATGGACGATATGTTGGAGACGATGTACGCGGCGCCGGGGATCGGGTTGGCGGCCATTCAGGTCGGGGTTGCCCAGCGGGTGATTGTGATCGATCTCGGCAAGCGTACGGAAGTCGAAGACGAGGATGACGATGATCTCGACGACGACGAAGATGAGAAAGAGGACGAGAAGAAGTTCGAACCCGATCCGCGTTATTTCGTGAACCCGGAAATCGTTTGGGCGTCGGACGAACTTGCCGTGTGCGAGGAAGGGTGTCTGTCCGTGCCCGACCTCTACGACGAGGTCGAGCGGCCGGCGCGGGTGAAGGTGCGTTATCTCGACTATGACGGGCATCCCCAAGAGGTGGATGCCGAGGGCATGCTGGCCGTGTGCATCCAGCACGAGATGGATCATCTGGAAGGCACGCTGTTCATCGACCATTTGTCGCGGCTCAAGCGCGAGATGATGCTGAAGAAGCTGACCAAAGCGCGCAAGGCGTCCCAACGCGAAGAAGTCGACTGAGTAGCCGGTTCGCGGCATAACCTTCCCATGACACGACTGCGCATCGCCTTTATGGGTACGCCTGCTTTCGCCGTGCCGGTGCTCGATGCGCTGGTGGCCGCCGGGTATCAGGTCGTGGCCGTCTATTCGCAACCGCCGCGGCCTTCGGGGCGCGGGCACAAGCCGCAGCCGTCGCCGGTACAGCTGGCGGCGACCCGGCACGGCATTGAGGCGAGGGTGCCGGTGTCGTTGAAGGGCGCAGACGAACAAGCGGCGTTTCTTGCGCTCAATGCCGATGCCGCCGTGGTTGTTGCCTATGGGTTGATCTTGCCCAAGGCGGTGCTCAATGCGCCGCGGCTCGGCTGTTTCAATCTGCATGCGTCGCTGCTGCCGCGTTGGCGGGGGGCGGCACCCATTCATCGGGCGATCATGGCGGGCGACGGGGAGAGCGGCGTGATGGTGATGCGGATGGAGGCGGGGCTCGATACCGGGCCGGTGCTTGCGACGTGGCGCTGTCCGATCGGCGAGAAGACGACCACGGGCGAGTTGCAGGAAACTCTTTTACGCGCGGGCGCGACGTTGATGGTCGATTCGCTCGCACGGATTGGTATTGGCGAGGCGAGAGAAGTCGCGCAGGCGAATGAGGGCGTTACTTACGCCAAGAAGATTACCGTGGAGGAGGCGCGCATCGATTGGTCGAAGCCCGCCTCGTCAGTGTTGCGACAGATACATGGGCTTAATCCTGCGCCGGGCGCTTGGACGATGATGGGCGAGTCTCGATTGAAGTTTTTGCGCGCGACTTTGGCGTCAGGTGGCGGCGCAGCGGGTACGATGATCGCGTCGCCGCTTGTCATCGCGTGCGGCGACGGCGCGGTGCGCATCGACGAATTGCAGCGCGCGGGGCGCGGCGTTCAGAAGGGCGACGAGTTCCTGCGCGGCTTTCCGGTCGCCATCGGCACACGGTTCGTTTGAGCATGGCGCGCTGGAAACTCACAATCGAGTATGACGGCGGACCGTTCCAAGGCTGGCAGCGCCAGGACAACGGACCTTCGGTGCAGGCGGCGGTCGAACATGCGATCGCCAAGCTGACCAGCGAGACGGTGACGATCACGGCGGCGGGGCGCACGGATACGGGCGTGCATGCGCTGGGCCAAGTGGCGCATGCCGATATCGAGAAGAGGCTGTCGCCCGACACGATGCGCGACGCCTTGAACGCGCATCTGCGGCCGCATCCGGTTTCGGTGTTGACGGCGGCGGAAGTCGCCGGTGATTTTCACGCGCGCTTCGACGCGACGGCGAGGCACTACCGCTATCTGATCGTCAACCGGCGCAGTCCGCTGACGTTCGATGCCGGCAAGGCATGGCTGGTGCCGCCGGAGCTCGATGCGGAGACAATGCATAAGGCGGCGCAGCATCTTGTCGGGCATCACGATTTCACCACGTTTCGCGCCTCGGAATGCCAGGCGAGATCGCCGATGAAGACGCTCGACGTGCTCAGCGTCACGCGTTCGGGCGAGGAGATTTTGATCGAAGCCTCGGCGCGTTCGTTTCTGCATCATCAGGTACGCTCGATGGTGGGAACTTTGCGGCAGGTGGGTGTCGGGCGGTGGAGCGCCCTCGACGTGCGCAAGGCGCTTGAGGCGCGCGATCGCTCGGCGTGCGGTCCCGTTTCACCGCCGGGCGGGCTTTATCTGGTGCGCGTCGACTACGGCGCCAAGTCGATAAGTTCAACTTGAGCGGGCAAAATCGGCGAGCCTAGAAACAGGCCGCCGACGCGGGCGAAGCGTTCCGGCGCGTCGGTGCCCAGGAACATCGGCGGTGCGACGGGTGCCTTGCGGCGCTGCGCTCGCTCCTCAAGCAGGCGCTCGACTTCGACGGCAGTGGTTTCGGCGCTATCGACCAGTCTGATCTGCGTGCCGATTGCCTTGGCGATCGGGGCGACGAGAACCGGGAAATGCGTACAGCCGAGGACCAGCGTGTCCGGTTTCAACGAGCTCGCGAAAATGTCTTTCAGATAGTGTTCGGCTGCTTGTTCGGGCACCGAGCCGGTCGTCCATCCTTCTTCGGCGAGCGCGACGAACAACGGGCAGGCGCGTTGAACGACGTGCGCGTCGAGCTTCAAGGCATGGATCGCGCGCATATAGGCGCCACCGCGAACGGTGCCTTCGGTCGCGATGACGGCGATGCGGCCGCTCAGGCTGGCTGCGACGGCGGCGCGCGCACCCGGTTCGACGACGCCTATGACCGGGATCGGAGCGTAAGCCGCCGACAGAACCGGCAAGGCGACGGCCGAGACCGTGTTGCAGGCGACGACGATCAACTTGGGTTGGAAGCGCATCAAGGCGCGTGCCGCTTGAACGGCATAGCGCGTGACGGTCTCGGCGCTCTTGGTGCCGTAGGGTAGGCGTGCGGTGTCGCCCAGATAGACGAGGCGTTCGTTGGGTAGGCGCTTGACGATGGCGGACATGACGGTCAAGCCGCCAACGCCCGAGTCGAAAATGACGATGGGCGCGTCGCTCATGTCGCGGCGGGAAGCCAGAGGCCCGCGGTCGCC
>JANOFM010000286.1:0-1932 GCA_031413635.1 Alphaproteobacteria bacterium | reverse complement strand
GACCGACTTGCCGGGATCGAGAAGCTGGCCGGCTTGGATGAGGACTTCGGAGAAGGCAACGGCTTCATACATACCCGAGGAATCGGAGAAGCCGATATGGGCCATGCGCTTGTCGTCGCGGGTGCGGCGTTCCTTGCGGGTGATGACGCTGCCGGCCAATGTCACCGCGCGTTCTTCGTGGCGCTTGTCGTTGGCGAGTTCTGCGTAGGGCACGACGCGCAGCCGCGCGAGCGTTTGGGCGAACTCGTCGAGCGGATGGGCCGACATGTAAAAGCCGATGGCGGAAAATTCGCGCGCGAGGCGATCTGGCATCGTCCATTGGTCGATGTGCGGCAGCGCGGGGTCGCGCGGCGCCGTGCTTTCGCCGAACAGGCTGACTTGAGCGCTTTCGCGTTCGCGGCTGGTGATCGAGGCTTCGCCCAGCATCATTTCGATGGCGGCGTGCATTTGCGCGCGGTTGGCGTTCAGACTGTCGAAGGCGCCCGCCGAGATCAAGTTCTCCAATATGCGGCGGTTGACGAATTTCGCGTCCACTCGCCGGGCGAAGTCGAACAAGCTCTTGAACTTGCCGCCGGCCCTGCGCGCGGCCACCACATGTTCCATCGCGACGCGCCCGACGTTTCGAACGGCAGAGAGCGCGTAGTGAACGACGTCGGTGCCATCTGCGCGCTTGCTGGCCGTGAACAGCGCATCCGACGCGTTGATGTCGGGCGGCGCGACCGTGATGCCCAGGCGCTCGGCCTCCTGACGGAAGATCGAGAGGCGGTCGGGCGAGGAGATATCGAGCGTCATCGAGGCGCAGAAGAACTCGACGGCGTAGTTCGCTTTCAGCCAGGCGGTCTGATAGGCGACTTGGGCGTAGGCCGCCGCGTGGGCCTTGTTGAAGCCGTAGCCGGCGAATTTTTCGGCCTGGACGAAGATTTGCTCGGCGGTTGCGGCGTCGATGCCTTTTTTCTTTGCCGCGCCTTCGATGAAGCGGGCGCGATGGGCTGCCATTTGCTCTTTGATCTTTTTGCCCATGGCGCGGCGCAGTTCATCGGCTTGACCGAGCGTATAGCCCGCGAGTTCGCGCGCGATCAGCATGACGTCTTCTTGGTACGTCATCACGCCGTGGGTGCCCGACAGAATCGGTTCGAGCGAAGGGTGCAGATAGAACGGCTTTTCACGGCCGTGTTTGCACTCGATGTATTTCGGGATGTTGTCCATCGGTCCCGGACGATAGAGCGCCACGAGCGCGATCAGGTCTTCGATGCGGTCGGGCTTCATCTTGCGCAACAGGTCGCGCATGCCCGTGCTTTCAAGTTGGAAGATGCCCGTGGATGTGCCCTTGCCCAGTTGCTCGTAAGATTTTTTGTCGTCGAAGGGAACGTCTTCAGCCTTCACCCGCACATTATGACGTTCGAAGATCATCTTCTCCGTCTCGGCGATGACGGTGAGCGTTTTGAGACCGAGAAAGTCGAATTTAACCAGGCCGGCCTTCTCGTCGTTCTCGTAGTCGAACTGCGTGACCGGCATATCCGAACTGGGGTCGCGATAGAGCGGCACCAGTTCGTCGAGCGGGCGATCGCCCATGACGACGCCGGCGGCGTGCGTCGAGGCGTGGCGGTAAAGGCCTTCGAGATTGCCCGCGATTTCGAACAGGCGGGAGACCGATTCCTCTTCGGTCTCCATCTGTTGCAATCGCGGCTCCATGTCGATCGCTTGGCGCAGCGTCACGGACTGACCGGGTTGAACCTTGATCATTTTGGCGATGCGGTCGACCTGGCCTTGCGGCATCTGCAGGACGCGGCCGACGTCGCGGATGGCGGCGCGCGCTTGCAGCGTTCCGAAGGTGATGATTTGCGCGACGCGGTCGTGACCGTATTTGCCCTGCACATAGCGGATGACTTCGCCGCGGCGGTCTTGGCAGAAGTCGATATCGAAGTCCGGCAT
>JANOFM010000285.1:0-2158 GCA_031413635.1 Alphaproteobacteria bacterium | reverse complement strand
GCGATGCTGGACACGCGCGAGAGGAGGCCCGCTTTGTTACGTTGGTGACCGTTCATGTCGTCTACCCCTTAAATCCCAATACTGTGGCGTGTTTGCGCGATGCGTTGATTACTGGCAGCCTTGAATCTGGCCGCCGCCGATCTGACCGAAGCTTCCGTCCGCGCCGTAGCTCACCATTTGACCGGACTCCAAGACGATCTTTTCGCCGTCCTTTTTCTTCGTGATCACAACTTCATGTTTCTCGCCGTTCGGCCCGTAGTCGACCGAGATCGCGCCAGAGCCGTCTTCGTTGACGGCGTTCTTGAAGTCCGTGCCGCGAATGCCGATCGTTACCGTCGGCGTTTCGATTTTCACTTGATCCTTGGGTATCGACCCCGAGACGAATCGAAAGAGACCCTTGGTGTAGCGAATGGTTTGCTTTCCGGCGCCGCCCGGACCCGTGTAGACATATTCATCGACGGTGAGGCGCGAGTTTTGACCCATCGTCAGCTTCGAGCCGTCGAGGAATGTCACTTCGAGCGCGCCGTTGTCGGCGGTCGCCAGTTCCGCATTGCGGATGACCGGGTCGCGCAACCTGAGATCGCTCTTGGTGCCTTGCGGCTCTTTCTGAGTGGCCGCGGGAATAATTGCGGAGGTGTTTCCGACCGGCTCGGCGGTTGCGGTGGCACCGGATGCAATCGCGAGGACGGCCGCGCACGCGACCTTGACAAGACGTTTCATTGCTCAATTCCCCCAGGGGATTATGTCAAGTGGCATGGCGAATGCGGCATCCGCATTCGTGCCACCAAGGATTCGGTCGCGAGGCTAGCTTTCATTTCTGATAATTTCCAGCCGAACCGCACGATATTCTTAACCTGTATTGCCTTGATTCATAAGTACATTTTTTAGTTGCAGTGTGCGGACTTCAACACGCGCTGGCGGACTGATTCGACTGTTGGGAGTACTTCTTTCGAGGTGAATCAAACTGGCCCGGTCACGCTATTGTAAGTTGCCTAGTAGCGACTATGTCCGGTAAGGATCAGCGACGGGTGGAATTCTGGGGCAGTGAGCGGCGTTTTCGGGCGATGCTTGCCGAAAGGTGAGATCAAAACGAGAACATTTGGTGCGATAGTCGCCGTCGCGACCTTTTCGCAACTTCAATGCGTCATGCTGGGAAACCACTTAACACCGGACGCCACCGCCGAACGCCGGCAGATGGCGCCTTAGACGAGAAGCACTATGAGTGACGACAAGCCTCGCTCGCGTTCGCCGATCAAGCGCTCCTATGTGGTGGCGGCGGTCATCATGCTTGTGCTCGGGGCTTGGGTCGCGTCGGGTTCGATCAACCGGTTTGACGAGTTGGCCGGATCGATGGATCGCCTGCAGGCGCTGACCGGCCTGGTGTTCGGGGACGAAAAGAAGAAAGACCCCGGCCAGAAAATCGCCGCCAAGCCGGAGGTGAAGGCTGCGAAACCCGTCGCCCCCGCAGCGGCAATGCCGACCGTCCGTGTACGGACTATTATGGCCGAACAACGCCAACAAGATTTGCTCATTCGCGGCCAAACGCAGGCGCTGCGCAAAGTGATGGTGCGCGCGGAGACCGCAGGCGTCGTGGCGGCGATCAGGGCCGACAAGGGTGCGGTCGTCAAGGAAGGGGACACGATCTGCGAGTTGAAGGTCGATGCGCGGATGGCGATGCTGAAACAAGCGCGCGCGACGATGAAGCAGCGCGCGCTCGAGCATGAGGCGTCCAAGACGCTGCAAGGGAAGGGCTTCCGTTCGGAGACTTCGGTCGCGGGCGATCTTGCGGAATACGAGGGCGCCAAGGCGCAAGTCGAGCGCATGGAGAAAGAACTCGAAAACACGAAAATCAACGCCCCGTTCGACGGCGTGGTCGACGATCGCATGGCCGATGTCGGCGATTACCTGTCGCCGGGCCAACCGTGCGCCTTGGTCGTCGACCAGGATCCGTTCTTGGTGGTGGGGCAGGTTTCGGAAAAAGACGTGACGCAGATTCGCATCGGCGACAAGGGCTGGGCCAAGCTGATTTCGGGCGAGCGCATCGACGGTACGGTGCGCTTCATCGCCAAGAGTTCAAATCAGGCGACGCGCACGTTCCGGCTCGAGCTTGAGGTGCCGAACCAGCAAGGCTTGATCCGAGACGGGATCACGGCGGAGA
>JANOFM010000284.1:0-3369 GCA_031413635.1 Alphaproteobacteria bacterium | reverse complement strand
GGGTGACGAAAGGCGCGATCGGGCGGGCGATGGCGCGCTTTGCGGCGCGCCCCGGCGACAAGCGCGCGGCGCGCGTTTTGTCGGCCGATCCGTTCCAGGTCGGCAAAGTGCGCACCACGTGCATTCCGACGCTCATTCAAGGCGGGCATGCCGACAACGCGCTGCCGCAAAGCGTCGTGGCGACGGTGAATTGCCGTATTTTCCCCGGCATTTCGATCGAAAAGGTTCAGGCGAAGCTCAAGCAGTTGGTCGGCGCGAAGATCGAAGTCGCGGCGGCCGACAAATATACGGCCAGCGATGCGTCGCCGTTGCGCCAAGACGTGGTCGCCGCGGTGACGGCGGCGGTGCACGCGAACTATCCCGGCGTACCGATCGTGCCGTCGATGTCGTCGGGGGCAACCGACGGCGTGTTCTATCGCGCGGCGGGAATTCCGACTTACGGCGTCAGCGAGATTTTCATCAAGGACAGCGACGATCTTTCGCACGGTTTGAACGAGCGCGTGCCGGTCGATTCATTTTACGCCGGGCTGACGCATTGGCGCGTGCTGCTGACGCGGTTGGCGGGGCGGCGCTAAAGAAAGGCGCGCAGTTCGGCCATGAACTGGTCGAACTGATCGTGGTGAAGCCAGTGGCGGGCGTTTTGGATCGTAACGACGCGCGCGGTCTTGAAATGTTTGGCGCGGCCGTCCTTTTCCGGGTTCGATGCCCAGCTATCGGCGCCGTAGAGCAAGAGCGTCGGGCAGGCGATCGCCGCCCACAGCACCTCCGTCTCGTCCTGCGCGATGTCGAAGGGCGGGAAAACGCGCATGTAGGGATCGAACTTCCAACTGTAGCTGCCGTCTTCGTTCTGGCTGACGCCGTGGATGGTCAGGTGGCGCGCCTGCTCGTCGGAGAGGTGATCGTTCTCCTCTTTCATGCGTTTGAAGGCGTCGTCGAGCGTCGCGTAGCGGCGCGGCGTGCGCGCGGCGACGCCGCGTTTGGCATCGATCCAATCGCGCAGGCGCTGGTCGACCGGTTTGGCGAGACGCTCGGCCAGCATTTTGGGGGAAGGTCCCAGGCCTTCGATGGCGACAAGCTTCTTGACGTTCGCCGGATAGACGCCGGCATAGCGCAGCGCGATATTGCCGCCGTAGGAGTGGGCGACGATCGTCACCGGCGCAAGTTTCAGTTGATGAATGAGTTGGGCCAGGTCGTAGAGATTGGCCATGCCGCCATAGTCGCCGCTGGGCGACCAGTCGCTGTCGCCGTGGCCGCGCAGATCGGGCGCGATGACGTGCCAGTCGCGGCGAAGCGCCTCGGCCGTCCAATCCCAACTGCGCGAATGATCGCGGCCGCCGTGCAGCAGGATGAGCGGCGGCGCCTCCTGGTTGCCCCAATCGACATAGCGAAGACGCAGACGTTGCGAGATGAAACTGTGCGAGGCGGGGCCGGTGATCATGGGCGGTTCATGCCGCGAAATGGTGAGCGAGGCAAGGTGGATGCAGCACTTGCCCTACCGTCACCCCAAGCCAAATGCGCCCTTGATTCCGTCGATGGTGAACTGAGCCGCGAGCGCGGCCAGGATGATGCCGAAGATCCTGGTGATCATCGCAACGACCGTGGCGCTAATCATATGGCTCAAGCGAGCGGCAACTAGGAAGGCCGCGAGCGTCAACACGAGATTGGCGCCCATCCCGGCCAAGATAGCGGCGCGCGCGGTCCATGCGTCGTGCTGGGCGAAGAGCAACATGATCGAGGCGATCGCGCCTGGACCCGCGAGCAGGGGGATCGCCAACGGAAACACCGAGATGTCATCGTGTTCGCCCGGATGGGTGCGGCGTTCCTCCAGCACTTTTTCGTTGCGCGCCTCGCGGCGCTGGGTGCGCGTTTCGAACAACATGTCGAGCGCGATCAGGAACAGCAGTATGCCGCCGGCGATGCGAAAGGCGTCGAGACTGACGTGCAGTTTGTCCAACAGCCATTCGCCGCCAAAGCCGAAGCCGAGCAAGATCGCGGTGGCGAGCGCCACGCTCTTCCAGGCCATGCGCCGGCGCCAAGCGGGCGCCATGTCTTGCGTCAAGGTCGCAAACATCGGCGTGACGCCGGGCGGGTCGATGACGACGAAGAAGGTGACGAGCGAGGCGAGGAAGAGTTCGAGCATGGGGGAGTCTTAGCGGCGCGGGCGTGTGCGCGCCAGTGTGCGGGTTTTCGATTGCGACATGGACGAGCGTCGACGCAGTTGCTAGGTCAGGACTCCATCTTCCGGCTTGGACAACTCAATGCCGATGACGACGCGATGGCTGTGGCTTATGCTCGGGTACGCGGCGACCGGGTTCGGTATTGCCGGCGTCTTTCTGCCGCTCGTGCCTGCCACGCCTTTTCTGTTGGTGGCCGTCTACGCCTTTGCGCGATCGTCGCCACGTTTGCATCATTGGCTGACCAGCCATCCTCGGTTTGGGCCTTTCATCGACAATTGGCAACGCTTCGGCGCGATCAGCCCGCGGGCGAAGGCATCGGCGGTGGTGGTGATGGGCATGACGCTGCTCGCCAGTTGGGGGCTCGGCGCGGGGGACATGGTGATGGCGGTTCAGGTGCTGGTGATGGCTGGGGTGTGCGCCTTCATCTTGTCGCGGCCCCACGGCCCGGCGGACGAATAGCGATTGCGGGAATAATGAAGTCTGGCCGGGTGTCGTGGCAATGACCGCCACGTCTTGGCTTCGTGCCGGCGCCCGCGGTCAGCGATTTGGGTTCAAAACGGGAAGGCCGCCGGTGTTCTCACGCCCTTCGCGACCAGATGCGAGTTGAAGGCCATAACTAGGTTTAGCGTTACCCAAATTCCTTTGCTGGACGGGCGCGGACGCCGAAGACGTTGAAATCGTGGATTTCCACTGACGGAGAACGCCATGGGTAAGAAGTTGAGTTCCGTTTCTCCGGGCGAGATGTTGACGGAGGGGTTTCTCAAGCCGTTGGGCATGAGCAACACCCGGCTGGCGAAGGAGATCGACGTCCCGGCGCAGCGCATCGGCGAGATTCGCGCGGGGCGTCGCGTTATCACCGCCGACACGGATTTGCGTCTGTGCCGGTTCTTCGGGCTGTCGGACGGTTGGTGGCTGCGCTTGCAGGCGGACTACGACACCGAGGTCGCGAAGGCGGCGATGGCGAAGACGTTGGCGAAGATCAAGCCGTGGGCGGAGGGCGTGGCGCGGGCGGGGTGAGAATTTGCGGATGTGGGGATCGAGGAAATTTGCATAGCGTCCCTTTAATCCGTCTGAAACGCCTGCCGGAACGCACGCCTGAAGCTAAGGTCGCGTCCGAGGCCTGAGATTGTCCCAATGCTATCCGTGCCTCCGGAATGATCTGGAACCAGGTGGAGCGCATTTCCTCGAACTC
>JANOFM010000283.1:0-4991 GCA_031413635.1 Alphaproteobacteria bacterium | reverse complement strand
GCAAATCTCATCGTGAATCCCCTCAGTGTTACAACGAATCGTCTGAGGGCTAGTTACACACGCATTTAGTGTGTGGACAATAATCGGCCACAGTATGTGTCACTCCGCTACAACATCTTGGGGTGGGTAGACCACTTTGTATAAAATTAATCTTTTGCTAACCAAATCACTTCGGGGCCGCCAACCTGCAAAAACAGCAGAAATCCTGGCGGAATGGCGGCCAAAAATCTGGAAGTGTGGTGAGCCCAGATGGGATCGAACCATCGGCCCTCTGATTAAAAGTCAGATGCTCTACCGCTGAGCTATGGGCTCCACCGGCGGGCGGCGGTTAGTGAGCGCCCGCGAAAGAGGGCGGAACCTACGGACGGGGGGGCGTTGGGTCAATCCGCCTTCGCCATGACTTCGGCGAAACGGTCAGCCCAGCGCCGCGGCAAATCATGCCGGGGCCGTGCGCTTCATTGGGTTCACCCGTTGAGGACTTGCAGTGTCGCCCGTCAGAAACGATAGCCTGCGAACAGGCCAAGCGTTACCTGGGTCTCCGATCCTTCCGTGGTGACAATGGGGCTGTCGGCGGCGTCGCCCGTGAGCCGGCTCACACTTGCAAGACCGGTCAGCGACCATGCGTCGCCCAGCGGCATGACGACCGTCAAGCCCACGCCATAGTCTTTGATGCCGCCATCGGCCGCATAAGGCGCATAACCCAAAACGGAGGCCGCCGCTTGAGCGGGCGTGATGCCGAAATAGGTTTGGGCGTAGTCGTCGTCGACCCACGAGACCTTCGGGCCGAGCGAAACAACTGTACCGGCGATGCGGGTTTCGTAACGCGCCGAGAGCGTCGCGATCAGGCCCGTGTCGTCGCCGGAGACGCCTTGGCGTGCGTCAAGGGACAGCTTGATTGCCTCGATCTTGTAGTCGGCAAAGACGCCCAGTTCGAATGCGCCGTCGACATCGCCCCAGCCCGCGAGCGCGATGTTGTCGCCGGCGTCGCGGTCGAAGCGATAGCCCGCGAGCACGCCCGCTTTAAAGCCGCTCTCATCGACGACCTCAACTTTCAACCCTTCGGGAACCGAGAAGGTCAGCCAGTCCTGATACTGAACGCGGATATAGGGAAGCGCACGGAACTCGTAATCGTCCGAGCCCTGATAATCGGGCGCATAAAGGCCGCCGCCGCCGACAACGACGGTCCAGTCCTTTTTACTCGCACCGGCCGGCGGACCGTCCGCCAGCGCGCCCGGAGCCAACGCCACAACCAAACCCGCAACCAATACAGCTCGCGACATGCAGAACTCCCGACCTAGACGCCGATACCAAAACCAACCGAGAAGACATGGCCGCCATCACGCCAAAGGCAATGCCGCTTTGATGACATAGGCGCCGAAATCGTGCGCCAATTTCGTGACAATCCTCGACCCGCGCGCGGCCAAAACGGCAAGATCGGGTGACCCCGCCAGGGATCGGACAAGCGACCCTTCGACAAAAGACACTCTACCGCTGAGCTATGAGCTCCTCGGCGGCCAGAGGCGCACGCGAATGAGCGGGGAAAATGGGGGGCGGTGGACAAGTCCACATCATGGGCGCGCCATTTTGTAGTAGCGCAGCGGGCGGTCGTAGAGAAAGCGCGTGTCCTTGTAGGCGAACCCCACCTTCTCGGCCACGCGGCGCGAGGCGGTGTTGTCCGGGCGCAGGTAGCAGTCGAGCGCTTCGAGGTTCGAAATCGCGAAGGTGAAGTCGATCGACGCTTTCGCCGCTTCCGAGGCGTAGCCCTTGCCGTGCGCCTCGGTCACGGTCGACCAGGCGATTTCGACGCGGCCGGTTTCGGGGGTGACCATGGCGCCGACGCGGGCGACGAAGCGGTCGGTGGCCTTCTCCGTCACCGCGAACATGCCGTAGCCGCGTTGTTGCCAGACCGCCTCATGGCCCTTGGTGCGCGCTTCGACTTCTTCGAGCGTCGGCGGTCCGGTGAGGAACAGCCACTCCGCCACGACCGGCTCGTTGAACAGACGATGCAAGTCATCCGTCCATCGCGTCGAGATCGGCACGAGCGTCAAGCGTGCCGTCTCGATGCGAAGGCGCAATGGCATCAGAGGCCAGGCACCGGGAAGCGGGAGCACATCACCCGCGTTTCCTGGCGCAAGCCTTCCAGGCGCTTGGGATCGCCGTAGTTCTTCATTGCTTCGACCATGATGCGGGCGATCTGCTTCATCTCGCTCTCCTTCATGCCGCGCGTGGTGGCGGCAGGCGTTCCCAGGCGCACGCCCGAGGGACGCAAAGGCGGGTTCGGATCGTCGGGGATGACCTGCTTGTTCGTGGTCATGCCGGCGTGGTCGAGCGCCTTTTCGGCGATGGCGCCGTTGATGTCGAAGCTCTTGATCACGTCGATCACGAGCAGGTGGTTGTCGGTGCCGCCGGTGACGAGATGCACGCCGGCGTTCGTAAATTCCGTCGCCAGCGCCTTGGCGTTCTTCAACACTTGGGCGGCGTAAGTTTTGAACGCGGGTTGCGCCGCGAGTTTCAGAGTCACCGCGGTGGCCGCGACCTGGTTCATGTGCGGGCCGCCTTGAAGGCCCGGGAACACGGATTGGTCGATGGCTTTGGCGTGGTCTTTCTTGCACAGAATCAATCCGCCGCGCGGACCGCGCAGCGATTTGTGCGTGGTCGTCGTCATAAAGTCGAAGCCCGCATCCATCGGGTTGCGCATGACGCCGCCGGCGATCAAGCCGCCGATGTGGCTGACGTCGGCCATGGTCAGCGCGCCGACTTCATCGGCGATTTGCTTGAAGGGCTTGTAGTCGTAGTCGCGCGGGTAGGACGAGTAACCGCAGACGACGAGTTTCGGCTTTTCCTTCTTCGCGACATCGCGCAGCTGGTCGAAATCGATGGCGCCGTTTTCCGGGTTCGTCTTGTAGCGCACGAAGCGATAGATCTTGCCCATGTGCGAGACCGGCGCGCCGTGGGTGAGGTGGCCGCCGTGGGAAAGATCCATGGCGAGGATCGTCGAGCCCGGTTCGATGAAACCCAGATACACCGCCTGGTTCATCGGCGAGCCGGAGAGCGGCTGGACGTTGGCGTGTTCGGCGCGGAAGATTTCCTTAGCCCGGTCGCGCGCTAGGTTTTCCATGACGTCGACGAATTCGGTGCCGCCGTAATAGCGCCGGCCCGGATAGCCTTCGGCGTATTTGTTGGTGAAGGCGGAACCCAACGCCGCATAGACTTCGGGGAAGGTGTAGTTCTCCGACGGGATCATCTCCACGCCTTCACGCTGGCGTTTTTCCTCGCCGATCAGCGTTTCGTAGATTTCGGGGTCGGTCGCTTTGAGTGCCGCACGGTAGTCGGTCATGGGTGCCTCCAAGGCTTAGAGT
This sequence comes from Alphaproteobacteria bacterium, assembly GCA_031413635.1. Taxonomy (GTDB): domain Bacteria; phylum Pseudomonadota; class Alphaproteobacteria; order Micropepsales; family Micropepsaceae; genus SZUA-430. Next base: position 1,632 of record JANOFM010000283.1, on the reverse strand, counting down.
TGCGTTTGACGCAAGCGATATGCCCAGGCGTGCGGCTGACAAAGACCCCGTCGTCGCGCTTCCCCGTGGTTCAAATCCCACGCTGATCGCCAGTTACGCCACGGCGGCTTGCACTCGGTCTCGTCGGGCGAAGTGGTCGCGTGGCGGGGTGGGTGAAGTCAAGGGCACGGCAGCACGAAACCGGCGTCTCTTTGTGGGCAGGCGGGACCAAGCACCCACAATCGGCGCAGTTCCTGAACCACGCCCGTTCCGCTTGGTCTAAAAGTCGTCCGCTTTGCGGCAGACAAGGCGTGCGGCTGTTGCCAAGCCCTTATCCAATGCCTGGTAAAATACGGCCGCGCGCTGCAATTCGCCGACGAACGCCATCATGCGCTGTTTACGAAAGGGCGCAGGGATGGTGGTGAGGATTTGGGCGATGTCTTTGCCGCCCAACAAACCCTTGCGGATTGAGTCCATCAACAGATCGCTGCAAGAAACATTCGAGCGTAATTCGAGCGACGCGTCTTGCAGTGCGTTGGTAATCTCATCTTGCGGGCGAAGATGCAGTTTTTCGCCCGACCGGGCGATGCCTTGCGCAATCAGGGTTGCGGCCGACGGATCGGCAACGAAAATTTCGTCGATGAAAAGGAACCCGCCGGGCTTGACCGCTGAAGTCAGAGATTGAACCGTGTTCTGGAGGTTCGGCGTGAGCGCTATTGCTCCGGCGCAGACCAAACCGTGATATCGCGCCGAGGGCATTTGAATCTTCTGCGAATCCCAAGCCGAGAATTTTAGAAATTTGCCGCCTTTCGCTTCGGCCTGCGGCTGTGGATTTTTTTGGAGCAGTTCCGCATTGCAGTCCATCACGTCGATGTCGGCGTTGTTTTCCTCGGCGATGACACCGATGCCACCCAACGTCGAGCCGATGACGCCGACGACCTTCGACTTGTGGATCGCAACGCCGTTCAGGCCTTGCAGCATCGCGTCGTGCTGGCCGGGCCCGTAGCATCCGAGCCCCCACAAATCCTGAGCTACTGCCGCCCAAGATTCGAATTCGGTTTCGCCGGACTCGAGCGTCTCCCACGCCTTGGGATCGTAGTCTTGCGACACCAAGATCAGCGGTCTGTCTTTTGCTGCGGTATTTGCCATGCGATCCGGCCCACTCTCCGGCCTCGCAGCATCCCAGTTTCGCTTAAAAGGCGGCTTAACATTTCCCGGATGACGGCGGGCCGCGGGAACGTTAATGCGCGGGTAACGACTTGAGGAAAGTCCAGATTTCCGCCGTGGCGTCGATATCCTGGCTTGTCCGGCCCAACAATAATTCACCGACGACGTTCTCGCGCGCACCGGGCCAGGTATGACCGCCGCCTTCGATGACGATGTGTTTGAGCGGCGCATTCGAACATTCGTAGTCGGTGATCACCGCTTTGGTCCTGTCGCGGCCGACGGTATCAACCGTCTTCGTTTCCTTGACGGCGGAACAGCCATTGATGCGTTTGAAGGCTGCGATCGTGTCGTCGACGCCGAGCACCGTTCCCAAATCGCGAAACGACTTCTTCGCCGCGACGCGGCCGCCGGCGAAGGGCATGTATTCGTCGTCGGTGCCGTGAATGAGGAGGGTTGGCATGCGTTTGGCGCGGCATTGCCAATCGA
>JANOFM010000282.1:0-6927 GCA_031413635.1 Alphaproteobacteria bacterium | reverse complement strand
GGCCGGCTCTTCAAGCGGATTTCGTGACCCTTCAGATTGCGCATGAAAGTCTCCAGAGTTGGGGATAAGGAATGGCGTCAACCATACTTTGGCCTGTCATGCACGCCAGGGACAAGGGCGCCGGTGACAAGCCTGCAATATTTGTTGAATTACTGCGGCATGTACCCCTGTAGCCTATGGGAATCAAAGGGGGGATCATGCCGCGCACGTTTGAGTTGCGCCGAAACAGAGTTGCGAGCCGGTTCCATTGACGAAGCCTACTTCCCATCACCAACGTGAAATCCGCGCAGGCGTCATCGGCGCCGGCGCGTTCGGCCGCCTGCACGCGCAGAAATACGCAAGCTTACCCGGCGTTAAGCTGGTCGGCATCGCCGACACCAGTGAAGATCGCGCCCAGGGTCTCGCGAGCGAGTTCATGGTCACTGCCTTCGCGGGTTGGCGTTGTATGCTGCCTCACGTCGACGTGGTCACGATTGCCGCCCCCGCGCGCTTTCACGGCGAGATCGGCGTCGCTTGCCTCAACCAGGGTAAGCACGTCTTCGTCGAAAAGCCCTTGGCCGCGAACCTGCGCGAAGCCGATGCCTTGATCCGCGTCGCCGAACGCCAAGGCTTGGTCCTGCACACCGGCCACCAAGAACGCTTCGTCATGCGCCACCTGGGTCTGTTCGACGGCAAGGTGATACCGCTCAAGATCGAAAGCCACCGCGCCGCCCCCTTCAACCCGCGCAACACCGACGTCAGCGTCGTCCTCGACCTGATGATCCACGACCTCGATCTGGTCCATCAGCTGAACCCAGCCGACATCGTAACCCTCCGGGCCGATCAACGTTCCATCTACGGCCGTTCGGACGAAGTCTCCGCCGACATCGTGCTCGACGGCGGCATGAAGGTCGAACTGTTCGCCAGCCGCATGGCCGAGGCGCGCAAGCGCTTCATGCGCATCACCTATCCGGACGGCGAGATTTTCATCGACTTCCTGACCCGCGAAATGACCAACACCACGCCGCGCAAACTGCGCGCGCTGGGCAGCGTCAGCGAAATCGGGGGGATGCCGTGCCCCTCGACCGACCCGCTCGGACACGGCGTCGCCCAGTTCCTGCGCTCGGTCCGCGAAAACAAGCCAGCCGCCATCGCCCCCCTCGAAGCCCGTCGCGCGCTTGAGACGGCTCTCGCCATTCTCGACGCAGCCAAGATCGCGCGCCCCGAAAAGAGACTTGCCAATGCCTGAAGCCGCCAAGACCGAGACCCGCTCCGTGACAACGGATGCGGGCCCGATCCGTTTCTTCGACCTCGAAACGCCGAAAAAGCGTCTGCGCGCCGACATCGAAAAGCGCTGGCAAAAGGTTTTGGATCACGGCGCCTTCATCGGCGGCCCCGAAGTCGGCGAGTTGGAAGCAACACTCTCAACCTATGTCGGCGCCAAACACGGCCTAGCTGTCGCCAGCGGCACCGACGCGCTCGTCATTGCCCTGATGGCCGAAGACTTGGGCGCCGGCGATGCCGTTTTCCTCCCGGGCTTCACCTACAATGCGTCCGCAAATGCGATCTTGTTGGCGGGCGCCACGCCGGTCTTTGTCGATGTCGACGCGCACACCTGCAACATAGATTTGGCGCATCTCGAATCCCAAATCGAAACGACCAAACGCGAAGGCAAACTAAAGCCGCGCATGGTTTTGGCCGTCGATCTCTACGGCCTGCCCGCGGACTACGCGGGCCTCCATCGCATCGCCAAAAAGCACGGCATGCTGATCCTCGCCGACGCCGCCCAAAGTCTCGGCGGCGCGCAAGGCGGCACGCGCATCGGCGCGCTGACCGATATGACGGCGACGAGTTTTTATCCGTCGAAGACGCTCGGCTGCTACGGCGACGGCGGCGCCATGTTCACCGACGACACCGCCCGCTTCGAGCGTTGGTCCTCGATTCGCTGGCATGGCACGGACGCGCTGAAAAAAGAGTCGATCCGCGTCGGCGTGAACGGCCGCCTGGATTCGGTTCAATGCGCCGTCCTGTTGTCCAAGCTCACAATCTTCCCCGAGGAAATGAAAGCGCGCGAACGCATCGCCCAGCGCTATCGTCAAGCCCTCGGCAACGCGGTCGAGGTCCAGCATGTGCCGGCCGGGTCGCAAAGCGCCTGGGGCCTGTTCACGATTCAAGTCGACAACCGCGAAGCCGTGCAAAAGAAACTGCAGGACGCGGGCATTCCGTCCTCGATCTATTATTTCAAGTCCCTGCATCAGCATCAGGCTTTCGCGAAGTACGCCCCCAAAGGCGGCCTGCCGGTCTGCGAAAAACTGGCCGGGCGCGTGCTCAGCCTGCCCATGCACCCTTATTTGACCGACAACCAGATTGACCGCGTCGTCGCGGCGGTCAAATCTGCGGTATGACTCTCCGTTCGATCGCCGTTATTGCAGGACTGACCATCGCGCTCGCCGCGTGCGACGGCTTGATGAATTCCGACGAGCCAGGTACCGCCGCGCAGCCCAAGCGCGCGGCGCCGGTCGACCACGAGGCCCAATTCGAAGCCGACATCATGGTCGGCCGCGTCGAGGTGATGCAGGACCAAACCAGTCGTGGCCTGGAAGTCCTGGGTGCGGGCCAACCGGCCACCGCCGAATCGCCAACGGACCGCGATACCTACCGGCGCCTCTATGACGCCGTCGAACGGTACAACACCCTCAACAAGCTGGCATGCGCCCGCGCGGTAGTGACTGGCACCCTGTGCCCCGGCACGCCTTATCTACCGATGTGGTTTGCGGGCCGGGCAAGGCCCGATACCTCGCCCACCGGCCTCAAACAAGCGGCGCAGGGCATGCAGGACCAGATGGTGCCGCTCTGGGACGCCGTCTGCGCCAAGGCGAAAGCCAAAAGCGGCGATCAACATTTCTGCGCCATCGAATAATCGGGCATAAGGTGGCCATGACCGCCTCACTCAAAATCGCCTTCGCGCAACTGAACCCCACCGTGGGCGATATCCCGGGCAATTTGGCCAAGGCGCGCAAAGCGCGCACCGACGCGGCGGCACAGCGCGCCGACATCGTCCTGTTCAGCGAACTCTTCATGGTCGGTTATCCGCCCGAAGACCTGGTGCTGAAGCCCGCCCTTCAGGCCGACGCGCGCGCGGCCGTCGAGGCGTTGGCGAAGGAGACAACTTCCGGACCCGCCACCCTCATTGGAACGCCTTGGCTCGACGACGGCAAACTCTACAACGCTTTCGCGTGCCTCGACGGCGGCGCGGTGAAGGCCCTGCGCTACAAAGTCGATTTGCCGAACTACGGCGTCTTCGATGAAAAACGCGTCTTCACGCCGGGCCCGATGCCGGGGCCCATCGACATTCGCGGCGTGCGCATCGGCGTGCCGATCTGCGAAGACATCTGGAAAGGCGACGTCGTCGAGTGCATCGCCGAGACCGGCGGCGAATTTCTGCTCGTCCCCAACGGCTCGCCGTTCGAAGCCACGAAAGAAGAAACGCGCCTCAATATCGCCGTCGCCCGCGTCGTCGAAAGCGGCCTGGCGCTGGCCTACCTCAACCAGATCGGCGGTCAAGACGAACTTGTCTTCGACGGCGCCTCGTTCGTCATCAACCCTGACCGCAGCCTCGCGCTTCAGATGCCGGCCTGGGAGGAATCCCTTGCCATCACCAACTGGCGCCGCGACGGCAAACGCTGGGTCTGCGATCCCGCAGCAAAAGCATCGCTGCCCGAAGGTCTCGAATCCATCTATCACGCGATGGTTTTGGGTCTGCGCGACTATGTCCGCAAGAACCGTTTCCCCAACGTGGTGCTGGGCCTCTCGGGCGGCATCGACTCCGCATTGACGGCGGCCGTCGCGGTCGACGCGTTGGGCGCAGTCAACGTGCGCTGCGTAATGATGCCCTCGCGCTACACGGCGCAAGACAGCCTGGAAGACGCGGCCGAGGTTTCCCGCCTCCTCGGCGCGCAACTCGACACCATCCCGATCGAAGAGGGCGTCAAAGCCTTCGGCGCGATGCTCTCGCCCCAGTTCGCCGGCAAATCGCCCGACACGACCGAAGAAAACATCCAATCGCGCATCCGCGGCGTCACCTTGATGGCGCTCTCCAACAAGTTCGGCCCGATGGTTCTGACCACCGGCAACAAGTCGGAAATGTCGGTCGGCTACGCCACGCTCTACGGCGACATGTGCGGCGGCTACAACGTGCTCAAAGACATCTATAAGATGCAGGTCTTCGCGCTGTCGAAGTGGCGCAACCAGCACAAACCCAAGCACGCGCTGGGTCCCGCCGGCCGCGTCATGCCCGAGCGCGTCATCGCCAAACCGCCCACCGCCGAACTGCGCGCGAACCAAAAGGACGAGGATTCGCTCCCGCCTTACGCCAAGCTCGACGACATCCTCGAATGCCTGGTCGAAAACGAGATGCCGGTCGAGGACATCATCAATCGTGGCCACGACCTCGCCACGATCAAGCGCGTCGAGCATCTGCTCTCGATCGCCGAATACAAACGCCGCCAAGCCCCGCCCGGCGTCAAAATCACCCGCAAGAATTTCGGCAGGGATCGCCGCTATCCGATAACGAATGCCTTCAGGGATGCGACGTGAGCAATTCCAAGCGTTGTCATCCCGGACGCGACTTTTCCCCGAACCGCAGGTTCGGTTGGAAAAGTCAGCGAGCCGGGACCCAGGAGACAGGGCTCGGCGGGCGTCACGCCTGGGTCGCGGCTCGCAAGGCTCACACACCGAAAGCTTCGCTTTCGGGTTCGCCTAACGTCCGGGATGACAATCTGTTATTCGTCCACGCATGACCACCACTGTCCGCTTCGCGCCCAGTCCAACCGGTAGACTTCACGTCGGCAATATCCGCGCCGCGCTCACCAACTATTTGTTCGCTCGCAAGACCGGCGGAAAATTCCTGCTGCGCCTCGACGACACCGACACCGAACGCTCGACCGAGGAAAACGCGCGCGCCATCCAAGCCGATCTGGCCTGGCTCGGTCTGAAACACGATCTCTTCGACAAACAGTCCGCGCGCACACCCTCTTACGAAGCCGCCGCCGAAAAGCTGCGCGTGCTGGGCCGCCTCTACCCCTGCTACGAGACCGCCGACGAACTCGACCGCCGCCGCAAGCGCCAACTCGCCCAGCATAAACCGCCGGTGTACGACCGCGCCGCCTTAAACCTCACGCCCGAACAGCGCGCGGAGTTCGACGCCAAAGGCCGCAAGCCCCATTGGCGTTTCAAACTCTCGGGCAAGAGCGTCGAGTTCAACGACCTCATCCGCGGCCCGGTCCACATCGAAACCTCGTCGCTCTCCGATCCGGTGTTGATCCGCGAGGACGGCCGCTTCCTCTATACCTTGCCCAGCGTCGTCGACGACATCGACTTCAAGATCACCCACATCATCCGCGGCGAGGACCACGTCACGAACACCGGCGTCCAGGTCGAGATTTTCGAAGCCCTCGGCGCGCCCATACCCGTCTTCGCGCATTTTTCGATGCTGATCGGCGCCGGCGGCGAGGCATTGTCCAAACGTCTCGGCTCGCTCTCCATCGAAGGCCTGCGCGCGGAAGGCATCGAACCCCAGGCGATCAACAGCTTGCTCGCCAAACTCGGAACCTCCGATCCGGTGGTCGCGCGCGCCACGCTCGACGAACTCGTCGCCGATTTCGACCTCGGGAAGTTTTCGCGCGCCCCCGCGCATTTCGATCCCAACGATCTCAAGACGCTCAACCACAAGCTACTGCACGCCATGTCCTTCGATGCCGTTTCGTCCGACCTCGCACGCCTCGGCGTCGGCGGCGGCGCACCGTTCTGGGACGCGGTGCGCGACAACATCCAAGTCTTGAACGAAGCGCGCGGCTGGTGGCGCGTCGTCGAAGGCCCGATCGAGCCGGTGATCGAAGACGCAGCCTTGGCCGAGGGCGCGCGTGCATTGTTGCCTAACGCGCCGTTTACCGATGCGACTTGGACCGAATGGACCACTGCCGTTTCGGCCAAGACCGGCGCCAAAGGTAAGGCTTTGTTCAGGCCGTTGCGCATGGCCCTGACCGGCCAGCCCCATGGACCGGAAATGAAAAAGCTGCTACCTCTCATCGGACCCGAACGGGCGGCCAAACGGCTCGCCGGTCAGGCAGCCTAAGGAATGCTGGCAAGTGACGATGCTGACGGCCAATTCCGACCTAAACGCCGCGGCGCAATTCGCGCACGCGGCCCTCTTCATTTGTATTTGCGGCTAATCAAACTAAGGCGGCCGCGCTACCGATTCTCTGTCTCGTCAAAGACCGAATCCAAAGCTCCGGCCCACCGGGAAGGCTTTGCGAGGGTAAGACGATGGCTTTAACGATCTATGATACGGCGACGCGATCAAAGCGCGTCTTTGATCCGATAAATAAAGACAATGTCCGCATGTATGTTTGCGGACCGACGGTCTACGACCTCGCGCATATCGGCAACGCCAGACCCGTGATCGTCTTCGACGTGTTGTTCCGTTTGCTCCGGCACATCTACGGCGAAAGCCATGTCACCTACGCGCGCAACATCACCGACGTGGAAGACAAAATCATCGCCCGCGCAACGGAGCGCGGCGTCTCGATCCGCGACCTGACCGAAGGCACGACCAAGATTTATCAAGAAGATGCGCTGGCCCTCGGCAACCTGCCGCCGACTTTGGAACCGCGCGTCACCGAAACGATGCCCGAAATCATCGTGATGATCGCAAAGCTCGTCGCGAACAACCACGCTTATGTGGCGGAGGGCCACGTTCTGTTCCACGTCCCCTCCGATCCCGACTACGGCAAGCTCTCGCGCCGCGCACTCGATGAAATGATCGCCGGCGCCCGCGTCGAAGTCGCGCCCTACAAGAAAAACCCGATGGACTTCGTCCTCTGGAAACCCTCCGACGCCACCATGCCGGGCTGGGACAGCCCTTGGGGCAATGGCCGCCCCGGCTGGCAC
>JANOFM010000281.1:0-14170 GCA_031413635.1 Alphaproteobacteria bacterium | reverse complement strand
ACGGCGCGCGATGTGAATGCCGAGGGGCACTTCATCATCGCGGTGAAGACGACCGGTATCTATTGCCGGCCGAATTGTCCGGCGCGGCCTCCGAAGCGCGAGAATATCGAGTTCTTCGACGATATCGCATCGGCGCGGGCGGCCGGGTATCGGGCGTGTCTGCGTTGCAAACCGGACGAACCCGCGCAGGGTGTTCGAGTTGCCGCGATGATCACAAAGGCATGCCGGCGCTTGGAACGCGAGGAGACGATCCCGAGCGTGGGTGCGCTGGCGCGCGACTCCGGCTTTAGCGGGGGGCGGTTTCATCGTCTGTTCAAGCAAGCGACCGGATTGTCGCCCAAGCAGTATGCATTGGCCAAGCGCGTCGAGATGTTTCGCGATCGGTTGAAGCGCGGCGAGGCGGTGACGGCGGCACTCTACGATTCCGGGTTCAATTCGTCGAGCCGCGCCTACGAGGCCAGCCGCCGTTTGGGCGCCAAACCTCGCGACGTCAAAACGGGCGGAGCGGCGCTGACGCTTCAGACGGGGGTGGCGCGGTGTTCGCTTGGATATGTCGGAATCGCGATGAGCCAGCGCGGGTTGTGCGCGCTGGCGTTCGGCGACAGTGCGACGGCGGCGCGCGAGGCGGTGCAATTGCGCTTTCCGAAGGCGCGCCTTGTCGAGGCCGACGGCGTGTTGCACGTCGCGCTTGAGCGCGTCGTGGCTTTGGTCGAGGAGCCGTCCGGCGCGCTGGCGTTGCCGCTCGATATTCGCGGCACTGTCTTTCAAGAGCGCGTGTGGCAAGCGTTGCGCAAGATTCCAGCAGGAAAGACGCGCAGCTATTCCGAGATTGCCAAGTCTATCGGCAAGCCCGGCGCGAACCGTGCCGTGGCGCAAGCGTGCGGGGCGAACCCCATTGCGGTTGCGATCCCATGTCATCGCGTCGTTGCAAGCGACGGCAGCTTGGGTGGCTATCACTTCGGTACGAAGCGCAAAAAAACACTGCTTGCCAAGGAAGCAAACGGAGGGCGATGACAGCGATCGATCAGGCGAGCTTGCAACGCGACTTGGCGGCGCTCGGCGTTCGCGGGGGAGACGTCGCGATGGTGCACGTCTCGCTGCGCAAGACCGGACTCGCGCGTAGCGAGTTCGGCGCGGGCGGGCCGGAAGTGTTGCTCGTTGCGCTGGAGGCGGCCGTCGGCGCGGACGGCACGCTGATGATGATATTGGGCAGCGATTACTCGCATGATTGGGTCAATTCGAAGCCCGCCGAGGAACGCGCGCGCCTGCTCGCGGGCACGCTGCCATTCGACGGGCGCAGCGCGGCCGTCTTGCCCGAGGTCGGGTGGTTTGCCGAGGTGTTTCGCCGCGCGCCCGGCACGCTCTTGAGCGACAATCCGAGCGGTCGTTTTGCGGCGCGCGGCCGGCGTGCGGCGGAGGTTCTGCGCGATCAGCCGTGGAACGACTACTACGGCCCGGGTTCGCCACTTCAGAGATTGTGCGACGCGGGCGGCAAGGTGTTGAGGATCGGTGCCGATCCGGAAACCGTGACGGTGCTTCACTATGCCGAGTATCTCGCACAGGTTCCCGCCAAGCGGCGGACGCGATGGGACTATGTCGTGCAGGGCGCGGAGGGGCCGCAACACGTCTGGATCGACTGTTTGGATGACTCCAACGGGATCGTGGATTGGCCGGGCGAGGACTATTTCGCGCTCATCACGAAGGCCTATCTGGCGACGGGCGGCGCACAACAGGGTGTCGTCGGGCGTGCGCCGAGCGAATTGATCGATGCCGCCGCGTTCGCCGCGTTCGGCGTCTTATGGATGGAGAAGAACTTCGCGTAGCGCCTACGCACGCTCAATGCGCGCGGCATAGCAGCCGCGACGTGCGAAATGGGCATGTAGGTAATCGGTTGTGTCGTTGGCAAGGAAGCGCTCGATCAGAGGTTCGAGCGCGTTTCCATCGACAACATCGGCATCGATCATCATGCCGCTCGCGTCATAGGCGCGGAGCGAAATTAAGCGGACCTTGAGTTGATCGGGGATGTTGTCGCGCCATTCGGCGCGAGGCGCTTGACGCTCGCGAATGAATATTGGGCCCTTCGAGGCGTAGGCCGTGGGCGAGGTTTGATGGCTGTAGGGCGCCAGCAAAAGGGTTTCACCCGGCTCGGCGTCTTCTAACGAGACCCGACACGGGAAGCCGGGCTTGGTGTCGGCGACGTACCGTCTTGCGCCGTGCTTTTGGAGTTCGTCGTCGCTCAGGCCGAACAAATGTTCGAACAGCGTTGCGTCCAATCCAATAATGCGGAAACCCATGGTGCGTGCCCTTCATTGCGATGAAGGACTGTTTGCGCCGTCGGCGTCATCGGAACACTCCGCAACCTGACGTCGAATTCGATTGCGTCTATTGCAGCGCGGCGTCGGCAACGATGCGGTTCAGGGCGTTGCAATAGGCGGCGAGGTCGTTGCGCTCGCTCCAGGCGCGCAGGCCTTGGCCCATGATGCTGTTGTAGCCGTCATATTGGTCTTGGGTGATTTTTCCGGTTTTCTTGGCTTCGACCAATTTGCGCGTGACGTCGCCGGCCTTAAGGCCGGCTTGTTCAGGGGTCGTGCAAGCGGTGCGGACGGAGTGGCTTGCGCCTGCCGATTTTTTCGGCGGAAAGCTGTCGCCGCAGCCGGCCAGCGCAAGGCACACTAGAAGCATCAAACTGAGTTTGGTCATTTGGCGTTAGGCTATTGGCTGCGCTTGAGAGTGGCAAGGTCGGCTTTGAACAGGAATAAGTCTCCTCGCTTTTCGACGATACCCGCGAGGCTGACGGGGTCGGCGACATATTCGAGTATCGCTTGCGGCGGCACGGCGCCGCCGTCGAACAGCGTCAGCAAATAGACTTGCGGGCCATCGCCGCCGCGCACGACAAACATCGGCGGAATGCCGCCGCGGATGCATAGGCTGGCGCAGGCTTTGTGGATGTGGCCGTCGCCGGGCCGCATGACACCAAGCCAACATTTCGAGTCGACAATCTCGCCCGTCAGCTCCGTACGGCCGTGGAGTTCACGCGGTTCTTCGGGGATGGCTGGCTCGCCGCCTACCAGCGAAACATCGGCGCCGGTGCCGGCGAGTTGGATCATGCCGACGGCGGCGCGTTTGATCTCATAGCCGGAGACCTTGATCGAGGCACCATCCGCGACGGGGCCGAGTTCGGTGTCGGCGCTGCGCTTTTCGTCGGAAATCAGAATGTAGGTGCGAACAGCGCCGTTCTCCCTGACACGCAAGGCCGGATAGGGCGCGCGCGAGAGCGTGCCGACGAAATCTCGCGGCGTTTCGGCCCAGTTACCGTCGCCCGCCTCAGGTTGGAAAGAGGCAACAAGCCAGGCATCGAGTGCGATGAGTGCCGCGAGCAGCGTGACAAGACCGCCGAGCACCCATCGCAGGCGTGGGGGCAGGGCCAGATAACCGACGTAGAATTCGGAGGGCTTTTTCGTCATCGCGTCAGCCGATCACCGCGGGCGACGCCGGCGTGCCCTTGGCATTAGGTTTGGGGTTTACGAAGACGCGGCCGTCATCGATGCGCACGGCAAAGGTTTCCACTTTCTCGGTGTAGGGCGCGGGCGAGCGACCCGTGGCCGGGTCATATTGCCAGCCATGCCAAGGACAGGTGACGAGACCGTCGATGATGCAGCCTTCGCCTAACGGGCCCATTTGGTGGGCGCAGGCGTTGGAGATCGCCGAGAGTTTTCCGTCGTAGCGAAAGACGGCGATCGAGGTGGCGCCCATTGAAACGATGCGCGCACGTTTGTCCGAAATATCCGCCACGGGGCCGGCGTCGATCCAATCGCCCAAGGATTTGGCTTGCGTTGCACGGTCTCGTCCGGCTTGAACACCGGCCGCCGCGAGGTGAAGGCCCGCGATCAGTGCGAAGCCCAAGGCTGTGGCGCCGAGATAAAGCGGGCTGCCGCCGTGGCCGCTGGCGGCGCCCAGCAACACATGAAGCACGACCGCGCCGTAAGCCGGGTAGATCAGCATGTGCAGCGTTTTCCACACGGCGGGCGACAGGTTGTTCAGCCAGAAATCGTGACTGGTGGCGGCCATCAGAAACAAAACGGCGAGAGCGGCAACGCCGAGCGATTCGAACGGGAAGGCGCCGATCGCGTCGTAACGCGGGTTCGAGACGAACAGCGAGACGATCGGATTGAGAACGCCGTAGCCGTGATACCAAACGGTCGCAAATGTCGCGTGCGCCGCCGCCACGACAAAAAGCGCCACGCCGAGATGGCGGCGGTTGTAGAGAAGCGGCAGAAATATCGGCGACAATCGCGCCAGCGGCCCGATCGCCAATACGACATGAAGCATGAAAAAGGCGCAGGCACCCAAAGCGCCGATCGCCATGATTTCAATCGAGGTGTTGGCGCTGTCGGCGGTGGCCATACCGACGGCGACATAGGTCGTGAGATAGAGTGCGATGCCGCCAACGAGGAGGGCATCGTAGATGCGTTTGTGTTTGTTCCACTGAACGGGTTTGTAGGTCGCGGCCATGGCGCTAATTCACCGCCAATATCGCCGGGTCGCTTTGAAGCAGCAACACGAGCACCGCCGCCACGGCCAAGACCACGATCAACCAGATCCACGGATGGGTGCGCCGCTGCCAAAGTCGCATGTTTAGTCTCCGCGCGGCTGGCCGCCGACGATCCAGCGGATGAGCATGATGGGCCAAAGTGCGATCAATCCCGGTAGAATCACCAGACGAAACGTGAACCCCGCGCCCTTCGCGCCGTCGTCGATGCGCGCGAGCCCAAGTACCAGGAAGGCGAGCGAAAAAATCGCGCCTGCCGCAGCGTAAAGTGCCACCGCATTTAGAACCAGTCCGACAATTTCGACGTTCCCCATGAAACGGATACTCGCACGCAAGGGCCGCCGCCGCCAATGCCGGGCGGGTATCAAAAGCGTCATGTTCGGGTATGGTGCGCGCGAAATCGCGCTATCAGGGTGCTCTTACTATGAAATTCTCCAATCGCATTACAAAGATGCTCGACGTCGAGTATCCCATTGTGCAGGCGCCGATGGGGTGGATCGCGCGGGCGCAGTTGGCGTCGGCGGTGTCGAACGCGGGCGGCCTCGGCATTATCGAGACCTCGTCGGGCGAACTCGACGCCGTGCGCGAAGAAATCAAGACGATGAAGCGGCTGACGACGAAGCCGTTCGGCGTCAATCTGGCGCTGGCCTTCGTGCGCGATCCCAACATTTTGAAGTTTGTTGAAGACGCCGTAGTCAAGCAGGGTGTCAGGTTCGTGACGACCTCGGCGGGCGATCCGGGCAAGTACTGCCGGGAATTGCAGGCGATGGGTCTGAAGGTGTTTCACGTCGTACCGACGTTGAAGACGGCGCTCAAGGCGGTCGAGGCGGGAGTCGACGGACTTGTCGTCGAAGGTGGAGAAGGCGGCGGCTTCAAAAACCCGCAAGCGGTGATGACGATGGTGCTGTTGCCGCTGGTGCGCGAGAAAGTGGATGTGCCGATTGTTGCCGCGGGTGGCATTACGTGTGGGCGCACAATGGCCGCGGCGTTCGCTTTGGGGGCCGAGGGCGTTCAGATGGGGACGCGGATGGTTTCGGCGACGGAATCGCCGGTGCATCAGAATTGGAAGACCGCGATCATCGAGGCGGAAGATACGAGCACCGTGTTCCTCAATCAGTTTTCGCGGCCGGCGCTCCGGGCGCTCAGGACCGAGAAGACGACGCGGCTCGAGCGCGAGTTGGTGCCGACCTATCAGGGGCCGCCGGTGATGACGGAGTTCGGGCGGGCGAAGGAGCTTTATTTTGGTGGCGACATGGAAGCCTCGATTGCCTTGTCGGGTCAGGTCGCGGGCCGCATCGACAGCGTGAAGCCGGTCAAGCAGATTATCGACGAGACTGTGGCGGAGTTTTACGAAACGATCGGCGATCTGGGGCGGCAGTACGCCCGGTAGGGTAGAGTGCGAATCAGATTCGTAGGGACCAACCAATGCTCGCACCCGCTTCCGTTTCCGACTATCGCGAACTGGCGCGGCGGCGCTTGCCGCGTCAGCAGTTCGACTATGTGGACGGCGGGGCTTTCGATGAGATGACGTTGCGAGCGAATCGGAACGATCTGCAGCGCTTCTACCTCAAACAGAAGATTCTGAAGGACGTGTCGGCTATCGACACGTCGACGACGATTCTAGGTCAAAAACTGTCGATGCCCGTTTTGCTTGCACCGGTGGGGTTTGCGGGGATGCTCGCGCGGAGAGCCGAGGTTCAGGCGGCGCGCGCCGCCGAGAAGGCTGGAATTCTGATGGCGCTATCGGGCGTTAGCATTTGCTCGATCGAAGAGGTGCGCGCCGCGACCAAGATGCCGTTTTGGTTTCAGTTGTATATGATGCGAGATCGCGGCGTTGCGAGCGAGATACTGGCGCGCGCGCGGGCCGCGGGATGCGGCGCGCTGATTTACACGGTGGATTTGCCGGTCTTTGCGACCCGCTATCGCGACATGCGCAACGGTATGGGTGTGAAACTGGGGCCGGTGGGGTCATTCAGACGACTGCTCGATTACGCCACGCATCCGGCCTGGGCTTATGATGTCGGTCTGCGCGGCCAACCTCTGACGTTCGGAAACTTGAGCGGCGTGGTGAAAGGCGCGAAGAGTCTTGTCGATCTGCTGGCTTGGACCACCACCGTGTTGGATCCAAGTGCTACGTGGAAGGACTTGGATTGGGTGCGAAGCCAGTGGCCCGGGCCGATCATTTTGAAAGGGATATTGGACGCCGACGACGCCCGCGAGGCCGTCGCGGCAGGCGTTCAGGGCATCGTTGTTTCGAATCACGGTGGGCGGCAACTTGATGCGGCGGTATCGTCGATTTCGGCTCTACCGAAAATCGTCGAGGCCGTCGGCGATACGGTGACCGTGATGATGGATGGCGGAATTCGCTCGGGCCAGGATGTCGCGCGCGCTTTGGCATTGGGCGCAAAAGCGTGCTTGATCGGGCGCGCTTGGGCCTATGGGGTCGCGGCGAAAGGCGAGGCGGGGGTTACGGCGGTGTTGGGGACGATACGAAAAGAACTAGCGACCAGCATGGCGCTGATCGGCAAGACGCGGATCGCCGATATCGACGTGTCGGTGTTGCAGACCTAAGGCGTGCCGCGGGTGTTCAGCGCGAATTTGCGGCGGGCTTCGGAGAAGGCGATCAATTTGTCTTCGACCATTCGGTTGATCGTGCCTTCGGGATAGACGCCTTTCTTGCTGCGCTCGCCTGCCGGGATGCCGGTGAGTAGTTCGATGCCTTCGTCGATGGTTGCGACCGAGAAGATGTGGAATTTTCCTTCGTCCACCGCGGCGACGACCTCGCGGCGCAGCATCAGATGTTGTTCGTTCGCCTTGGGGATCATGACGGCATGCGTGCCATCGAGGCCGCGAGCGCGGCAGAGGGCGAAGAAGCCTTCGATCTTGTCGTTGACGCCGCCGATGGCTTGAACTTCGCCGCGTTGGTTGACCGAACCGGTGACGGCGAAGTTTTGGCGGATCGGGATTTCCGCGAGCGCGGAGAGCAGGGCGTAGAGTTCGGTCGACGAGGCGCTGTCGCCGTCGACGCCGCCGTAGGACTGCTCGAAGACGAGGCTCGCCGACAGCGACGGTGGGCGGTCGAGGGCGTAGCGGCTCGCGAGGAAGGACGATAGGATCAGCACGCCTTTCGAATGCAATGGGCCGCCGAGTTCGACTTCGCGCTCGATGTCGTTGACCTGGCCGGTGCCCATGCGCACGCGTGCGGTGATGCGGCTTGGCTTGCCGAAGGCGTAGCCGCCGAGCGACATAACACTCAGGGCGTTGATCTGGCCGACTTTGGCGCCTGCCGTATCGATCAGCATGATGTTGCGTTCGATCAGTTCGCGGCTACGGACACCGACGCGCTCGTGTCTGCGCTCGTAAGCGACCATCGCGCGGTCGATGTCGGCGGCGTCAATCAATGTGTGGCCCGATTCGGCGGCCCAAAAATCCGCTTCGCGCAGGCGGTCGGCGAGCGTGCCGATGCGCAAGGAGAGTTTCGATGCGTCTTCGGCTTCGCGGCCGAGTTCCTCGATCACGTGAGCGACGGCTTCGGCGGAGAGCGGGCGCAAGCTCTCGCGGTGCGCGATCGAGCCGATCAATTGTGCGTAGTCCGTAACGGAATCAGCGCTCCAATCGACCGTGTCTTCGAAGTCGACGGCGATCTTGAACAGTTCCGCGAAGTCGGGGTCGCCTTCGAAGAGAGTGTAATAAAGTTGCCGGTCGCCGAACAAAATGACCTTGGTCGAGAGCGGGATGGGGTCGGGCTTCAGCGACTGCGTGCTCATGATCGAGACGCGGTCCATCGGCGATTCGATCGTCACCGTCCGGGCGCGCAAGCAGCGCTTGAGTACTTCCCAGGCGTAGGGCTCGAGCAGCAACCGGCGTGCGTCGATCAAGAGATATCCGCCGTTGGCGAGATGAAGGCTGCCGGGGCGGATCAGCGTGAAGTCGGTGAACAGCGCGCCCATTTGCGCCTGCTGTTCGATGCGGCCGACAAGATTGCCCATCGATGGGTTGTCTTCGACCACAATGGGTGCGGCGGATTTCGCTCCATCACCCACCAACAGGTTGACGCGAAAGCGGCGCAGGCGCGGGTCGGACTCGGTGGTGAGATCGGCCACCGCGACGCCGGGCACGACCTCTTCGCGTTTGGCAATCGAGGAGACGCGGAACAATCCAGCGTGGCGGATGAGTTCTTGGGTTGCTGCTTCGATGTGCGACAGCACCTCGGGAAGATCGGCAAAGGCCCGGCAAACGCCTTTCAAGACGTCCATGACCGAGAGATGGGCGTATTCGCGATTGAGTTCCGTCACTTTCTGGCGGCGTTCGCGTTCCCAACCGGGCAGGTGTTCGAGCAGAACGGAGAGTTCCTTCTGCAATGGTTCGAGTTTGTCGGCGATCGCTTTTCGTTCGACATCCGGCAAGGCGTTGAAGTCTTCCGGCTTCATGACGCCACTCTCTACAATGGGAGCGAAGGTGAAACCGACGGGCGTGCGCAGCAGCGCGAAGTGCTGAGCGCGTGCCTTTTCGCTCAAGGTTTCGAAGGCGTGTTCTTGCTGCTCGTTGACGCTGTCGACCGCGGTGCGGCGGCGTGCCTGGTATTCGTCGCTCTCGAAGATCGTGGGGATCAACGACTGCAGCTCGTCGATGGCGTCGTCCATCGCGGCTTTGAATTTTTGGGCGCGACCCGGCGGTAGCGCGATGGCGCGGGGGTGGTCGGCTTGGGTAAAGTTAGCGACATAGACCCAATCCGAAGGGGCGGGCATTTTTGCGGCGTACTGATCGATCAAGGCGCGGACCGTGCCGTGGCGGGCGGTGCCGCGTTCGCCGAGGACAAAGACGTTGAATCCCGGCTTGTCGATGCGGGCGCCGAGGTCGAGTGCTTCGAGCGCGCGGGCCTGGCCGATCAAGCCTTCGAACGGTTTCAGTTCGGCGGTGGTTTTGAAGGCAAGCGACTTCGGATCGCATACCCGGCGCAGCCGCGGGGGAGGGAGGCGGCGCGAGTGTTTGGAGAGTTCCGACGCGAGGTCTGGCATGGCTGGCGCTCGTTGGTGCGAGTCAGATGGTCAATAGATGGCGTTCGTTGCCTGCGCAACGGGCAACCCCATGAAAGAATTAGGGGAAATGTGAGGCGAGACGGCCTCTGGCGGAGACGGGGGCGGGGTCTATAGTGTCGCCCGCGGGATCGCTTCACGACGCTGAAAACGAATGCGGCCCAGCGGAGGACTGTACGCACTATGAGTATCGACGCCCTCGATGCGCCGGCCAAACGACAACGACCGGGGATGAAGCCCACCGACATTTCGAATCCCGATTATTTTCACAAAGTCGTCGATTGCCAGTGGGCGTGCCCCGCGCATACGCCGGTGCCGGAGTATATCCGGATGATCGCGGCGGGCCGGTATTCCGACGCCTATATGGTCAACTGGAATTCGAATGTGTTTCCCGGGATTCTGGGGCGGACGTGCGATCGGCCATGCGAGCCGGCATGCAGGCGCGGGCGCGTGGAAGACGAACCGGTGGCGATCTGCCGCCTGAAGCGCGTCGCCGCCGACAACAAGGACGACATTCGTCATCGCCTGCCGAAGCCCGCGACGCAAAAAAACGGTAAGCGGATTGCCTTGATCGGCGGCGGACCGGCCTCGTTGACGGTGGCGCGCGATCTTCTGCCGCTGGGCTATCACGTCGTGATCTACGATCAGGATCGGCTTGCCGGCGGGATGATGCGGACGCAGATTCCGAAATTTCGTCTGCCCGAGACCGTGCTCGACGAGGAAGTCGGCTACATCACCGATTTGCAGCCGGAGCTGCGGCTGGGCCGGCGTGTCGACAGCATGACGGCGGTTTTAGCCGAGGGTTTCGATGCCGTGTTCGTCGGTTGCGGGGCGCCGCGCGGGCGCAATCTCGAAATTCCGGGGCGCGCCGAAGCGGCGGCGAATATTCACATCGGCATCGACTGGCTGGCCTCGGTGTCGTTCGGGCATGTCGAAAAAATCGGCAAGCGCGTGATCGTGCTGGGCGGCGGCAATACCGCCATGGATTGCTGCCGGACTTCGCGCCGATTGGGCGGCGAGGATGTGCGCGTCGTGGTGCGCTCGGGCTTCGAGGAGATGAAAGCGTCTCCTTGGGAGAAAGACGATTCGATGCGGGAAGGTATCCCGATCCACAATTTCCTGGTGCCCAAGTCGTTCTCCCACATCAACGGTAAGTTGACCGGCGTCGTGTTCGAGAAGGTGAAGGCCGTCTTCGACGCGAAGGGCAAGCGCAGTCTGGTGTCGTCGGGCGAGCCGGACGTGAAGATGGAATGCGACGACGTGCTGGTCGCGGTGGGTCAAGAAAACGCCTTCCCGTGGGTCGAGCGAGACGCCGGCATCGAGTTCGACAAATGGGGCATGCCAGTTGTCGACGAGGCGACATATCAGTCGTCGAACCCGAAAGTGTTTTTTGGCGGCGACGCGGCGTTCGGGCCAAAGAACATCATCTGGGCGGTGGCGCACGGGCATGGTGCCGCGATCTCGATCGACCAATTCACCCATGGGCGCGACGTGAAGGACCGGCCGCCGCCGCTGGTCAATCTGATGAGCCAGAAGATGGGCATTCACGAGTGGTCGTACGACAACGACATCTCGAACGATCTTCGCTTCAAGGTGCCGCATCTGCCGAACGAAGTGGCGTTGAAGGACGTGCGGGCGGAAGTCGAGCTCGGCTTCGACCGCAAACTCGGGTTCGACGAGGCGCAGCGTTGTTTGAATTGCGACGTGCAGACCGTGTTCGAGGCAAAATTGTGCATCGAATGCGACGCGTGCGTCGACATTTGCCCGCTCGATTGCATCACGTTCACGCACACTGGCGAGGAAAAGGACTTGCGCGCGCGTCTGACGGCGCCGGCCAAGAACGCGACGCAGGACCTCTACGTCGCAGACGGTTTGAAGACGGGCCGGGTGATGGTGAAGGACGAGGATCTTTGCTTGCACTGCGGGTTTTGTGCCGAACGCTGCCCGACAGGGGCGTGGGACATGCAGAAATTTCTTCTTGAAACGGCACAAGCGGGCGGGTCATGCCAAAGCCGATAGAGGCGACGAACGACTTCGTCGTCAAATTCGCCAACGTCAACGGTTCAGGTTCGGCGAGCGCGAACGAGTTGTTTGCACGCTCGATCCTGCGCATGGGCGTGCCGATCGCGACGCGAAACATTTTCCCGTCGAACATCCAGGGCCTGCCGACCTGGTACGAGGTGCGCGTCTCGGGCGAAGGTTGGATCGGGCGGCGCGGCGGCGTCGATCTGATGGTGCCGATGAACCCGCAGACCTGGGACAAGGACGTCGCCTCGATCGATCCGGGCGGTTATCTGTTTTACGATTCGTCGAAGCCGTTGCCGCGCTCGAAGTTTCGCGACGACGTCAATGTGATCGGCGTGCCGCTGACGGAGATGGCCAACAGCCGCTATGAGAATCCGCGCGACCGGCAATTGCTCAAGAACGTGATCTGCGTTGGCGCGTTGGGTGCGTTGCTGGAGATGGAGCACGGCGAGATCGAAAAGCTGGTCGGCGAGCAGTATGCGGGCAAGGACCGTTTGATCAAGCCGAACCTGGAGGCGCTCGGTCTCGGCCGCGCCTACGTGCACGAGCACCTGAAGGACATGTGCGGGCTAAAAATTCGCCGGTCCGACAAGGTGGGCGATCGTATCTTCATCGACGGCAACGATGCGGCGGCGCTGGGTGCGGTTTACGGCGGGGCCACGGTTGCCGCGTGGTATCCGATTACGCCGTCGACCTCGATGGCGGAAGCGTTCGGGGCGCATTGCAAGAAATTGCGCGTCGATCCGGAAACGAAAAAGAACCGCTACGCGATCGTGCAGTCCGAAGACGAATTGTCGGCGATCGGGACCGTGATCGGCGCGGGCTGGAACGGGGCGCGAGCGTTCACGGCGACGTCGGGGCCGGGCATTTCGTTGATGCAGGAATTTCTGGGACTTGCCTATTTCGCGGAAGTGCCCGCGGTGATTTTCGATATCCAGCGCGGCGGGCCGTCGACCGGAATGCCGACGCGCACGCAACAATCGGACCTGAAAATTTGCGCCTATGCCAGTCACGGCGACACGAAGCACGTGTTGCTGCTGCCGGAGGATCCGGGCGAGGCGTTCGAGTTCTCGGCGCAATCGTTCGATCTCGCGGAGCGGCTGCAGACGCCGATCTTCGTGCTGCTCGATCTCGACATCGGCATGAACGACTGGCTGACCAAGCCGTTCGCGTGGGACGACCGGCGCGCCTACGATCGCGGCAAGGTGATGACGGCTGAGGAGCTTGAGGCGGGCAAGGAGTTCGGGCGCTATCTCGACGTCGACGGCGACGGCATTCCGTTCCGCACGCTGCCGGGGACGCATCCGAACAAGGGCGCCTATTTCACGCGCGGCACGTCGCGCAACCGCTATGCAAAATATTCGGAAGAAGGCCACGACTACGTCGACAACATGCAACGCCTGTTGCGAAAGTTCGATACGGCCAAGCAGATGGTGCCCAAGCCGGTGATCCGGCAGGCCAAGCAGGTATCGCGGTATGGCGCAATCTATTTCGGCTCGACTTCGGCTGCCATGGACGAGGCGATGGCCGCGCTCGAGGGCCGGGGCGTTCATATCGACACCATGCGTCTGCGTGCGTTTCCGTTCGCGGACGAAGTGATCGAATTCGTCAACGCACACGAGCAGGTGTTCGTGATCGAGCAGAATCGCGATGCCCAGATGCGCATGCTGCTGGTCAACGAGGGTGCGATCGACCCGGCGCGTTTCATTTCCATTTTGCATTACGACGGTACGCCGATCACGGCGCGCTTCATCACGGCGGAAGTGGAGGCGCGATTGAAAGCCTTCGGGAAGCCCGCGCGGGCAAGGGTCGTGTCATGACGTATTTGGTCAAGCCGAAATTCCGCCATCCGGCGCTTGAGAAAAACGATTTGGGATTCACGCGGCGCGACTATGAAGGTGCGATCTCGACCTTGTGCGCGGGTTGCGGTCACGATTCGATTTCGGCGGCGTTGATCCAGGCGTGTTACGAGCTCAACATCGAGCCGCATCGGGTGGCGAAATTGTCGGGGATCGGTTGTTCGTCGAAAACGCCGGACTATCTGCTCGGCCAAAGCCACGGCTTCAACAGCGTGCATGGGCGCATGCCGTCGGTTTTGACGGGGGCCAATCTGGCCAATCGCAATCTCATCTATCTCGGCATTTCGGGCGACGGCGATTCTGCGTCGATCGGGTTGGGGCAGTTTGTGCATTGCGTGCGGCGCGGCGTGAATATGGTCTACATCACCGAGAACAACGGCGTGTACGGGCTGACCAAGGGCCAGTTCTCGGCGACCGCCGACCGCGGCTCGAAGTCGAAGGCGGGGGGCACGAACAACGACGCGCCGATCGATTTGGTCGGCATGGCGTTGATGGCGGGGGCAACGTTCGTGGGGCGGTCGTTCTCCGGCGACAAGGGGCAGTTGGTGCCGCTGATCAAAGCCGCAATCGCGCATAACGGGCCGGCGTTCATCGACGTGATCAGCCCATGCGTGGCATTCAACAATCATCCGGGTTCGACCAAAAGCTTTGATTTCGTGCGCGAGCACAATGAGGCCGTGAACAGCCTCGATTTCATCGAG
>JANOFM010000280.1:0-13048 GCA_031413635.1 Alphaproteobacteria bacterium | reverse complement strand
TTGGCGATTTCGGTTTTGCCCGTGCCAGGTTCGCCTTCGACGAACAGCGGGCGTTCGAGCTTCAACGCAAGGTACAGCACGGTCGCCAAATCGCGCCCGGCAACGTACCCGCCGTGGCCGAGCAACGTCAGCGTTTCGTCGATTGACGAGGGAATGGGCGAAGCGGGTAGGGGATGGACCATCTGGACGAAACTACGGTAGCGCGGGCGCCAAGGGAAGGCACACCATGGTTAGCGCGCGGGCCCCTCATGGGCATGGTTTGCATCCTGGCCGCGACCCTTTGTTTCTCGACGACCAACGCGCTCATTCGCGGGTTGTCGGGCGCGGTGCCGCCGGTCGAGATCGCGTTCTTCCGCTCCGTATTCGGGCTGTTGATTCAGTTGCCGGTGGTCGTTTGGTTCGGCGTCGCATCGATTGCGACGGCGCGGCCCGGTTTGCACACGGCGCGCGGCGTGTTGCACGCCGCGTCGATGATGATTTGGTTCGTGGCCTTGGGTCTGGTGCCGTTGGCGCAAGCCGCGGCTTTGGAATTTGCCGCCCCGATCATGACGACGGTGATCGCGATTGTGTTCTTGGGCGAGGCGCTTCGTTTGCGACGGGTGACGGCACTGGTGGTGGGCGTGTTGGGCGTTCTCATCGTCGTTCGCCCCGGGTTCGAGGCGGTGTCGTTAGGACAGATGTTGTGTCTGATTTCGGTAACGTTGTGGGCGGGGTGCCAGTTGATCATCCGCGAATTGGGCAAGACCGAGAATGCGTTTGTGCAGGGCTTCTACACCGTTGCGGTCTTCACGCCGATCACGGCGGTCGCGGCGATACCGGTGTGGGTGTGGCCCGACCTTGCAAACGTCGGGTGGATGTTCGTGCTCGCCGCCATTTCGACGATCGGCATCTGGTTTTACGGCGAAGCGTTTCGGCGGGCGGAGATGACGGCGATCCTGCCGCTTGAATCGACGAAGCTGATCTGGGCGGTCGCCTATGGGATGATTTTCTTCGCCGAAGAGCCCGAAGTGCTGACGCTCGTGGGCGGCATGGTGATCTTTGCCGCCGCCGCTTACATCACGATCCGCGAAGCGCAATTGGCGCGCCGCCAGGCGCCGATTGCGATCGGACCCGACGAATAGCGTTATCCGTTCGCCGCCGCCACCGCGCGCTTGGCCATGATCGTCACGAGATGCGCGCGGTATTCGGCGCTGCCGTGGAGGTCGCCGTTGAGGTTGCTTGGAGAGATCTTGATGTTGGCGACCGCATCGGGCGTGAAGGATTTTCCAAGGGCCGCTTCCATCGCGCTTTCGCGATAGACGCAGGAAGCGGCACCGGTCACCGCGACGCGCACGCCCGCTTTGGTCTTGGCGACGAAGACGCCGACCATCGCGTAGCGCGAGGCGGGGTTCGGGAATTTCATGTAGGCGGCTTTCTCGGGAACCGGGAAGTTCACTTCGGTAACGATCTCGCCTTCTTCCAGCGCGGTTTCGAACATGCCGGTAAAATAGTCGTCGGCGTTGATCGTGCGCGATGTGGTTTTGATCGTTGCGCCGAGGGCCAAGACCGCCGCCGGATAGTCGGCGGCCGGGTCGTTGTTGGCGATCGAGCCGCCGAGCGTTCCCATGTGGCGCACGGCGGGATCGCCGATGTGGTTGGCGAGTTCGGCAAGAGCAGGGATCGCCTTGCGAATCTCGACCGATGTCGCGACCTCATTGTGCTTGGTAGCAGCGCCGATGGTCACCATGCCGCCCGCGACTTTGATACCGCTCATGCCGCCGATGGCGCCAAGGTCGATGAGCGCGGTCGGCTGGGCCAGGCGCTGCTTCAAAGTTGGGATCAGCGTTTGACCGCCGGCAAGAAATTTCGCGTCGCCGTTGTTCTCGAACAGCTTGCGCGCTTCGTCGAGCGACTTGGGGCGGAAATATTGGAATTGGTACATGGGTGTCGATCCTTATTCTGCGGCGGCGCGTGTGCGTTGGATGGCGGCCCACACGCGCGCGGGCGTGGCGGGCATGTCGAATTCCTTGATGCCGAGCGCGTCGGTGACGGCGTTGATGACGGCGGGAGGCGAGGCGATGGCGCCGGCTTCGCCGCAGCCTTTGACGCCCAACGGATTGGACGGGCAGGGCGTGACGGTGAAGCCCAATTTGTAGTCGGGCAGATCGTCGGCGCGCGGCATGGTGTAGTCCATGTACGAGCCGGTGACGAGCTGGCCCGACTCCGTGTCGTAGACGCCGTGTTCGTGCAGCGCTTGGCCGATGCCTTGGGCGATACCGCCTTGAACCTGACCTTCGACGATCATCGGGTTGATGATGTTGCCGAAGTCGTCGACGGCGGTGAATTGGACAATCTTGGTCACGCCGGTTTCCGGGTCGATCTCGACTTCGCAGATGTGGCAGCCGGCGGGAAAGGTGAAATTCGTCGGGTCGTGGAAGGCGCTTTCCTTTAGGCCCGGCTCGATTTCCGAGGTCGGGAATTTGTGGCCGAGATAGGCTTGCAGGGCGACTTCGTGGAACGCCAGCTTTCGATCGGTGCCGGCGACTTTGAATTCGCCGTTTTCGAACACGATGTCGGCGTGGGCGGCCTCCAGCACGTGGGCCGCGATGCGTTTTGCCTTGGCCTCGATCTTGTCGAGGGCGCGCGAGATTGCCGTCATACCGACCGAGGTGCGCGAGCCGTAGGTGCCCATGCCGAACTGCACCGAGGCCGTGTCGCCGTGGACGATTTCGACGTTTTCGATCGGGATACCGAGACGGCCAGCGACGACTTGGGCGAAGGTCGTCTCGTGGCCTTGGCCGTGGCTGTGGGCGCCGGTGAAGACTTCGACGCCGCCGGTGGGCGTTACGCGCACTTCGGCGGATTCCCAAAGGCCGACGCCCGCGCCCAGCGAGGCGACGGCGGCTGATGGGGCAAGGCCGCAGGCTTCGATATAGGTCGAAAAGCCGATGCCGCGCAGTTTGCCGCGCGATTTGGCTTCGGCTTTGCGGGCGGGGAAATTCTTGTAGTCGGCGAGGCCCAAAGCCTTATCGAGCGAGGCGTCGTAGTCGCCGGCGTCGTAGTTCATGATGACGGGCGTCTGATGTGGGAACGAGCGGACGAAGTTCTTGCGCCGAAATTCGGCGGAATCGATTTTAAGTTGGCGGGCTGCTTCCTCGACGATGCGTTCGACGATGAAGGTTGCTTCCGGGCGGCCGGCGCCGCGATAGGCATCGACGGGGGCGGTGTTGGTGTAGACCGCGTCGACTTCGCAATAGATGGCGGGTATGTCGTATTGGCCCGACAACAGCGTGCCGTAGAGATAGGTCGGCACCGACGAAGAGAACGTCGACATGTAGGCGCCGAGGTTGGCGATCGTTTTGACGCGGAAGCCCGTGATGCGGGCGTCGCCGTCGAGCGCGAGTTCGGCGCTGGTGACGTGGTCGCGGCCGTGGGCGTCGGAGAGAAAGGATTCCGAGCGTTCCGCCGTCCACTTGACCGGGCGCTTCACCTTCTTGGCGGCCCAGGTGCAGACGACCTCTTCGGCATAGATGAAGATCTTCGAACCGAAGCCGCCGCCGACGTCGGGGGCGACCACGCGCAGCTTGTGCTCGGGCGCGATGCCGATAAAGGCCGACATCACCAGGCGTGCCACGTGCGGGTTCTGGCTTGTCGTATACAAGGTGTAGCCGCTGGTGCCGTCGTCGTATTCGCCGACTGCTGCGCGTGGCTCCATGGCGTTAGGGATCAGGCGGTTGTTGGTGACGTTCAGCTTGACGGTGTGGGCGGCCTTCTTGAAGGCGGCCTCGGTCTCGGCCTTATTGCCCAATTCCCACTGATAGATCGTGTTGCGCGGAGCCTCAGTGTGGATTTGCGGCGCGCCCGCGGATTGCGCTTTGGAGGGTTCGGTTACGGAGGGCAGCTCCGTGTATTCGACTCTCACGAGTTCGGCGGCGTCCTTCGCGATGGCATAGGTGTCGGCGATGACGATCGCGACGTGGTCGCCGACATAGCGCACGGTGTCGACTGCGAGCGCCGGATGGGCACCTGCCTTCATCGGCGTGCCGTCTTTCGAAGTGATCATCCAGCCGCAGATCAAGCCGCCGAGCTTGTCGCGCGCGAAGTCGGCGCCGGTGAAGACGGCGACCACGCCCTTGGCAGCGCGGGCCTCCGACGCGTCGATGCTCCTGATCTTGGCATGAGCGTGGGGCGAACGCAGGAAATAGGCGTGCGCCTGGCCTGGGCGGTTTATGTCGTCGGTGTATCGGCCTTGTCCGGTGATGAAACGGTGGTCTTCCTTGCGGCGAACGGCCGAACCGATGATAGGCGCGCTCATGCGAGGGCGCCTTTAGTTTCATCGGCGGCGGCTTTGATCGCCTTGACGATGTTCTGATAGCCGGTGCAACGGCAGAGATTGCCTTCGAGCTGCTGGCGGATCGTCGTTTCGTCGAGGTCGGGGATGCGGCGGATCATGTCGACGGCGGTCATGATCATGCCGGGCGTGCAGAAGCCGCATTGCAGGCCATGGTGTTCCTTGAAGGCGGCCTGAACGGGGTGGAGTTTTCCGTCCTTGGCGAGGCCCTCGATGGTTGTCACTTGGGCGCCCTCGGCTTGGACGGCCAGCATCGTGCAGGCCTTCACCGCCTTGCCGTTGACGTGGACGACGCAGGCACCGCATTGACTGGTGTCGCATCCCACATGCGTGCCCGTCAGGCGCAGATTTTCGCGCAGGAAGTGGACGAGCAGGGTGCGCGTTTCGACGTCTCCGCTGACGGCTTTGCCGTTCACGGTCATGGCTACGCCGGGCATGGGGAGGCTCCTTACACATGGTGCTAAGCGAGGCGGAAGCTATTCACTTGCCGCCGTCAGGGTCAACCATACGGCTAGGTGAGAAGCACGGCCAGGACCAAGACGATCGCCGCGAGGATCACGACGGCTGGCAGCCACGACGGCGGCTCGAACATCGCGCGCCCGGCGTTGTCGTTCGCAGGAGCGATAGGTTTGGACGTGCCGGCCGAGACCGCCGATTTGACTTTGCCGCCGGCGAGTTCGCTGAACTTGTCGAAGAACTCGTCGGCCATTTTTTTTGCGGCACCGTCGACCAGGCGCTGTCCCAGTTGCGCGAGCTTGCCGCCGATGGTGGCCTTCACGGTGTAGCGCAAGATCGTCGTGTCGCCGTCTTCAACGAGCGAGACCACGGCTTCACCCTTGGCAAAGCCCGCTGCACCGCCTGAACCTTCACCGGTTAACGTGTAGCCTTCGGGCGGATTAAGATTTGAAAGGACGATTTTGCCCTTAAAGCGGGCGCTCACCGGACCGATCTTCGCTTTCGCCGTCGCCTCCAGCTCGGTGTCGGACAATTTGTTAAGTTCTTCGCAACCGGGGATTGCCTTTCGGAGAATTTCCGGATCGTTCAATGCGGCCCAGACACGCACACGCGGCGCTGCGATTTTATATTCGCCTGACATATCCATCGCTGCTGAGCTCCGTTGCAGTGCGTCATCACATGATTGAACGCGGGCGCGCGTCAACAACGATGGCAGAAATGTGGCGATACAGGAAAGTAAGTTGTGAAGGGTAGGTGGACGCGCGCAGAACGATGCTTGTCATCCACACATAACCGCGCATTGCGCAAACTTTGATTCGCAACCTATCTTTTGTTTCATAAAATTGTTGTGTATGGTTTTCGGACAACACGCCGCACTTGCATGGAGTGTAAGGCGTTGATTTTGAGGAGTGCGTTTAGTGGACACACCGATAATAGACCCGGCGGAAAGTGGCGCGATCCGCGTGAAGGGCACTGTGAAGTGGTTCGATCCCGTCAAAGGATTTGGCTTTATCGTTTCGAAGGACGTCAGTGGGGATGTCCTTCTTCATCGCACGGTCGTGGAAGACTATGGCTGCACGGAAGTGCTCGAGGGCGCCACTGTCGAGTGCGACGTGATTCAAAAAGTCAAGGGATTGCAGGCTCGCAAGCTGCATCACATTGACAACGGGACGGCGTCGATCAGCGCTGCCCCGCATGGCGCGAACGGATCCGGCGGCAACGGATCGAACGGCGGGTCGCCGAAGCGGGCGACACGGGCGCGCGAAATCCTCCTGGAGCCGACGGGTCCGGTGGTCGAGGCGGAATGCAAGTGGTTCAGCCGTCCGAAGGGGTTCGGCTTTGTTGTGGCGCTCGGCGGTTCGGAGGACATCTTCGTCCATATGGACCTGCTCAGGAAGTTCAATATCCGCGAGTTGCGCCAAGACCAGCGGGTACTGGTCCGGTTTGGGCGGGGCCCCAAGGGACTGACGGCGACGGAAATTCACTTGGCGCCCGAACTTCCCGCGCCGCCGCGGCCCTTTCGAATGATCTCGCCGGCCGAGTTCGAAGCCCGGGTTTGAGGCCACGCCATTCGTTAATCCGATCAAGGGCGCCTTCGTGGCGCCCTTTTCATTTGGCCGCATGAGCCGGCAAACCGCAGTTGCGGCGCCCGCTACTCACCGACTATCGTGGGAGGCATGCACTTTCTCCTCGTTATCTTCATGGCGGCGGCGCCCGCCGTCTTGTCGCCGGTACAGGCGGCTAAGTTCGATCGCGTCACCATTCAAACAGCGAAGGGCGAGCGCGTCTTTCAGGTCGAAGTCGTACGCGAGGAGCGCGATCGCAATCGCGGCTTGATGTTCCGCCGGATCCTGCCCGAGAACGGGGGCATGTTGTTCGATTACGACCCGCCGCAGCAAATCGCATTCTGGATGAAGAATACGTACATCGCGCTCGACATTATTTTCATCGACGCAAGCGGGCGCATCATCAGGATAGCGGAGAATACCACGCCGTTGAGCCTGGAGCGCATTCCCTCCGGCGGAGTCGCGCGCGCCGTGCTCGAGATTAAGGGCGGTTTGTCGGGGACGCTTGGGATCAAGGCCGGCGATCGGGTGCATCACGCGCTGTTCGAAGCGGGCCAATGAGCAGCGAAGATTGGTTGCCGCCCGGTTTCGTGGCGAGTACCTCGCGGGGACCCTTCACGACGCAAACGCGCGCGGTCACGCGCCGGCTCAATACCGACTTCTTGGGCATGGTGCGCCCGCGCGAATGAGTTGAAAGCACAGCGCATGTCAGGCGTGCGACGCGGACACTTGCCTTCGCGCGTGCCGGGGTCACTTGCGACGGCAGGCGAGTGTTAACGGCGGGAGGGGGCAAGTCGATGACGGGCAAGGGCGGGTCTGCGCCGCGGAAATGGCCGCACCCGGACGCCCCTTGCGGATGTGTTTCCAACACCCTATTCCAGCGCCCTTCCCTTGGACGGGGCGTGGCGCAGCCTGGTAGCGCATCTGGTTTGGGACCAGAGGGCCGGAGGTTCAAATCCTCTCGCCCCGACCAATTTCAAAACATTCGCGCAATTGCTGCGGTGCCGCAAAGCAGTCGCCGCCAAGCGCAGATCGCTTGTCGATTGAGCTGCGGATGCTCTTGTGCCATCGGCGCCGGTCGTTTAGCGATCATTTGATCGACATTCTTGAGCCTATCCGATTCGCGATGGAGGCATTCGTGCGGCAAGACGTGTCCTTTCAAAGCGGCGGTTTGACTTGCCGCGGTTGGCTCTACCGCCCGGAGAATCCAACTGGTGCGCTGCCGGTCGTTGTCATGTCTCACGGCGTCACTGCCGTGATCGAGCAACATTTGGCGGGATACGCCGAGCGATTTGTGCGCGAGGGTTTCGCGGTTCTGCTCTTCGACTACAGGTTTCTCGGTCTGAGCGATGGCGAGCCGCGGGGGCAAGCTATTCCACAACTTCAGCACGAGGACATCCGCGCGGCGTTGAGCTTTATTGACGCCCGGCCGGACATCGACGCGAGCCGGATCGCGCTTTGGGGCACTTCGTTTTCGGGCGGGCATGCCTTGTTCGTGGGTGCGTTGGACCCGCGCGTCAAAACGATCGTCGTGCAAGTCCCGGCGCTCAACATTCCGCACTCGCTGATTGCCCTGATTTCGAGACCTGTGTTCGATGGTTTGCTGGGCATGCTGGCGACGGATCAGGCGGTGCGCAATTCCGGCGGCGAGAGCGGCTGGTTGCCGGTGGTGAACGAGCCGGGGCAACCGGCGTTCCTGGCATCGAGCGATGCTTATGAGTGGTTCTCCTCGGCGGCCGCGATCGCGCCGAGTTGGGTCAACCGCATTTCGCTGGAGTCGATTGCGCGTGCGGCCGAGTACGTGCCGGATGCCTTTATCGAGCTGATTTCGCCTAAACCCCTGCTGATGCAAGTGGCGACCAAGGACAGTTTGATCCCGCATGGGCTGGCCAAGCAGGCGTTCCACCGCGCCGGCGAGCCGAAGCGCATGGAGGTGTTCGAGTGCGGACATTTCGATCCCTACGCCGTGGAGCCGTGGCATAGCCAATTTCTGGAGGGCCAGGTGCGGTGGCTCAAGGAGCACCTTTAAGTCCGGTTTCCCTTGATTTGGGGTAAGGGTTGACGCTAGGGCTGATCCGGTCTCGTTCGTCATCCGGTTTGCACCACATGCTCGCACGCATCTTTAAGCCCGCCCGAAATGCCATGCAGTCCGGGCAGGCGAACGCACAGGATTGGGTGCTCGAGTTCGAGCCTGAAGAGGCGCGGCGCATCGATCCGCTGATGGGCTGGACCGGGTCGGGCGACATGAAGGGCCAAGTGAGGCTCAACTTCGACAAGCGCGAAGAAGCGGTCGCCTATGCCGAGCGGTATAGAATTCCGTTTCAAGTTTACGAGCCCAAAGAGGTTAAGCGGTCAGTGCGGGCCTATGCCGACAATTTCAAGTATACTCGCAAGGGTCAGTGGACCCACTAAACCCTGGGAGCCCGGGCATCCTGCCCGCTCTCCCAGGGAAGGGTGGGAATATTCGCAGGCGCCGCACCCAACTCGCAGGTTCGGCCCCGTAGCTCAGAGGATAGAGCAACTGCCTTCTAAGTTGCGAACCTAGCGGCCAAAAGCCCAGGGGGCGCAAAGGCTTAGGGCGGAACTGAGATGGGGACAGCCGCGTGTTTGAACCGTGTCGGCGGCGAAATTTCTGTGTTACCTGTGGCCGCGTTGCCATCGGTCCCGTAGCTCAATGGATAGAGCACTAGCCTTCTAAGCTAGGGGTTCCAGGTTCGAGCCCTGGCGGGATCACCACCTGTGTGTCCACGATCGCACAGCCAGGCTTACGGACTTTGCCTAGTATGGCTTCCGCGAAGGCCTTGGGGGGCGGGGCGTGTGGAGTGGGCTGGTCGACTCGTTGCAGTCGGCCGTGAATCAAATTGCGGACCTGAACGAGCACGCGCTGATCCTTGTGTTGATCGGCGCGGTGGCCGCCCTCGTGCTCACGGCGGTTTGGCGAGCCGCCAATGCCATCGGAGAAAGGTTCGAGCATTTCGATCCAAAGTCGTACACCGTCAAGCACTCAACAGATAACTACGTGTTGATGAGGGAAGAGGACGCTCCCCGCGACTCGGTGAACAAGAAGACCGAACTGAAGATTAGATATCGGGACAACGGTCGGATGAAGGTGGCGAGAGGAGTCCTGCGATTCACAACCGCGAGCGACTACCCAGTCGGCACTCTTGGCCTGCCGAATAGCGTGCTGGAGGTGTTGGGTCTGAGTTTCAGCAAAGCGCTGGAGAATTGCGATCTTGAAATCACCGTCCAGCGCAGATTTCCGCTGGCCGCGTACTGGTATCACCCTGAGGACTCGATACGGATTAGCACGCGCACGACATTCTGGGTGACTGCCCTAACGACCATTATCGGCGTCCTGACCGCCTACTTGTTTGAACATGTCTTCTGCCGAGGCTGTGGCTCCTTCTAACTCTCGTTCAATGTAGTCGGCCACCGCTCTAAGCTCCTTCGGGTCTATGCAATCGCGCTTCAATGTGTTGGCCCGATGCGAAATTACGCGCACGTTGCCCCTCACGTAGCCGCTCTCAGGTAAGAGGCGGTCAACTGTCGGACGGTTCGGGCTGTTCATGTCGCCATCCAAACGTAACTCCAAGCCGAGGACCGGGCACAAGGCGGGCACCGGGATGTCGGCCGGTGTTAGGTCGAATGGCAGGCCAAGTCTTTCCGACTTGCGACGCAGGCTGCTACAACGCAACTTGCACCACAACGTGACTTCTGACCGGTAGCGGCGCTGCCTTTCGTTCCACCTCTGACGCAGAGTCGGATCAGCGCTGGCGCGCTCCTTGTCGCGGCGGCGCGCTCTAGCATTGATCATGTCGCGCCACTTCGGATCGCTCGCCCGTCGCGTTCTATCGCGCGCGTTCTGTGCATCGCGCCAATCAGCATCGTTTGCACGAAGCCACTTGCGGCGTTCCAATTCGCGCTGCTTCTTGGCTTTGATTTTCTCAGGGTCTTTTGTTGCCATGGTTCATACGCTCAACACGCCGTTTGACATTGCACGCCGGATGCCAGTCCAGAGGGGCCGCCTTAGACGAGTCGGCGGCTGAAGGAGATCTGTTCGTGGCGCAGTCAGCGCCACGGCCTGCAACACGGACAAAGTTCGAGACCCGCGTCCTCCGCCCAGAACGGATGCGCGCAGCGGCGGCAGTCTTTCAGGCATTGCCTAGGGCGCGCGTCATGTTCCTGGCGACAAGGCGGCCCCGGCTGCCTTGTCGGGATAGGGCTGGTGAAAACCGCCCGACCTGTGCGCGCGAAGTGGCGAAGACTGCCCCGACCGATTCCCAGGGAAAGAAGCTCGCTGACCGTCATGCCGATGCGCGCGTGACGCCACTTGCTGTAGGCGAGGCGCGCCGCGTTCGGCAGCTTCACCAACCGGGGTTCGGGCGGCGCTTGCATCGTCTTTGTCTCGCGGCGGTCTCGATGAAGTCGCGCCTCGCATCAGCTTGACGCTGCTCCTCGGCCGCCGCTTCGGCTTCGCTCTTCTCGCCGTTGGCTTCTATCTGTCGCTTGAACTCCGCGAGTTCTTCCGGCGAGCGCGGTGGGTTGGTCTTTCGCATGGCCTATCTCCTTGGCGGTGGCGGCGGCTCAGTCGCGCCGATCCGCGACCCCGCCTTGCGCGCGAACTCGTGGGCCTTGAGTTCGCCATGCTCCGTGGTGAAGCGCATTTGTTCGGTGATAGACCAATGTTCGTGGGTCCAAGGGTTCGCGATGCTCGCGCCGCGCTTGAACCAGGAGCCGCCGTTGCTACCGCCGCCCGACGATGGCGGCGACCAATGCGGGCGCTTGGCTTGCACCTCCGCCAGCCAGCCCGCCGCGTTCGCGCCTGTCTTGCTGACGATGCCGCCGTTGTCATCGACCGCCAATTCGCGTTCGCCCAGGAGCACCGCGTCTTCCACGGCCCCAGGCAGAATGTTGAGCTTCGCCGCCGCTGTTCGGACGGCGACGGCGACGGCGCGCCGATTGTCGTCCGCGCTAAGCTCCCGCGCCGCCGTGCCGCTTTCGTCCCATCGCTTGCGCGCCTGCTCCAGTTCCACACCGAACGGTCGCAGAGCCATATGCACGCTCGCCATGACGACGTCGCGCACGGCGTGGCTGTCCTGGACGTCTTCGGTGTCGTGCAGCAGACCTTTGGAGCGCTTGTGCGCTTCGCGTTCCTGCGTTAGCGCGCGTTGCACGGCGGCGAAATCCTCATCGGTCTTCACGCCTTCAACCGTGAGCCGCCACTTGCCGTTCTTGTCTTCGACGAAGAGGTCGCGGAAGGCTTCGGGGATTTCGTCCTGGTTCTCGTAGATCGCCTTGAGTTTCATGTTAGTTGCCTCGCTTGAAATCGACGACGACAACGTTGCCGTCGCGCGGCTTGCTGACGTAGAACTGCCGAATGGTGTCGAACACTTCCATCGGGGGAAGGTCGTACTTCTCCACCGCGTGTCGGATCAGGGCGGCGACGAGATCCGCGAACTGCGCGTGCGTCAGCTCGCCATCCACCATCACCTCAAAGCCGTGCGCTTCCATATCTGGTAAGCGTTTGACGGCCATGTAGAGGTCTTTGATGGGCACGCTATCTGTCGTCATCGTCGTCTCCCGGAAACCAAGTGTCTTCGTCGGGCGTCTTCGCGATGCCGTCCGGGAGCGGAAAATGCTCCGCGATAAAGTCGCGCACAGCTTCTTCTGGATCGCAGCCGCTGGGCCATCCCTCCGGCACGCGGAACAGCGCGCCACTTGAATTCGTTCGCCGTGCCACGCTGATTTGGTCCGGCCGCCGCGTTGCCCAGGAGGCCTTGCGAACCTCTTCAACAATTCTCTTGGGCAGGGCGTCGTAGAGTTTGCGAAGGCGGCGCTTGGCCGCCGTCCGCTGGAATTCGGTCACGAGCCGCCGCTGCGTTCGTTGCGCGTCGGTTTCGTTTTCGTTGCGCGGCTTCTCGGGCGCGCGCTTCTTCGGCGGGGCGACGGTCTTGTGTACGCCCGCCGCGACGTTCCATTCGGGAATCTTGGACATGGCCGCTTAGTCCTCTCTCAGCGCTTTGATGGCGAGATAGTTCTTCATGCGCGCCTGCACGGCGGGATCGCACCCGCGCGCCAGAACGCTGTCGACGCGGGCCTTGAGACTGTCGCCGGCTCGGCGCATGGCGACGAGCATCTTCTCCATGTCGGCCACGACCTTGGCGTCGGCGGGAGCAAACGCGGCCTCGGCTCGCTCCTTCCAAAGCGCGTGCTGTTCTTCCGTCAGCCCGGCGAGATACGGCGGCGCGTGAAGAACGGCGCTTATCGTCACGACGTCCTGGTTCTTGAACGCTCTCTCCAGGAAGGCCAGCCGAGTTTCTTTGCTGTCCTTGGCGTCCTCCGGCAGAGCCTTCACATGCGCCAGGATGGCTTGCGCCCGCGCGATGCCGTGCGGGCTGTCGCGGTCGGCGTCGGTGAAGGCGCTCGTCACGCTTTTTTGCAATTGCTCGTAGGTGCGCTTGCAAAACTCGTAGCGCTTCTGGAAGGCGGGCAGTTCCTTCTTCTGCAGCTTGTCCACGCCGTCGAGAAGTTCCGGCGTCACGAAGGTTGCTACCTTGCCTGACTGATGCTTGCGCGGCCGGTGCGCGGGCTGAACCGCCTTCTCGGCCTCGTTGACCTTCTTATAGGCGCGATAGGCGTCCGCGAACGCTTCCCGAGCCGTCTTGAGCGCCGACTGCCCAGGGGAGCCGTCTTGGTC
>JANOFM010000279.1:0-1743 GCA_031413635.1 Alphaproteobacteria bacterium | reverse complement strand
CAGACGATCGAAGGCTCGACGGTGACGGGCGAGCGCATCGCGCGGCTGGAGACAGAGGTGCGCGGATTGGCCGAGAGCACGCGGGAGCTGAAGGGCTCGATCAGCGAACTGGTGCGCGAACTGAAACGCGAGTGATCCGGCGAGTCGAAGGTTAGCGAGTTCTTAAGGAACGCCACGCTTCGCTTAGCGCCCGGTTAAGCCAGAGCATGCTAATTTCGTGCATCAGGCCTCTCTCGAAGCCGCTGGCTACGGACTTGCGAATGACGGAGCTCGCGTCTCATATGCTCACACTTGGCCAGGCACAGCCCGCCCCGGGCGCGGCCGAATTTGTGCCCACGACTCGTCAGCTGCAGTTGCTCGCAGTGGCGGCGAATGCGCGCACGAACGCGATCGCCGGCGCCATCCTATGTTTGTGCTTGGTCGGCGCGTTTCGGACAGCAGCGCCGGCAATTCTGTTGGTGAGTTGGGCCGCCGCGATGTTGGCGGCGATCGTGTCGTCCTACGCTTTTCTCCGCGTGTGGCTGCGACGGGACTTGAGCGAAGGCGAAGTGCACCGGGCGATCTGTATCGTTATCGGATTTTGTCTCGTGCGGGCTCTGCTGTGGGGATTGGGCGCCGCGGCGCTGTATCAATTCGCGTCGCCGATGCAGACGACGTTGCTTGGCGTACTTATTCTCGGTGTGGCGATGTCGGGCATGTCGGTGCTCATCTCTCTGCCCATGGCGGCGGTGGGATATGCCCTTGTGGCCGTGCTGCCCCTGACTGCTGTTCTGCTGGCGAGCGGGCGGCCGGAGAACATGATGGTCGGCGGTGTGTTTCTCGTTTTCACGGCCGGTTTGAGCGCTGCCGCGCGTGGTGTTTTCAAGTTCATCGACGGCGAGTCGAATCTGCGCCGCAAACTGATCGACCAACAGCGAGAGCTGGTGCAAGCCAGAATCGAGGCCGAGGGCGCGAACCGCACCAAGTCGGACTTTCTGGCGCATATGAGTCACGAGTTGCGCACCCCGTTGAACGCGATCATCGGCTTTTCCGAGACGATCTATGGCGAAATGTTCGGTCCGGCGAATGCGCATTATGTCGAATACGCCAAGGACATCAACGACAGCGGCAAGCATCTGCTCAGCGTGATCAACGACATCTTGGACCTGTCGAAAGTCGAGGCGGGGGCGCTGACGTTGCATGAAAGCAGAGTCGATCTCGACGAATGTGCAATGATCGTCGCGCGCTTGGTGCGCGAGCGGGCGCAACAGAAAAGTCTGACGCTCGACTGGCAGTGCGCGGCGGCGCCGCATGTGGTGACGGATGGGCGGATCCTGCAGCAGATACTGATCAACCTGGTGACGAACGCGATCAAGTTCACGCCCGACGGCGGCAAGATCCGCGTCGGCGCGAAGCGGACCGAGATGGGTGACATCGCACTTAGCGTGAGCGACACGGGTGGCGGAATGAGCGCGAAGGACATCGCGCTGGCGTTGATGCCGTTCGGCCAGGTCGCCAGCGGCATGGTCGCCAACGCGGAGGGCACGGGGCTGGGCTTGCCGCTGTGTCAGCGCTTTGCGGAGGCTCTGGGCGGCAGCCTATCCATTGACAGCCGGCCGGGCGTGGGCACGACGGTGACGGTGACGTTGCCCGGGCGTTGCATCGTTCAGGGTACGGACGAACCGGTCCGGGCGGCGTTGAGCG
Source organism: Alphaproteobacteria bacterium (assembly GCA_031413635.1). Taxonomy (GTDB): domain Bacteria; phylum Pseudomonadota; class Alphaproteobacteria; order Micropepsales; family Micropepsaceae; genus SZUA-430. Next base: position 60 of record JANOFM010000279.1, on the reverse strand, counting down.
CTTAGCCCCTCACTCCGGCAACTCAACCGTCATGCGCACTCCGCCGACGTGGCTGGTCCA
>JANOFM010000278.1:0-12555 GCA_031413635.1 Alphaproteobacteria bacterium | reverse complement strand
GCGGCACTTCGGATGTTCGTGCGTCATCGTAGGCACGTTCCCATCGGCCGTCTTGGTTTGCGCGCACGATCTCGGCCAGACTCGCCGCCTCCATTTTGCCAGCAACCATCAACGCCTCGGCCTTGGCGCGGTTGACCTTCGGCCGTGGGCTTTCGATTTGCGCGGTGTGAAACGCTGCAACCAGGCGTCGGCGTCGAACGGCAGCTTTTGGCTGTCGATCCAACCCCCAGAGGGAGCGAAGTCGAGCGCCTCTGCGCAGGTTATCGACTTGGTAGCGCCTTTCTTTGCGATGCGACGCAGAACCCCTGGCGAACGCGCGTGGTTGGAGACACGCCAAGCGTGCCAAACGGCGGGTCGTGCCAATGACAGGGTTGGCTCCGCTTTCCATTGTGCCGACGCCATCGATCTACCGATCCCGTTTTCTCTTTCTGCAGAGCACATTTGCCCATTCGCCAACGATGGCGATGCGCTATGCAAGGTGAGCGGGTATGGGCCGGCGAAGCGCGCGAAGAAATTCGACCAACGGCGCTAGGGTGCGCCGCACTGCCGGGCGTTGCGTGATCCTGGCGCGCCAATCGACAAGGCGAGGCAAGTCCGCCGTCAGCGGTGCGCCCATTCGTTCGCCGAACAGTTGCGCCATATAGAAGGCAATATCGGCATACGTAAACGTATCCACGCAGAATTGCCGGTCGCCGAGCAACATCTCCATTTCAGCATAATAGGTGCGCGCGCCGTCTATGGCACCGATCGCAAAGGCACTGGTGAGATCGCTTTGGAGACCCATCAATCGGATGATGTGTGGAAAATACACTTCGTCCGACTTGTGCTCGAGTTGACGGGCGTGTGCCCGCTTGTCTATGCCGCGTGGCCAGAGCGGCGGTTCGGGTGCGAGGTCTTCCAGATACTCGAAGATCTGCGTCGAATCGAATAGCTCCAGGTCGTCACGCACAAGCACGGGAACCTGACGCTTGGGGTTGATGCGTACGACGTCGGGGTGTTTCGGGTGATAACCGTCGATGGCGTCGTAAGGTACCGAGACTCGTTCGAAAGCGAGATCCTTTTCGCGCAACGCGATCTCCACCTTCATCCCAAACATGCTGAACGGCGCGGTGTATAGCGTAATTGCGGAACGCATGCTGGTCATTTCTGTGCTTTTCGCGTGAAATCCATGTGCCAGTTTTCCTCCCAAGTCGAGCCGCCGTCCGGCGAGAAGGCTTGGTCCCAATGGGCGGTGGCCGGTGTGATTTTCGACCAGCGGAAGCGTACGACGATCGGCCGACCGTTGTAGGTGTCGTCGCCAATGAAGGTACCGATGCCGTCCCTGAAGCCGCCGCGGACGGGCGGCTCGATGTCAGGATGGCGCGCGTCGAGCCACCAGATCGACCATTGGTGTGTTTCGGGATCGAACGCGCGGATGGTGACGGCGCGATAGGTGCCGCCGGGCAATTCCAGCAGGTTGTCGTCGACTGTGCCGAGGCCGCCCAGCGTTTTCCAGAGCGTGCTGGTGCCGGCGAATTCCTCCCACTGGGTGCTGCCGGCGAGGCGGGCCTTCAAGCGGCGGTGATTGACAGACCAACTTCCGACCAGGAAGTCGAAGTCGTTCGGGGTGCCTGTGTGTTTAGGTTCGGCGGGCATGGATACCTCCTCGGCGGCGATGGTGGAGGTTGTACTTGGTTATACCTGTCAGGCGATGTCAGGTATTTCTGCCGCACTCTCGAAAGACTGCTGCGGCTAAGGAACCGATTGAAAGTGTTGTGCGTGGTTTCGGCGGCGCGTGAGACCGAAAAATGGGGCGATGGGTTCGGCTTCGAGCCTAGCGCCGGCCTTGGGTCGTGATGATCTGTTGCGCAGTAGCCTTGGGGAAGAGATCGTCGTTATCCAAGCGAAACTCAGCTTCGACGGCGATCAGTTGTTTCGATGGAGAGATCACCCGCGCCTCGATGAGGAGCGGTTCGCCGCGCGCGGAAAAAAAGAAGATTGAAACACGAAGGACACGAAGACGCTCTGCCCAATTGGGTTGTGCGTTGCGCGCTGCGCCCGCAAGAAGGGTCTCTCGCGAAGCCGCGAACAGAAAAGGGAAGACGCGAAAAGTGAGAATGTGCGTTGCGGGACTTAAGGGATGCCCGGCAGTTGATATTTTTTCCGGCGCGAAGCGCTATCTTTTTTCGCCTTGTGCGCTTCGCGCCTACGATGAATTTTCGCGTCTTATCTTTTCTGTTCGCGGCTTCGCGCGAGTCCTTTTTTCTTTGACGTGTCGGCGGCGCTTCGCAGTCGGACCGAGCGTCTTGGTGTTCTTCGTGTTTCAATCTTCTTTTTTTCCGCGTGCGGAGGCGTTTCCGCCTTCATCGCCATCTCAGCCAGCAACCGGTCGAATCGGGTCATCGCGTCTTGGGGGCGCAGGGGAGTGGGTGGTTTTCCGGGCATCTGGGTTGGTGTTGGCGGGTTTTCGGGATTCTGAGTCTGGCTGCTCTTGATTTAGCGTACGCGGAATACGTTGTTCAAGGGGATATTAACTTAACCCCATTCAGAGAACGTTTCTCGAACTTGAGGCTAAATCTCCTTTTGTTTCATGGACATAACTAACGGTTGCGAAATGAGAACAAAGTGCGTACTGTTAACCCACGTTGCAGCCGCAGCGGCCAGATGAAATAAGGGAGCAATCAGATGAGTTCGGCACTTCGGGTCGTAGAACAGCAGGGCGATATGGACCGCAAAAAGGCGCTTGAAGCAGCTTTGAGCCAGATCGACCGCGCGTTCGGCAAGGGCTCGGTCATGAAGCTCGGGGCCAATCCAAAGGTCCAGGAGATCGAGTCGGTTTCGACCGGGTCGCTTGGGCTCGACATCGCGCTTGGCATCGGCGGGTTGCCGCGGGGGCGCGTGGTCGAAATCTATGGGCCCGAATCCTCGGGCAAGACGACCTTGGCGCTGCACGTGGTCGCCGAAATCCAGAAGGCGGGCGGGGTTGCCGCCTTCGTCGATGCGGAACATGCGCTCGATATCGGCTATGCGAAGAAATTGGGCGTCGATATCGGCGAGCTTTTGGTGTCGCAGCCCGACACGGGCGAGCAGGCGCTTGAGATCACCGACACGCTGGTGCGCTCGGGTGCGGTCGATATCGTCGTCATCGACTCGGTGGCGGCGCTGACGCCCAAGGCCGAAATCGAAGGCGAGATGGGCGACTCGCTCCCGGGTTTGCAGGCGCGGTTGATGAGCCAGGCGTTGCGCAAGCTCACCGGGTCGATCTCTCGCTCGAACACGATCGTGCTCTTCATCAATCAGATCCGCATGAAAATCGGCGTCATGTTCGGCAGTCCGGAAACGACGTCGGGCGGCAATGCGCTGAAATTCTATGCTTCGGTGCGTTTGGACATCCGCCGCATCGGCGCGATCAAGGAACGCGACGACGTGGTCGGCAGCCAGACGCGCGTCAAAGTGGTCAAGAACAAGGTCGCGCCGCCGTTCCGGCAGGTCGAGTTCGACATCATGTACGGCTCGGGCATTTCCAAGACCGGCGAGTTGGTCGATCTGGGGTCCAAGGCCGGCATCATCGAGAAATCGGGCTCGTGGTTCTCGTACGAAAACCAACGCATCGGTCAGGGGCGCGAGAACGCCAAGGCGTTTCTGGCGGAGAACCCGGATATGGCCGCCAAGATCGAGGCGGCGGTGCGGGCGAATGCGGGCCTGTTGGGTGCCGCGCTTGCGACGCCGCCTGAGAAGGATGACGGCGAAGACGACGAGTAAGTCTTTCGGATTTTAAGGCTTCTCTCCACCCCCTCGCGAAAGCCCCCTCGCAGCTGGAGAGATGGGCCCGAGCCTTCCCCCAAGGCTCGGGCCACCCTTTTTTGTGCGGCGTGCTGTAAAAAGCTCGTCATGGCCGGGCCTGACCCGGCCACCCAGTGGACGCGTAGAGTTCCAAAAAATAGAACCACTAAGACCACCAAAATCACAAAGGGTCAGAGGAAGGCTCAGCGTCATGGTGTCTTTGGTGCGCTTGGTTGTTCATCTTTCTGCTTGCCGTAGCGACGACTTCCCTGGGTGGCCGGGTCAGGCCCGGCCATGACGAACTGAGGAGGGGCGCGCTGAACCCGACAGCAGTGGGTCGCGTCCGGGATGACGGGTGTTTTTTCAGCGCGGACCTTCGCTGGACAGAGGCGGACCTGGCCGATTACATCCGGTGTCACCATCACATCGGCCTGATCGAGATCTTCTATGACGACCGCGCTTAACGATATTCGCTCGACGTTTCTCGACTATTTCGCCAGACACGGCCATGAGGTCGTGGCGTCGTCGCCGCTTGTGCCGCGTAACGATCCGACGCTGATGTTCACCAATGCCGGGATGGTGCAGTTCAAGAACGTGTTCACCGGGGCAGAGAAGCGCGCCGCGACGCGCGCCGTCTCGTCGCAGAAATGCGTGCGGGCGGGGGGCAAGCACAACGACCTCGACAATGTCGGCTACACGGCGCGCCATCACACGTTTTTCGAGATGCTGGGCAATTTTTCGTTCGGCGATTATTTCAAGGACGTTGCGATCGAACTCGCTTGGACTTTGATCACGAAGGAGTTTCCGCTCGACAAGTCGCGCCTGCTCGTCACGGTTTACGCCGATGACGACGAGGCGGCGGGGCTTTGGAAGAAGATCGCGGGGTTTTCCGAATCGAAGATCATCCGGATTGCCACCTCCGACAACTTTTGGTCGATGGGCGAGACGGGACCGTGTGGGCCGTGCTCGGAAATTTTCTACGATTACGGCGACAAGATTCAGGGCGGCCCGCCCGGTTCGCCGGAGCAAGACGGCGACCGTTACGTCGAGTTCTGGAACCTGGTGTTCATGCAGTTCGACCAAGTGTCGAAGGACCGCCGCGTGGCGTTGCCAAAGCCTTCGATCGACACCGGCATGGGGCTTGAGCGCATCGCTTCCATCCTGCAAGGCCAGACCGACAATTACGACACGGATTTATTCCGCCGTTTGATCGACGCATCGGCGCAGGCGTCGCAGACGCGGGTCGGCGGACCTCACGCGGTGTCGCACCGGGTGATTGCCGATCATTTGCGCGCATCGTCGTTCCTGATCGCCGACGGCGTGCTGCCGTCGAACGAGGGTCGCGGTTACGTTTTGCGCAGGATCATGCGGCGCGCGATGCGGCATGCGCATATTTTGGGCGCGAAGGAGCCGTTGATGTGGCGGCTGGTGCAGACGCTGGTCGGCGAGATGGGAGCGGCGTTTCCGGAACTGACGCGGGCACAGGCGTTGATCACCGAAACGTTGCGGCTTGAGGAAACGAAGTTCCGCCAAACGCTGGAGCGCGGCTTGAAGTTGCTCGACGAAGCGACGGCTGAGTTGGGTGCGAAGAAGACATTGCCCGGCGATGTCGCGTTCAAGCTTTATGACACGTTCGGCTTTCCCTACGATTTGACAGAGGACGCGTTGCGCAGCCGCGGGATCGCGGTCGACAAGACAGGCTTCGATGTCGCGATGGCCAAGCAGAAAGCCGATGCGCGCGCGGCATGGGCCGGCTCGGGCGAGGCCGCGACCGAGACCGTGTGGTTCGAGTTGCGCGAAAAATTGGGCGCGACCGAATTCCTCGGCTATGACACAGAGATTGCCGAGGGTGTGATCACCGCGTTGCTCAAAGGCGGGCAGCCGGTCGAGCAGTTGAACGCGGGCGACGAGGGTCAGGTCATCGTCAACCAGACGCCGTTCTACGGCGAGTCGGGCGGCCAGGTCGGCGACGAAGGCGTGATGTTTACGAAGTCGGGCGCCGAGTTTGCCGTCGGCGACACGCAGAAAAAGCTCGGCGTATTGCACGTGCATTTCGGCAGGCTTAGTCGCGGGACGTTAAAGGTCGGCGACGTGGTCGATCTGCGCGTCGATGCGTTGCTACGAACGGCGACGCGGGCCAATCATTCGGCGACGCATTTGCTGCACGAGGCGTTGCGCCGTGTATTGGGAACCCATGTCACGCAGAAGGGATCGCAAGTCGGACCCGACAAGTTGCGCTTCGATTTCAGTCACCCGAAGCCTTTGAGCGACGCCGAGTCTATCGAGATCGAACGTCAAGTGAACGATCACGTGCGCGCGAACGCCGATGTGCTGACGCGGTTGATGTCGCCCGAAAAAGCGGTCGAGGAGGGCGCCATGGCGCTGTTCGGCGAGAAATACGGCGAGGAAGTCCGTGTGTTGTCGATGGGGTCTGACGAGGGCCGGGTCTATTCGACCGAGCTTTGCGGCGGCACGCATGTGCGCCGGCTCGGCGATATCGGCTTGTTCAAGATCGTGGCGGAAAGCGCGGTCGCGGCCGGCGTGCGGCGCATCGAAGGGCTGACCGGGGCGGGCGCGCTTTCGTATCTCAACGACTATCACCGCTTGGCGCGCGACGCGGCAGCGGCAATCAAGGCGGCACCGGCCGAATTGCCGGAGCGCGTGGCGCAGTTGATGGACGAGCGGCGCAAGCTCGAGCGCGAATTGTCGGAGGCGCGGCGTCAGTTGGCGATGGGCGGCGGCGGCGGGAGCGGCAGCGAGGCTGTCGACATCGGCGGCGTCAAGGTGATGGCCCGGATCGTCGACGGCGTCGAGCCCAAGGATTTGCGCGCATTGGTCGATCAGGCAAAGCAGCAATTGACGTCGGGCGTCGTGGCGCTGGCGACAACGAGCGAGGGCAAGGCCGCGATGGCGGTCGGCGTCAGCGAGGATTTGTTGAAGCGCTTCAACGCGGTCGAATTGCTGCGCAAGGGTGTCGAAGCCGTCGGCGGCAAAGGCGGCGGTGGGCGGCCCGACATGGCGCAAGGCGGCGGACCGGACGGCGCGAAATTGCAGTTGGCACTCGACGCAATCACGGCCGCGATCAAGGCTTCGGCGTGAAGGGCGCGATCTCCCGTTGGCGGCGGTGGTGCTACATCGTCGTCGAGGCCGGCGGTTCGAGCACCGCGGCGCGCGCTTTCGACGATTTCATGGTCGTCCTCATCGTTCTGAACGTACTGGCCGTCATCCTTGAAAGCGTGCCGAGCATCCAGCAACCGTTCGCGACGGGGTTCTACGTATTCGACTTCGTCTCGGTTCTGATATTTACGGCGGAGTATTCGGTCCGGTTGTGGGCCGCGATCGAGATACCGGCGATCCGGCATCGCGGTCCACTCCTCGGCCGGCTGACATTCGCGAGCCGGCCGTCGCAGATCATCGATCTTGTCGCATTCGCGCCGTCATATCTTTCGTTCTTCATGCCGGGTTTGGATTTGCGCGTGCTCAGAATGTTCCGCTTGCTGCGGTTCCTCAAGCTCGTGCGTTATTCGCCGGCGATGGTAACGCTGGGGCGCGCGCTCTACGAAGAACGGCGCGCGCTGGTTGGCGCTATGATCTTGATGATGGGCACGGCGGTGTTTTCCGGCACCATTATGCACGTGATCGAAGGTCATGCGCAGCCCAAAGAGTTCGGCACCATTCCCGATGCGATGTGGTGGGCATTGTCGACGCTGACGACGATCGGCTACGGCGACGCGGTGCCGATTACGCCGCTGGGCAAGATGTTCGGCGCGGTGGTGATGATTTGCGGGCTTGGACTGTTTGCCTTGCCGATCGGCATTGTCGCAACCGCTTTCGTCAACGAGATTCATCGGCGCGACTTCGTGGTGACGTGGGGGATGGTGGCGCGGGTGCCGTTGTTCTCGGCGCTCGACGCGGCGGCGATCGCCGAAGTGATGAAAATCATGCGCACGCGCGCGGTGTCGGCGGGCACAGTGATTGCCGCGCGCGGCGAAGAGGCCGAAGGCATGTTCTTCATCGCCGACGGCGAGGTGAAGATCGACTTGCCGCGACGGCCGATCAAGCTTGGTCCCGGCGAGTTTTTCGGCGAGCTCGCGCTGCTCAAACGCGTCAAGCGCATGGGGACCGTCACCGCGATCACGCGAACGCATATGATGATCATCGATGCGGTCGACTTCGAAAGCCTGCTCAACCGCGACGAGATATTGCGCGAACGGATCACCGCGATCGCCGAGGAACGTCTCAACGGCGATTGGGCCGATCAGACAAGCGACGTGGTCGCCGACGAGCTTGTGCAACACCCTTCCGACCGGCCGCTGGGCGACCCGCTGGTTTGAGTTCGCGCCGGCGGCGAGTCAGTATTCACCACGAAGACACGAAGGGCACGAAGGTTCACGACGAGGCAACGCCTCGCTGAACCGTGCGGGCAAATTGGCGAAGTTTCAAATGGTCGGGCGCGAAGCACCCATTCTTTTTTCTTTGTGGAACTTTGCGTCCTTCGTGCCTTCGCGGTGAAAACGGCGTTGCTTCTGCGCGCGCCGCTTCCGAAAAGCTACAGCTTCATCGCTTTTTTCAAATTCGCATCGATCTTGTCGAGGAAGCCTTCGGTTGAGAGCCATTTCTGATCGGGGCCGACGAGGAGCGAGAGGTCCTTGGTCATGTCGCCGGATTCGACCGTGTCGACGCAAATTTTTTCCAGCGTTTCGCCGAAATGGCTGACGTCGGGCGTGGCGTCGAGTTTGCCGCGGTGGATGAGACCGCGCGTCCAAGCGAAGATCGAGGCCATCGAGTTCGTCGAGGTCTGTTCGCCCTTTTGCCATTGGCGGTAGTGGCGCGTGACGGTGCCGTGGGCGGCTTCGGATTCCATGATCTGGCCGTCGGGGGTGAGCAATACGCTGGTCATCAGGCCGAGCGAACCGAAGCCTTGGGCGACCGTATCCGACTGGACGTCGCCGTCGTAGTTTTTGCAGGCCCAGACGAAGTTGCCGCTCCATTTCAAGGCGGAAGCTACCATGTCGTCGATCAGGCGGTGTTCGTAGGTGATCTTCTTGGCGTCGAATTGGCTTTTGAATTCGGCGTTGAAAACCTGTTCAAACAAGTCCTTGAAGCGTCCATCATAGGCTTTGAGGATCGTGTTCTTGGTCGAGAGATAGACCGGCCAGCCGCGTTGCAGGCCGTAGTTGAAGCTCGAGCGGGCGAAGTTCTTGATCGAGTCGTCGAGGTTGTACATCGCCATGGCGACGCCAGCGCCGGGGAAGTCGAACACTTCGTGGCTGATCGGGGTGCCGCCGCCTTCGGGCGTGAAGGTGATCGTGAGTTTGCCTTTGCCCGGCACGAGGAAATCGGTCGCTTTGTACTGGTCGCCGAAAGCGTGACGGCCGACGACGATGGGGTCGGTCCAGCCGGGGACGAGGCGCGGTACGTTGCGGCAGATGATCGGCTCGCGGAAGACGGTGCCGTCCAAGATGTTGCGGATCGTGCCGTTCGGCGACTTCCACATCTTCTTGAGCTTGAATTCCTTCACGCGCGCTTCGTCGGGCGTGATCGTGGCGCATTTGATACCGACGCCGTAGCGTTTGATCGCGTCCGCGGCCTCGACCGTGACCTTGTCTTCTGTTTTGTCGCGGTGTTCGATGCCCAAATCGAAGTATTTGATGTCGATGTCGAGATAGGGAAGAATCAGCTTCTTCTTGATGAGATCCCATATGATGCGGGTCATCTCGTCGCCATCGAGATCGACGACGGGGGTCTTCACTTTGATTTTGGCCATGGAAATTTCTCTGTGCTGGCGGACGCGCGAGGCGCGTTGTTTAGCGGCCGGGGGTAGCCCGCGCAAGGCGCTCGGGTGCGGCCCATGAGCGGGCCCGCGATCATCTTGGCAAGCCCGCAATTGGGGGAGAATATCGGCGCGGCGGCGCGCGTGATGTTGAATTTCGGACTGACCGATTTGCGGCTGGTCAATCCGCGCGACGGCTGGCCCAACAAAAAAGCCGAAGCGATGGCGGCCGGCGCGGACGGTGTGCTCAACGCGGCGCGGGTCTTTTCTTCGATGGAGGAGGCTGTCGCCGATCTCGGTCTCGTGTTCGCAACGACGGGGCGCGACCGCTTGATGTCGAAGCGCGTGGCGACGCCGGACGAAGCGGTCGCGGAGTTGGCCGGCGCGTTGGCGGCGCGGCGCGCGTGCGGAGTGATGTTCGGCGCCGAGCGGATGGGGCTGACGAACGAAGAGCTGGTGCTGGCGGATGCGATCTTGACGGTACCTTCGAATCCGGAATTCTCGTCTTTGAATCTGGCGCAGTCGGTTGCGGTGGTGACCTATGAGTGGTGGAGGGGCACGCACGACAAGCCCGCGTTCAAGGTGCCGGCGAAATACCGCCGCGCGAAAATGGCGAACAAGGAAGATCTGATCGGCTTCTTCGAACACATCGAGCGCGAACTCGATCGCACCGAGTTTTTGTTCCCGCCGGCCAAGCGTCCGGCGATGGTGCAGAATTTGCGCAACATGTGGCACCGCGCGGAGCTCACCTATCAAGAGGTGCAGACGCTGCGGGGCATCGTGCGTTCGCTCACCGGCGCCAAGAAGCGCGGCAAGCGCGACAGCGCGCCCGGCAAGTGAAGTGTGCCGACCCCAATGTGATTCGGTGAATCCGTTTCTCGAAACATCAGTCTGAAAACTGAGTGCAAGTTGCACGCGGCGCGTTGCGGCTCGCAATGCGTGAAGGAAATATGCGTGCGTACCGGATGTTAACACATGGCCGTCATAGGCCCCCGTAAAATCGGCCGTAGCGACTCAGCAGTTGTTAAGAAGGAGTGAACAGTGGCCGAGAAAGTTTTCAATACCTGGCCGCATCCGTCGAGGCGGCGCGCGTTGATGCTGTCCACACTGCTAGTGTCGCTGGCGGGTCTGGGTCTTGTTGGACACCAGGCGGGCTTCATCGTGTGGGACCTGCAAGGGGTGGACCTGGGCTTCACGCAAGTGGCGCATGCGAAGTCTGAATTCGGACATCCCACGGCTGCCGCGGCTGTCAGCGATAGTTTGGACGACACGACGGAGATGCTCCGGCGCGCGGAAAGCATCGACAGCGGCGACATTCCGGCGGTCGATCCATTTGCCGTCTTGGACCGTCGAGTGCAGCCGACGCCCAAGATCAAGTTACCGACCCCCAAACCTGCGCCGAAGGCGGCGCGGCTTGCCGGCGATTCCGACCATGACGAGGTCGTACAGGGTGAGATCGAAACGCGTGATCGTGTTTTGGACTCTTGCGGCGCCGACGAAGGCTGCGGCGAATCGGAGACCGACGCCATCGACGATGAGGTCGACGAGGAGGTGAACGAGTTGGTCCTGGCATCGATCAAGGACGAACTTGCGGGCGGCGACGACGTCGACCAAGAGGAACAAGAGGGCTGCGACAGGGATTAGGTGACGAGAGCCATGTCTGGGGCGACGATCGCGATGGCGGCGGCGCCGGGGCGCAGCCTTTTCCGACGGCGAATTGGGCGTTTGTCAGTAACGCAGGCTCCCACCCGCACTTACTTGTGAAAATATTTTCTTTGTGTCGTTCCGGTTCTTCGTGATTGTTCCATTGGCGCGGCAGAACGCGCTTTCCTGTCAGAATGGGCAAGAGCGAGATGATCCGTCACGGTTTCGCGCAAGCGAACGAACTCAAGCTGCACTATGCGGCCAGCGGCGATAGCGACGGACCCTTGCTGTTGTTTCTGCACGGCTTTCCCGAATTTTGGTACGGGTGGCGGCATCAATTGGCAGCGCTCGGCGATGCGTATCATTGCGTCGCACCGGATTTGCAGGGGTACAATCTGTCGTCGAAGCCGCCGGAGATTGCGCGTTATCGTACAAAACGTCTGATCGACGACGTCGTCGCGTTTGCGGCTCAGTTTTCGGGCAAGAAGAAATTCACACTGATTGCGCATGATTGGGGCGGGGCGCTGGCCTGGGCGTTTGCGATCAAGCATCCGGAGTTGATCGACCGGCTCGTGATCATCAACGCGGTGCATCCCGGCGCCTTTCAGCGCGAGATCGCGAAAAATCCGGCGCAGGCGGCGGCTTCAAACTACATTCACGAACTGCGCGCCGAAGGCGCCGAGACGCGCTATGCGGCGAACGACTACGCGCTGGTGTGGCGCTCGCTTTCGAAGGCGGCGGCGGCGGGGCATTTGAGTGCTGCCGATCGCACCGAGTTCGTCAAAGCTTGGAGCCAACCCGGTGCCCTGACCGGCATGTTCAATTGGTATCGCGCGATGCGGATGGATCCGCCGAAGGAAGGCGCCGCGCCGCCGTCGACCGAGATCTACAACGACGAGGCGCTGATGGTGCGCGTGCCGACGCTGGTGATTTGGGGGATGCAGGACACGTCGCTGTTGCCGGGCTGTGTCGAGGGCTTGGAGCGCTGGGTGCCCGGCGTCGATGTGCGTCGCGTGGCGGACGGCAGCCATTGGATTACCTATGAGAAGCCGCGACTGATCAGCGATACGATCCGGGCGTGGTTGAAGCCGTGAGTGCGCCGTTCCGCGATCCCAAAGTCAAAGCGGTGTTTGAGGCCTATCCGGCAGGTTTGCGCGCGCCGTTGTTGAGAATGCGCGAGATGATTTTGAGCACCGCCGCTGAAACGGAAGGCGTCGGCCGGTTGACGGAGACGTTGAAGTGGGGCGAGCCTGCCTATCTGCCGGTCAAATCTGGGATCGGGACGACGATCCGGATCAATGCGCTGAAAGGATCGAAGGACCGCTACGCCATGTTCGTCAATTGTCAGACGACGCTGCTGGCGAATTTTCGCGAGC
>JANOFM010000277.1:0-9692 GCA_031413635.1 Alphaproteobacteria bacterium | reverse complement strand
TAAGAGTTTTCCCGACTTCAAGGTGGAGATCGTCGAGAGCTTTCCCGACCTGAAGGTTATGCGCGTGCGCAGTTTCCCGGATGCGTGCGGCAAGTGGCAGTTCGTGAACAGCTTCCCGGATTTCACCATCGAATATGTCGATGGGTTGGCGGATTTCTCAATCGAGTTCGTGGAGAGCTTTCCGGGGGAGGGGTGAGGTCCTGAGTGTATTTCGGTGACAGTGCACTTTTCTGCAGCGGATTGCATGCGGCTTGAAGCTTGGAGTGTGCGTCGATTTTTGTGCACTGTCACCGAAATCCGCCGGTGCTTGGCGCATCTGCGATGAGGTAGATCGAGCCACCTTGTCCCCTCACTTGGCCGACCAGGCCCTTATCTAAAAGGGCGTCGCGCACTTTGAAATACGTGTCGCTCGCGACTGCAGTCCCCAGGCGCTTTGATAACATGGCAAGAGCAGCGCGGTTGGGGATCGAACCGCCGTCGCGCGGCAGTAGGCGAAGCAACTCGTCGCCGATCGCGTTTGGTGCTGATCGCGCATGTCCCATGGATTCGCCTCGTGGCGTGGCAGTCTAGGACGTGCATAGACATCCACAACTGGGCCGCTGACGACTGCTGTGGAGTGATCACAATCGTCGATTGATTTTCGATCGTTGCAGAAGGCCGTGCGGACGGCTCGCCTTTGCGTTCCCGGGCGGGCAGATTCTGCTTGCCAAAGTGAGGTATGTTCTTTATTTGTTCCTTGTGTTCAATTGGCTGTCTCGGACGGCCATTCCTCCGCGCCGCGTGCGGCCGGCGGCTGCGACTTGATAATTGAAGATGGGATTTGGGTTGTTGCGGCCGTATGCGCCATCGTGTGCTGAGCCATGCCTACGGAGCCGCCGCCACATCGCCTGTGATGGCATGTGGCGGCATGTGATGGATCCGTGATGGCAGTTTTGGCTGAATTCTGCGGATGTGATGGCGTGATGGCACGGATTAGATTTGCTGTTCCGATCACCCGCTCGTCATCAATTCCACACAACCGGCTTGCGCGAGATCCACGGGTGCGCCTGTTCGAGTTGGCCGGCCAGGCGGTAGAGCGTGGCTTCGTCGGCCCATTTGGCGGTGAACATCATGCCGACGGGCAAGCCGCTTTTCGAATGGGCGAGGGGCAGCGACAGCGACGGCTGGCCGGTCATGTTGAAGGGCGGCGTGAAGCCGAAAGTTTGGGCTTGGCGTTCGTCGACTTCGCGCGGCTCAAGGCGGACCGGATCGATGAAGCCGATCTTGGGCACGGGTGTCGACAGAACGGGCGTCAGGAAAACGTCGATCGATGTGAAGACGCGGAAGATGTCGCGCGTCATGGCCTTGATCGTTTGCCAGCCGCGCATGGTTTCGTAGCCGGGAATGTGCTCGCCGCCCTTCCAGTTGCGCCATGATAGCGGTTCAAGTTCGTCTTGCCTCGGTTCGCGGCCCATTTGCTTCACGCGTTCGCGCATGGAGGCAGCGAAATTCGCGGCGAGGACGGCGCGGCTGGCGGCGTAGAGTTTGCGGTAGTTGATGCCGAGGCCGCGTTCTTCGACGTGGTGGCCGAGGGCTTCCAGCTTCTTGGCGGTGTCGCGCAGGGCGGCGGCGATTTCTGGATCGATGGGTTGACCGCTCGGCGTCTCGTCGCTGAATGCAATGCGCAGGCGACCCGGCGCGGTTGCGACTTCCAGCGCATAGGGCCGCGTCTTGGGCGGCGATGGATAGGGCGTGTCGGCCTCGGGGATGTCGATGCAATCGAGCATGGCGGCGCTATCGCGCACGGTGCGCGAGACGACATGGTGGACGCCGTAGCCGTGGCCGAGGCCGTTGTCGTGTTCGGGACCCTGTGGCACCCGGTACTGCGTCACCTTCATGCCGACGAGGCCGCAGCAGGCGGCGGGAATACGGATCGAACCCAAACCGTCTGAGGCGTTGGCGAGCGGCACGATGCCGGCGGCGACCGCGCCTGCCGAACCGCCGGACGAGCCGCCGGTGATGTGGTCGGTGTTCCACGGATTGCGGCAGGGGCCCAGGCGCGCGCTTTCGGTCGTGCCGGTGATGCCGAATTCGGGCGTGTTCGTCTTGCCGAAAATGTTGACGCCCGAGGCTTTGAAGCGTTGCACGAGCAGGCCGTCGAAGGTGTCCTTCTCGTTCTTGTTGAAGGCGGTGCCGTCGGTGCGCGGCAGGCCCGCGACTTCCAGCCCCAAATCCTTGATCAGGAACGGCACGCCCTTGAACGGACCATCGGGCAGCTTCGTCGCCGCCGCGCGGGCCATGTCGTAGGCCTTGTGGACGATGGCGTTCAGTTTGCCGTTATGGCGTTCGGCCCGTTCGATCGCGCTCTCGAGAAGTTCGGCGGGCGAGATATCCTTCTTGCGCACGAGGTCGGCAAGGCCCAAGCCGTCAAAGTCCGCGTATTGTGCAAAGCTCATGTCCGTCTCCGTCAGTTCCAAATGGCAGGATGGCGATGGGCCCAAGGTTTCGCCTTTTCGAGCTGGCCTGCAAGCCTCAACAGCGTGGTTTCGTCGCCGAAGCGGCCTGCGAAATGCACGCCGACCGGCAAACCATTCTTCGCCCAGTGTAGCGGCAGCGAGATCGCGGGCTGGCCGGTCGCGTTCTGGATCGCGGTTACCGGAAGATAGTCGATGATCGGAGCGAAGGCCTTGACCGGGTCCTTCTCGTGGAAGTCGAACGTGCCGTTGCGCACCGGTGGGGCGCCCAAAGTCGTCGTCATCCAGAGGTCGTAGGTTTCATGGAAGAACGCGATCTGGCGCGAGATTGCTTGCAGTTGGAACCAGCACATCTGGTATTGCGACGCGCTGATCTGCCGGCCCAACTGATAGAGGCCCCAGGTCAAGCCTTGGAAATCGCTTTCGTGCGGTGTCCGGCCAGTCATCATCGCGGTGCCGTCGATCAGCATCGCGAGCCCCGAGGCCCAAACCGGCATGAAGGATTGCATCAGCGCCTCGACGGCGACGGTGGGGCTTGCCTCCTCCAAATGATGTCCGAGGCTTTGAAGCAGCTTTGCGTTGATTTCGATCGCAGCGACGCATTCGGGATCGAATTTCTTGCCGAACAGGCTTTGCGTCGCGAAGGCGATCTTTAGCTTGCCGGGCGGGGTTTGGCATTCGTCGAGATAGGATTTCGGCTTGGGAGGAGCCCAATACGGATCGCCCATTTCGTTGCCCGCCGTCGCGTCGAGGGCCGCCGCCGTGTCGCGCACGCTGCGCGTGACGACGCCGTCGCAGACGAGACCACCCATCACATCGCCCAGGTCGGGGCCCAACGGATTTCGTCCGCGCGTGGTCTTCAAGCCGACAACGCCGTTGGCGGAGGCAGGGGCGCGTATGGAGCCGCCGCCGTCATTGGCGTGCGCGATCGGCACGATGCCGGCCGCAACCGCCGCGCCGGAACCGCCCGACGAGCCGCCCGACGAATGATCGAGTTCCCATGGATTGTTGCAGGGACCGTAGATCGCGGACTCCGTCGTCGGCACCAAGCCGAATTCGGGAACGTTGGTCTTGCCGAGCGAAATCAATCCGGCGGCGGTGAAGCGGCGCACCATCGTCGAGTCGTGCGGTGCGGGCGCAGGGGGAATAAAGTTCGATCCTTGACGCGTGGGGACGCCCTTTTGCGCGCCAAGAATGTCTTTGAGTAGGAAGGGGACGCCGGCGAACGGGCCGGGCTGCAACGGGAGACGCGCGGCCGAGCGGGCGCGGTCGTAGGTTTTGAAGACTACCGCGTTGAGTTTCGGGTTGTGCTTTTCGATGCGCGAGATCGCTTCTTCGATCAGTTCGGTGGCGCTGACCTGTTTCTTGGCGACAAGATCGGCCAAGGCCAGCGCGTCATGATCGGCGTATTCGGTGAAGTTCATTCGCGGCCTCTCGAAGTTCGTTGAGGGTCAGACTAGCTCCCACCGCCGCCGCTGTCACTCAAAGGGGAAGGCGGCTTTGCCTTGAAAGGTGGGACCGATCAACTCGGGCGTTTGGCCGGGCGTCCATGCGCGCAGCGTGAACTTCGCCTTGCGCACGATCGGCGAGCCTTTCGGACCATGATCGACTTCGGGATTGGCGGTTGTGATCAAGTTCGTCTCAACGCGCCCGGCGTTGACGCTCATGGTGCCATAGCCGTTTGCGTTCGTATCGACGTAAGTCAGGCCCGGATTGGCTTTGTCGTTCCACCAAGCGTCCGACATCCAACTCGAGCCGGTCCATGAGCGCACGATGGCCGAGTTCACGCCGCCCAGCAGCGCCAAGTTGAAATTCTCCACCATCTCGCCGCCGCTCTGATAGGTGACCATGCTGTGGAAGACGGAGTTGGTACGGCTGCCGCGCTCGGCTCCGAAAAAAACCGGTTCGGTCGAAATTCCGGCGCAGGCGAATTCGACCGCAACGGCGGTCGGGGCCTCGGCATCCGGATCGTCGAGCAGCAACCCCGCCATGTGCATGTGATGATCGCCGGCGCAGGCCACAACATTGCTGACGCCGTTGTCGCGGATGAATTCCATCAACTCCCGGCGTTCCGACGGATAGCCGTTCCATCCGTCGATGCCGAGTAGGGAATTCTTCATCCCCGAAAGCCAGAAGTCGCCGAGATTTATACGCAGCGGCATTGCGGGAAACGCGTTCGCCCAAATCTTCCAGCGTGCGTCGGATTCCTTCAATACGTCTTTGAACCATTGCTTCTGTGTGGGTCCCAGGACCGAGCCGCGTGGCGACTGACGGCGCGGGTTGGCGATTTCGGTATCGGGAATTGTGGCGGGCGGTGTGCCCTCGTTCGCGCTGCGTCCCAGGTCGAGCAAGGCTACGGTGTCGATTGCGGGCAGTGCTTGGCCTTCGATCGGCGGGGGCGTCGGCGAGGGCGACTTGTAGGAGCGGTTGTCGGTGAGGATGACTTCGAGTGTCTTGCCCCAACGCAGGGTGCGATAGATCGTCATCGATGCCAACGCGGCGCGATTGTCGCTGCTGGGGTCGATCCAATCTTGTTGAGCCCCGAGATAAGGGCCGTTTTTCACCTCGACCCAATTGAAGTCGCGCGCTGGGTTGGCCACGCGGCCTGTGCCCGGCATCCCGGTCAGTAACGCGGGAATGTATTCGAACCATGCTTGGTTGGCCGCGACCTTGCGCTTCTGCGCCGGTTTGCCGCCCTGGTCGAAATAGGTGTCGTGCGATTGCCAGGCGTCGTTGGTGAACTCGTGATCGTCCCAAGTGCTGACGAAGGGCCAACGGGCGCGGGCGGCCTGCAAGTTCGCGTCGCTGAGATACAGGCGATAGAGGAAGCGATAGTCGGCGAGCGACACGGCATTGGTTGCCCCAGGTTTCTCGTTCCAGCTGGTCGACGGCCATGGCTTCGAGCCATTGGGGAAGGGCGGAAAGATACGCTCGCGCCCATCGGCGCCTTTCAACCATTTGGGTTTGCCCATATCCGCATCCCAACGATCGCCGCGCACTTCGTAGATGAAGTCGCCGAGGAACAGCACGAAGTCGATTTGTTGATCGGTGGGCGCGCTGTGATCGTCGGCGAGCATGCGCGCCCAAGCGCCATAGAACCCTTGTTCGTAATTTTGGCATGAGGCGAAGACAAAGCGCACCGGGCTTTCGGTGTTCGATGTCGGTGCGGTGCGCGTGCGGCCTAGGCGCGATTGATCGCCGCCGGCGGAGAAGCGATAGAAGTACACGGTGTCGGGTTCGAGCCCTTGAACGACCAGACGCAGTGTGTGGTCGCTCGGCAGCGTCGCCGGGAGCATTTCGTCGAGCACGATATTGGCGAAGTCGGGAGCGGTGGAAATCTGCACCCGCACATCGACGGGCGCGTCGTTGGGCTCATTTGCCTCGACACGGGTCCACAAAACGACGCCGTCGGGTTGGGGGTCGCCGGAGGCAACGCCTTGCGGGAAGTGGAAGCGTCCGCTGGTCAGCGAGCGCGGCGCGGCGACGACAGACGGTACGTGGGCGGTGGCGAGGAATGTGCCCGCAAAGCCGGCGAGCGATTTCAAGACAGTGCGACGGTCGATTTTTGACATGGTTGACTAAATTGTGAATCCCAGAAGCCGAGAGGCTATAGCATCCCGGTTGCGAGTTGGCGGCGTTCGCGCGGGATCGGGCGGTCGACTGGGGTTTTCATGCCATAGATGCACACTCTTCTGTGGGTTAGTCTCTATCCCAAATCGAAATGGCGCGGCAGTTTGCGCGTGAATGGAGAGGCGCAAGGATTATGACAAAAATTCCGATTCTGGGTACGGTGTCGCTCGCCTATGGGTTTTTGCTCGGAGAGTTCGCGACGATATTCCGGCTGGCTTGGGCGCCGCTCATCGTTGGCTCCGGGCTCACCTATTTTTACGGTGGACCGGCTATCGATGCGGCGATTGCCGCCGGTGCGACCGCCGACCCGGCGCCCGCCATGGAGTTCGCCCCGGTCCAGTTTTTGATCGGTGTTGTGACTTTCGTGACGGGCATCATGGCGCTGGTCGCGCTGTTGCAGGTCGTGATTGCCGGCGATCGAAAGCCGGGGCTGTTCATTTATTTGTGGTTAGGCGGCGCCGAGTTGCGGCTTATCCTGGTGACCGTGTTATTGGCCATCGCCATTGTCGCGGGAATGGTGGCGAGCGCACTCGTGTTTGCCGCGTTGGGGGCGCTATCGGTGGCGATCCCGGCATTGGGCCTCGTGGTTGTGATCGGTTCGGTCGCTTTCGTGTTCGTGGTGTTTTGGGGGGCGTTGCGCCTTTCGTTGATCGCGCCGGTCGTCGTTTCGGAAAATAATCTGGGCGTCGAGCGGTCGTGGGCGATCATGCGCGGCAATGCGCTTCGTATGTTCTTCGTCATGCTGCTGACGTTCATTCCCTATGGATTGGTCGCGGTGGTGGCGTTCTTCGGCCTCTTAGGCGGCGACATGCCGGCATTTCCGGCGTTCCCCGATTTGGGGCCGATGGATCCGGCGAAGAACGCGGCGGCCTCGAAGGAAGCAGCCGAAGCGTTTGGCAAGGTGATGGAGGCTTGGCAACTCAACCTCATGAAAGCGATGCGGCTGCATTGGTTGGAGATTACGGTCTTGGGATTTGCCGGCAATCTCGTCACGACCGCATTGTGGGCGGGCGCGTTGGGCAGTGCTTATCGGTCGATCGTGGGCGAGCGAGCCGTGTAGTTTGCCCGGCGCCTTAACGGAACGGGTTCAAGAAATCCGGGATCGGGACCGGCGAGCGCGAGCGTAGCTCGTCGAGGCCGCGTTCGATCGCTTCGTCCTTCGACTTGTGGATGAAGTCGCGGATGACGCCGAAGACGCCGTTCGAGTCGGCCAATACGGAATGGCCGGCCAGAATGTCGAGCGCTTCGTTGGTCGCGTTCGAGACGATGCTTGCGGCGCCCTCGATCGTCGAGAGTTCGGTCGAGCCGTCGTCGTAGACGTCGATTTTGAGTTCGGTGCCGCGGATACCGATGGTGACAGAGGGCGTCTTCAGTCTCATGTTCTTTTCGGGCATTTGGCCGGAGATGAAACGGAAGGCGCCCTTGGCGAGCGTCATGGTCGAGCGGCTGGCGTCGCCGGCGAAGACGTACTCGTCGATCACGGCATTGGCGTTCGCGCCCAACGTCAGTTTCGACGCGTCGATGAAGCGAACGCCGGCGGCGCTGTCGTCGCCGGTCTCAAGGCGCTCGTTGCGGAAGATCGCGACCGCTTCGGCCAGCGTTGTGCGTGCGGCGCCGACCGGCGTGCCCCAAACCTCGTTCGAGGCGCTTTCGAGCGCGCCGATACTGTCGGCGGCGAAGGCCCGGGCGGCGCCGAGGCCGCTGGCGGCATAGGCGGTTGCGAGCATCAGCGACTGGCGCCTTGTGAGTTTCATGTTTCGACTATCCGGTGCAGAAATTATCGTTCGTGCGCGATTGGAACGGATGACGGGCGGCATGGCAAGGTGGCCGTTGTCACTCGGCCGCGCGGGCGCGCTTGGGCTTGGCGATTGCGGATTCGGCCCGAATGCCCCGGCTTTTCAGGATGGGCTTAAGGAAATGGCCGGTGTAGCTGCGTGCGATT
This sequence comes from Alphaproteobacteria bacterium, assembly GCA_031413635.1. Lineage (GTDB taxonomy): Bacteria > Pseudomonadota > Alphaproteobacteria > Micropepsales > Micropepsaceae > SZUA-430. The sequence continues at coordinate 1,667 of JANOFM010000277.1, read as the reverse complement.
TTTGCCACGTCTTCCGGCGTTCCGGCGGCTACGATTTCGCCGCCGCCGTCGCCGCCTTCGGGACCCAAATCCAAGAGCCAGTCGGCGGTTTTGATGACTTCGAGGTTGTGCTCGATGACGAGCACGGTGTTGCCCTGGTCGACGAGTTCGTGAAGCACTTCGAGGAGTTTGCGCACGTCGTCGAAGTGAAGGCCCGTTGTCGGTTCGTCGAGGATGTAGAGGGTGCGGCCGGTCGAGCGGCGTGAAAGTTCTTTCGAGAGCTTGACGCGCTGGGCTTCGCCGCCCGAGAGCGTCGTCGCTTGTTGGCCGATCTTGATGTAGCCGAGGCCGACGCGTTCGAGCGTTTCCATTTTCTCGCGTACGGATGGCACGGCTTTGAAGAATTCGGCGCCGACCTCGACCGTCATGTCGAGGATTTCGGCGATCGATTTGTCCTTGAATTTCACTTCCAAGGTTTCGCGGTTGTAGCGCTGGCCCTTGCAGATGTCGCACTGGACGTAGACGTCGGGCAGGAAGTGCATTTCGATCTTGATGACGCCGTCGCCTTGGCAGGCTTCGCAGCGCCCGCCTTTGACGTTGAACGAGAAGCGGCCGGGGTCGTAGCCGCGCACTTTCGCTTCGGGCAATCCGGCGAACCAATCGCGAATGGGCGTGAAGGCGCCGGTGTAGGTCGCGGGGTTCGAGCGCGGCGTGCGGCCGATCGGGGATTGGTCGATGTCGATGACCTTGTCGAGGTGTTGCAGGCCTTCGATCTTGTCGTGTTGCGCCGGATTTTCGCGCGCGCCGTTCAACTTTCGCGCGGCGGCCTTGTAGAGTGTTTCTATGACGAGCGTCGACTTGCCGCCGCCCGAGACGCCGGTGATGCAGGTGAAGGTGCCGAGCGGGATTTCGGCGCTGACGTTTTTCAAGTTGTTGCCGCGCGCGCCGACGACCTTGATCGATTTGCCGTTGCCGGGGCGGCGCTTCGTCGGCGTTGCGATCTGGCGCATGCCGACGAGGTATTGGCCGGTGATGCTCGCCGGGTTGCGCATTACCTCGGCGGGCGTGCCTTCGGCGATGATTTCGCCGCCGTGGATGCCGGCGCCGGGTCCCATGTCGATGACGTGGTCGGCGATGCGGATCGCTTCTTCGTCGTGCTCGACGACGATGACGGTGTTGCCGAGATCGCGCAGGCGTTTGAGCGTGTCGAGCAGGCGCTGGTTGTCGCGCTGGTGCAGGCCGATCGACGGTTCGTCGAGGACGTAGAGCACGCCCGTGAGGCCCGAACCGATCTGCGAGGCAAGGCGGATGCGTTGGCTCTCGCCACCCGACAGTGTGCCGGAGTTGCGCGCCAGCGTCAGATATTCAAGGCCAACGTCGTTCAGGAAGCGCAGGCGTTCGCGAATTTCCTTCAGCACGCGCGAGGCGATTTCCTTCTGCTTCGCATTCATCTTTTGGTCGATGGTTTTGAACCAGAGGTCCGCCGCTTTGATCGAGAGATTGCAAACCTCGCCGACGTGCTTGCCGCCGATTTTCACGGCGAGCGCTTCGGGCTTTAGGCGATAGCCGTTGCAGGTTTCGCATTTGCTTTGGTCTTGGAAGCGCTCGAGTTCCTCGCGCATCCAGGCGGAATCGGTTTCGCGATAGCGGCGTTCGAGGTTCGGGATAACGCCTTCGAAGGCTTTCTT
>JANOFM010000276.1:0-7605 GCA_031413635.1 Alphaproteobacteria bacterium | reverse complement strand
CACGACACCGTGGTCACCGCCGGCCGCCGCACCCGCGCTGTGGAACGCAAGCTCCGCGAGGTCGAGATTAAGGACATCCCCTCGGACGCCGCGCGCTCGATCGACCTAATGCCGCCCGACGAAATGGACCTCGATAGCGATGCGCCGCCTCCGGCGCGCAGTTTGCAATAGTGCGCAGTTTGCAATCGCTTGAAAAATGCACGACCGGCGCCTGCGCAAACGATTGACAAGCTTCGTCGACTTGCGCTCCGATGCGCAACCCCTGCTTTGAAATCCTTTGTGGTTGCGGCGTGAACGTAAAAGTCTTCCTCGGTTGCTTGGTGATCGGCTTCCAACTATCGGCGATCGACGGCGCGCGTGCCGATGAATTGGCTGGTCATTGGTCGGGCACCTGGACCAAGGCGGGAGATCCGCTTGCCGTCACCGTTGCGTTTGAGCGTTCGAACGACCGCTACACCGGCGCTTTCGATTCCGACGCACTTCAGATCGCGGAGGTTCCATTCAGCGAAGTCCGTGTGACACGGGCGAGAGTTCGCTTCGTGTTGACCGGCAACGCGGCGCCAACGGTGTTCGACGGAACGCTAACGGGAGATGAACTCGCGGGGACCTTCGCGGAAGGTAAAGTCGCGGGCACGTTCCAGCTCGCGCGCACCGCCGCTCCCCCCGCAATCGTCAAGAAGGACGTGGCGTTTGCGAACGGCGACGTCGCCCTGGCCGGCGAATTGATGCTGCCCGAGGGTCCGGGCCGCCACGCTGCCGTGGTGTTTCTCCACGACGCGGGCGCCGAGGGGCGCGAGGCATCGCGCTACCTGGCCAAGAAATTCGCATCGCAGGGTTTTGTCACCCTCAGCCATGACAAGCGCGGCGTCGGAAAGTCGACCGGCGATTGGCGCCAATCGAGTGTCGAAGACTTGGCCGGTGATGCCGTCGCCGCGGTCCGCTTCCTTCAGACCCAACCGGAAGTCGATCCGACGAACATCGGTGTCTACGGCCGCGGCCGGGGCGGCAGCATTTCGCCGCTGGTGGCGGTGGGTGAACCCACCCTTGGGTTTATCATCGCCTCGGCTGCCTGCGGCCTCGATCCGGCGGAAGCGGAGGCCTTCAGCATCGAAAACTCGATCGGCGTTCCCGAACTGCCGGATGCCGAGCGAGACGACGCACGGCGCTTCGTGCGCGAGATCGTCGAGGTCGTCTACCGCGGCAAAAGCCGCGATACCCTAGACGCCATGGGCAAGGAGTTCGGCAACCGCACCTGGTATTTCGCGCCGCCCCCGCCCGGCGATCCTTATTGGGCTTTGTCCAAATGGGGCGCCGCCTACCGTCCGCTCGACTATTGGCGGCAGGTCCGCGCACCCGTGTTGCTCGTCTTCGGCACGCACGACGAACGTGTTCCGCCGGTGCGCAGCGCCGATGCCATCGTCGCCGCGCTAAAATCGACCGGCAACACCAAAGTCACGCTCAAAATGTTCGCCAACGCCGATCATGTCTTCAAAATCGTGCCGCAATCGCCTGCGGACGGCTGGACGAAGTACGTTCCGGAATATGCTGGCACGCTCGTCAATTGGGCCCGTGCTCAAGACTGAACTCAGTGCGCATAACAATCGATGGCTGCCGGGCGCTCTTGCTGCGAAGCGCGTAACGCCATGCCGAACACCGCATCGAGCGTTCCCTTCAACCGCGCCGCTTGCCCCCGGTTGAAATCCAACCATGGCGCCTTGTTCAGCATGTAGTCGCAGGCTTGCGGATTGAGCACCCAATTCATCGGCGCGGCTTCCCCCCTCGCCGCATCGGGTCTGGGCAAAGCCACGTGGATCATGCGCACCTTCGGATCGTCTTCTTCGCCCGTCTGCGCGCGGCAAAAATCGCGGCGCAAAATATTCAGCGCGTCGCGCCCGTGAGCGGTTCGTGTCGCCGCGAGCCCGAAGATCGGCGCCATCGATTGCGGAACGATCGTCTGATCTTGCGGTTTAAGGCCGCTCGCCATGCCGGCAAGCTGCCGCGCGACGCAACGCTCGGTGGGTCGCGGATCGTCGCATCCGATCGTCACCTGCGTGCCGTTGGCGTGCGTGTCTTCAAGCATCGTTCTGCATTCGCCGTTCTTGGCGCGCGGCGGCTGCTCGGCATCCAGATCGTTGCTGACGACAACCACGATGGGAATGACGTCGAGGCTGGGATCCTGCGCATTCAGATCCTCGATGGCGCGCGCCAGTTCCCACGCGGTGCGCGCGCCGTAATTCTCGAAATATCCGCCGTCTATGATTTGGTAAGCCGCACCCGAAGGTCCTGCGCTGACAAATCGTCCCGCCGGAGAAATAAAAGGAAAGCGCGCCGAGTTCGTCACAGCCGTCGCCATTCGCACGTCATGTGCCGCCAGTTGGATAAAGTCGCCGCTATCCGGGAAAAGCGCTTCCCGCGGCGACCAACGTATTGTCGACGTGATCATCCGCTTGCCCGACCCGACATCGGTTCCGTTCAGCATGAGATGCGGCAACAGATCGACCGGCATCCGGCTGTCGCTCTGCGGCGAAAACCGCAAACCAAGAAAGCCGGATGGCACATGGCGCGGCGCCGCGAATCCCTTGCTCGAGTCCCACATATGCTCGAACGTGTGTTCGAGCGCCGAGTTGCGGTCGGGAATGCCCGCCAATGTCCACAGCGGTCCGATCAAGCTGCCGAACATGTCGTTGAGGAAGTAAGTCGAGATCGTCGCAGACAGCAGGTCTTTGGTCGCAAACCGCGCCAATGCCTCTCGCGTATCCTTGTCGTTCCAATCGAGCGCGCCGTCTTCGCGCCCGCGCGCCCGCAACATGCGCGCGTAGGTCGCCGCGCCCAGACTGCCGCCCGAGACGCCGCTCAGGGCAAAGAGATTTCGCCCGAAATCGCCGTTCGTTTCCGCGTCGAGCATCCGCATCGCAGCCAGCAGCCAAACCCCGGCCCGGCTCGCACCGCCTTCGGCCGCAACGATGATGACGGGTATGCGCCCCGAAGACCGGCCCGACACCCGCCGCCTGGCGTCGACCCAGTCGCGCAAGGCGGCTTGAAGATTTGGTCTGCATATGCTGCGCACGCCGTTCGCCGTTTGAAGAAGTGCGGCCGAGCACTCCTGCGTGCCCGCCGGCTCTATGATCGGCGTCGACGTCAGCCTGACGATGTGTTTGTCCAACACCCAGGGCGGCGACAGGAACCACACAACGAGCGCGGCCGTGCCCAGAATATTGCTGATCCGCTTTACGCGCTGCGACTCGCCCGGCATAAGATGCACCGGCTCCGCCTGATTGACGATCCAGCGCACGAGGTAAATCAATCGCTCGACCAAGCCCCGCACGATGGCAAGCGCAATGACCAGAGGCCCGACCGCGAAGGCAAGCGCTGCAAGCGCCGAAGTCGGCGAGTCGAATTGCGACACCAGACTGGGCGCAACGCCCACGCACACCAGCGCGACAAAGCTGCACCCAAGCGACAGCAGCGCAAACGGCCAGCCGAACGGCGCGTCGGCGATGATGCGCCCCGCCCGCCAGTTCGACATCCAATCCGGCGCGTCGAAGGCGTTCATCCAGCGAAACTCCGTGCGATGAACGACGAACACGAATAGCAGCCAGACCAATGCAAAGCTCACCAGGTTGGCACCCAAGAGCCCGGAGAAAAAATTCCCGCTACGCAGCGCAAACAAGATCGGAAAGACGGTAATCGCACCCGAGAACAGCAGGGCCATGCGTGGCGCCCACTCCTCCGACCAGGCGACATGATCGTCCTCGCGATCGTGGCGCGCATGATGGCCGTGACCCTTGTCGATCTCGCGCGCGCCCAAGGCGCGACCGGCCTTCTTGCGCCGGATGCGCGCCTTGTCGGTTTCGCCGTCGTAGCGCCGCGCGGTCAAGGCGGCCCGCGTCCAGAACCAGGCGCTAAGTCCTAAAAGCGTCGCCGCCAGTCCGAACAGGAAAGGGCGCGCCGCAAACTGCAAATCCCAGATCGGCGTTTCCATCCCGGCGAACATGTCCGGCATCTGCGGCGGCAACCACACCGCAAGGAACGCGACGAATGGCACGGCCACGCCGATCGGCTCCTCGCCCCAGCGCAACAGCAACTGCTCCGTTCGCTTCAGTGCCTGCGAAAACGTCATGAAGTTCCCAACTGCGGGACGAGGCGACGCAGCCCTCGCCTGTGGCCCGAATCACCACGCGATCACCCGCCAGTTTCCTCCGGTCGATATGCCCCTGTACAACCTCCGGGCCGGGTTTCACCCAGTGTTGTGATCCATGAACCAACGGGGCGGACGATTCGAACCCAACCGGCCGGAATTTGCCGGTTGCCATAATCCAATCGCTCATTCATATCGCCAACCCGCTGAGCAATCGGGCCGCACCCATCAAAAGGAACGCACGTGGACTATTTACTTCAACTCGCCGCCGATCCCGCAGCCTGGGTCGCCCTGTTGACGCTGATTGCGATGGAGGTCGTGCTTGGTATCGACAATCTGATTTTCATCTCGATCCTGACCAACAAGCTGCCAGAAGCGGACCGCGAACGGGCCCGCCGGATCGGCATCGGTCTGGCGCTCGTCATGCGGTTGGCTTTGCTCGGAACGATCGCGTTTATCGTTCAATTGACCGAACCTGTGTTCACTGCGTTCGGGCACGGCTTCTCGTGGCGCGATTTGATCTTGATCGCCGGCGGTCTATTCTTGGTCTGGAAGGCGACGATAGAGATCCACCACAATGTCGATCCCGACCCCGGACCCGACATGTTCGACGACCGCGCGATCAGCCTGAATTTCTCCGCGGCCATCGTGCAAATCCTACTGCTCGATCTTGTTTTTTCCGTCGACAGCATCATCACCGCGGTTGGCATGACCGATCACATCCCGATCATGTTCGTCGCCGTCATCGTCACGGTCGTGATCATGCTGCTGGCCGCGACGCCGCTCGCCAATTTCATTCAAGCCAACCCGACGATCGTCATGCTCGCCTTGGGCTTTCTCTTGATGATCGGTACCGCCCTCATCGCCGACGGCTTTGGCGTCCATGTGCCCAAGGGCTACATCTACGCGGCAATGGCGTTCTCGGCCGGGGTCGAGACACTCAACATGCTTGCCCGCAATCGCGCAAAAAAACGATCCGCGCTTCGGGAAGCAAAAGCCAAGCCATGAGGCAAGTGCAAGCAGAGGCCCGCGGCGGGGCCCCTCTTTTACGGCGCGCTCAACTCGTCTTCTGCGTCCCGTCGATCGTGATCTTGCGCGCATGCGCCAGCGCCACGCCGTAGGGCGTGTCGGTCATGATCTTGACCGGAACCACGAATTTCTTCACCGGCCCGCCCGCGGCAGTTTCGATCGTCGCAAACCACGCCGTGATCACCGGCAGCGCCTTGCCCTTGTTCAAGTTCGGCTTGAACCCGGCGAGTTGTTTGTAGGTGACGGTGCATTTGACCGCCGGCCCCGAATAGCCACCGTCGGTCTTGACCTTGTCCTGGCCGTTGAACTTGAGTTCGATGTCATAGCGCCGCCGCCCGTCGAACACGCGCACCGTTTCGCCGCAGGGCTTATCGGCCGACACCGAAACGCCCGACAGCGAATAGACGATGCCCGACAGCGGATCGAGCGTGCCGCGCTTCTGCTCGTCGCTCACCGGAAAACGATTGACGTCGTATTGCGGATCCGAAAACAGCTGAATGCCGGAGGCCGTGTAGGTCAGACCGACTTTCTGATTTTGCTTTTCGTTGTTCGTGTTGGAGTCGTATTTCGTGGGTTTCAACCCGGTGCCCGCGACCGTACCGACGGTCGTCGCGTCGATCACCGCTTCGTAGAACGAATTCACCACGCCTGCCGTCTTCAGGCGCGACACCGCGGAATATCCTTCGCCGTTGAAGCTCGATTTGATGCCGATATTGCCGAGATTGAAGCCGCCCAAATAGACTTGCCACACAAGTTGGATCGAACTGGTCGGACCCGAGCTTTCCGCGTCTGGAGATGTGGCTGCTTCTTCGGCGTTGGTCGCTACGACCGATGCGAGAGCCATGGACGTCGCAAGGAGAAAGCGTTTCAGCATCGGGGCGTCAAACCTCATGTTGATGACGGGTCGATTGAACGTGGCGTTCGGGAATGTGCGTCTATATGGTCGACCGGCATGGTCGAATTGTGGCGGAATTCACGGGTCGTCTTCAAGCATCATTCGTCACGAAAAAATGAACTCATATTCACCAAATACGACGAAAACCGCGCAATTGGCGGCGGCCCTTGTTCAGGGCGACAGGCGCGCCCTGACCAAGGCGATCACGCTGATCGAATCGCAACGGGCCGAAGACGAAGCAGCCGCCGCGGTGTTGATCGTTGAAACGCTAAAGCATGCCGGGCGCGCGTTGCGCATCGGCTTGTCGGGCGCGCCGGGCGTCGGCAAGTCGACCTTCATTGAGGCGCTGGGTACATGGTTGACGTCGGGTGGCAAGCGCGTTGCGGTGCTCGCGGTCGACCCGTCGTCGCGCCGTTCCGGCGGCTCGATCCTCGGCGACAAGACCCGCATGGTAAAACTGGCGCAAGACCCCAACGCCTTCATCCGCCCCTCGCCCGCGGGTGCCACCTTGGGTGGCGTCACCCGCCGCACGCGCGAGTCGATGGTTTTGGTCGAGGCCGCGGGCTTCGATGTTGTGTTGGTCGAAACGGTCGGCGTCGGTCAATCCGAAACAGCGGTCGCCGACATGGTCGATATGTTCGTGGTGCTCGTCTCGCCGGGCGGCGGCGACGAACTGCAGGGCATCAAGCGCGGCATCATGGAACTCGCCGATCTCGTCGTCGTCACAAAAGCTGACGGCGATCTCAAGCAAGCAGCAGCGCGGGCAGGGGCCGAATACAGTGGCGCACTCCACCTGATGCGGCCGAAATTTGAAGGCTGGTCCGCGGCCGTTCGCCTCGTCTCAAGCACCCAAGGCGCAGGAGTTGCCGAGGTCTGGTCCGAGGTCGAAAAATTCCGCGAGTGCCTGACCAACACCGGCGCGTGGGATCGCCAACGCCGCAGCCAAAGAGTCGCATGGCTGTGGGCCGAGCTTCGCGAGGGCTTGTTGGCCCTATTGAGCGATGATCCCCGCATCGCAGCCGATCTGCCGCGCCTCGAAGCTGCGGTCGAAAGCGGCCAAATGGCGCCGCCGGAGGCGGCCAAGTCCATATTGGCGCGCTGGCTGGGCAAATCTTGATGGGGCCCATTCTTGACGGGGCCCATTCTTGACGGGGTAAGTGGCCTCCACTATAGCTCCGCCCCTTCCGCGCGGGTGCCTTTTCGGACGTCCCAGCGCGGTTCCTAATTTTCAATCGAGACCGGACGGAATTTCCCAACATGGCACGGCGCTGCGAACTGACCGGCAAAGGCGTGATGAGCGGACACAATGTCAGCCACGCCAACAACAAGACCAAACGCAAGTTTCGTCCTAATGTATCGGAAGTGTCGCTCATTTCCGACAAGCTCGATCGCACGGTAAAGTTGAAAATTTCCAAACATGCGCTGCGTTCGATCGACCACAACGGCGGTCTTGACGCCTTTATCGTCAAGCTGAAGGACGACACGCTCTCGCTCCGCGCGCGCAGGTTGAAGCGCGAAATCGCGCGCGTCGCCACAAAGTCGG
>JANOFM010000275.1:0-2911 GCA_031413635.1 Alphaproteobacteria bacterium | reverse complement strand
GAGAAGCCCATGATGAGCAGGATCGCGGGGTCGGTGGCGGCGCCGAAGGATTCGACTTCGAAGGCGAGGCCGTTTGCGTCGATCTGGGGCATGAGGGCGATGTCCTGGTGATGGCGATCGGGCGCGAACCTATCAGGGGTGTTGGGCGGTTGACAAAGCCCGTGCGACCCTCAAGTTTGGCCCTGGATTCAACCAATATGTGAGACAGATGCGCCGCGACTTTCCGGCATTGGGATCGACTGTGTTCGACGTCGCGGTCGTGGGCGGCGGGATCACGGGGTCGTGCATCGCGCGCGACGCGGCGCGGCGGGGCCTGAGCGTCGCGTTGATCGAGAAGCGGGATTTTTCCTGCGGCACCAGTTCGGGCTCGTCGAAGCTGGTGCATGGTGGGTTGCGCTATCTACAGTCGATGGAGTTCGGGCTGATCCGCGAGTCGTTGCGCGAGCGGCGGGTGTGGGAGTTGATCGCGCCGCACATGGTCTATCCGCTGTTGTTCATGCTGCCCGTCAAGCGCGCATCGCAGACGTGGATCGTCGGCGCGGGGTTGACGCTTTACGATCTGTTGTCGTTCGACCGCAACCGGCTCGACGATCCGGATCAGCATATGGCGGCGCACCGGGCGATCTCGAAGGATGAGGCGCTGGCGATGGAGCCGGCGCTTGAGGGCCAAGAATTGGCGGGGGCACTGCTCTATTACGATTGTCAGATGCATTCGCCCGAGCGCTTGGGGCTCGAGTGTCTGATCGACGCGGTGGCGCATGGCGCGGTGATCGCGAACTATGCGGAAGCCGTTTCGTTCGAGAAAAGCGCCGACGGGATCGGCGGCGTTCGCGTGCGCGATGCACTTAGTGGAAATGGGGGGATCGGCGGCGGCGAGACGGTGCTGAAAGCACGCGTGGTGGTGAACGCGGCGGGGCCGTGGGCGGACCGGATGTTGGAGATGATCGGGGGCGGCGAGAACGCGCACAAGCTGATCCGCTCGAAAGGCATTCACTTGGTCACCGAAGCGAAGACCCGGGGACATGCGCTGGCGATCTCGCACAAGGGCGGGCATTATTTCGTGCTGCCGTGGCGCGGGCATACGATCTTCGGCACAACCGACAGCGTGTTTGCGGACAAGCCCGATACGCTCGCCGTGACGCGCGAGGATATCGACGGGTTTATCGCCTTCATCAATGAAGGGATGCCGGGATTGAAGCTGTTGCGCGACGAGGTGCGCTATGCCTATGCGGGGTTGCGGCCGCTGGTCGATGACGGGTCGAAAGATAGCTACAAGGCAAGCCGAAAGGCCGAGATCGTCGATCACGGGGCGGAAGGGGGACCCGCCAATCTTGTGTCGGCGATCGGGGGCAAGTGGACGACCTCGCGCGAGATCGGCGAGAAATGCGTCGATCTGATCGCGCGCAAGCTGGGCGCGGGCGCGAAGCGTTGCGACACGGCGGAGGCGCCGCTTCCCGGAGCGACGGGGCGGTTCAAGCCGTTCGTCGAACGCGAACAGAGGCAGCGCGGCGATCAGGCCGCATCCATCGTCGCCAACGTGGCGCGCAACTATGGCGCCCGTTCGGCCCAGGTGTTCGATGTGGCGCGCGGCAATCCGCAGATGCTGCGGCCGATCTCGCAGCATCTGCCCGATATTGCAGCGCAGGTGGCGTTCGCCGTACGGTCGGAGATGGCGATGACGCTCGACGATGTGTTGTTCCGGCGCACGGGGCTTGGAACGCTAGGCAGACTCGAGGCGAACGCGGTGGCGGACGCGGCGGCGATCATGGCGGCCGAGTTGGGGTGGAGCGAGGCCGAGCGCCGGACGCAGATCGACTCCATCGCATGGCGGTACAACGCCCTGTGAAGACGCTCGCGATCATCAACCCGCGGTCGGCGGGCGGCAAGACGGGGCGCGACGCGCAGACGATCGCGCGGCGTTTGGCCGAGGTGACAGGGCCGTTGACCGTCGCCTTGACCGACGCGCCGATGGCGGCCGCGCGGTTGACGAGCCAAGGACTGCGCGAGGGGTTCGAGCGCATCGTCGCGGTCGGCGGCGACGGGACGATCAACGAGGTCGTCAACGGATTTTTTCTGAACGGCTTGCCGATCAACCCGGAAGCGGAGTTCGCGTTGCTCAATCTGGGCACCGGCGGGGACTTTCGCAAAACGTTTTCCATCGAGGCGGGCTTCGATGCCTCGCTCGATCGCATCGCCGAGGGACGCGTCAGGCGCATCGATGTCGGGCGGCTGACCTATGTGACGGCCGAGGGTAAATCCGGCGACCGGCATTTCGCAAATATCGCGAGCTTCGGGATGAGCGGCGACGTGATGCACCGGGTCAATCGCGCAACCTTGATCAAGCGGTATACGGGACGCTTCGCATTTACCTGGGGAAGTCTCGTCAGCATGGTGCGCTACACGGCGCGGCCCGTGCGATTGAAGGTCGACAACGTCTTCGACGACGTGATCACGGTGTCGACTTGCGCGGTGTGCAACGGTCAGTTCTTCGGCGGCGGCATGCGGGTGGCGCCCGATGCTTCGCCCGACGACGGCTTGCTCGACATCATCGTAATCGGCGACGCGCCCAAGCGCGAGATCCTGAAATCGATGAACGACATCTATACCGGCGCGCATGTGAACAACCCGAACGTGAAGGTATTTCGCGGCAAGTCGGTGATCGCGACGCCGGTCGAAGCTACCGGCGGGGCGCCGGTCTATATCGAGGCCGACGGCGAGACGCCTGGGCAGTTGCCTGCCATGTTCGAAGTGTTGCCCAAAGCGCTGAAGTTTCGCGCATGACGATCGATCGCAAGGATACACGCTGGAATGGCTGGGGTTGGACGAAGGCGCACAATCCGCTTGAGGGACGCGACGCGGCGTGGGTGTGGATCGCGGCGGCGCTCGGCGTGCAAGACCTGCCGCATACGCC
>JANOFM010000274.1:0-1792 GCA_031413635.1 Alphaproteobacteria bacterium | reverse complement strand
TCTATGTGGCGACGCCGCCCGCGCTGCATGCGGCGAGCGCGATCGCTGCGTTGCGGGCGGGCAAGCATGTTCTGGTCGAGAAGCCGTTTGCGATGAACGCTGCGGAGGCGCGCGAGATTTTGGCGGAGGCCGTGCGCGCGGAGAGGTAATCCGGGGACATGTCATGATCTCAACTGCCCTCAAGAGCGGGCGGAGATTACGAAGGGCTCGGCATAAGTGTTCGGGTTAGCGGTGGTACGTTGCTTCCTTGCCCGAGAACGTCCACGGCAGCTTCAGCGCGGGGCAACGGCTTGAGGGGACGAATTCGATTTTGAGTTTCGTGCGCCGTCCGCCGGGTCCGTCGCCGACTTGGAGCAGGATCGCGGCGTTCAGACCCCTTCCTCCGCGGTGCATGCGCACGAGATCGTAGCAATAGAGCGCCTCATCGGTGATTTCGGCGAAGCGGCGGTTCGTACGCTCAGGCCCTTCGCGCACGGGAAACTCGAACGTGGTGTTGACGTCGGCAGTGCCGGGGGCGGGTTCGAGTAACGCGGACGACAAGCCCGGCACGTTTTCGTTGAGCGAGAAGAGTTGCACCGTGGGCGTCACGTTCGAGTTGGCAAGCGCCAACGCGTGGTCCTCGACGAAGGCGTCGTGCACGGGATCCAAATCGGGCCACCAATTGCCTTGCGCGGTGCCGCGCACGTCTTGCATGTGGCTGTGGCACCTTCCTCCGGCGCCAAGCCTTGGGAGAACAGGCGTCGTGCCGGTTGCCAGCGGGGCGCCGCTGTAGTCGGAGAGACGCACGGTCATCGCAGCGCGCAGCGCGGGGGTGAAGTAGTAGATGGGGCAACGGTTGTAGAGCGATTGCGGAACGATGCGTGGGACCACCAAGGCCGCGATCGGGTCGCCGGCAAAAGCGGGGTACCCCGCGAACAGCACGGGAAAGTCGACCCGGTAGCGCCGCCGGTTGGCGAAGGGTTGCGGCGCTTTCCTGAAATCGTGCAGCCCGATGTCGAACGCCTTTGCGGTGCCCAGGAACTGGCCCGGTGCGAGCGCGATGCTGACCGGCTTTGCCACCGTGCCGCCGGGAAGGACGACGCTGCCTGCCGCCATGTCGCCGATGGCGAGCGCCAGCGCGGGCGAAAGCTTGGTGATGTGGTAGTAATAGAGCGAGACGTCCTTGCACGGCTTAATATGCAGCGACCAGTCCAGCCCGCCACCGCGACTTTCGACGGCGACGAGTTCGGCGGCGCCGGGGGATGCAACCTTTAGGGTGAGCGCGGTCGATACGTCGCCGGGCGTCGTCATCTTCGGATAGACGTAGATGTGGCGCGTGGGGAGCGTGTGGCTGGCCGGGTTCATGGCGCCGAGCGGGACGATGCCCGACACGAATGCCAGATCGGTGGGCAGATGGCTGAACAGCGCGTCGGTGCGCTTGCAGGGCTGAGAGGCGAGAGGAGGCCCCGCCTGCGCCGTCGTCGAGGCGAACGCCAGAAGCAGGAACGCGGCGAAGACGATGCGCATGTGATACCTCTCGAGAGCTCGGCACGAAGTGTCGGGGTATGTGGGGTGCCAAGTCAAATTCGTGTGGGCGGATCGAGAACGCGCAGGACTCCCCATGATTTGCGGCGTGCAGGGTGGATGGGGGTGTTCGTTTGCACCGTCGTCCTTGATCAACCAGTATGCGCTTATGACCACACTCAACATCGGCATCATCGGCGCGGCGCGCGTGGCGGTTTACGCGATGGCCGGGCCGGCGAAGGAAAACCCTCGCACGCGCGTGGCCGCGATTGCGGCGCGCGATCCGGCG
>JANOFM010000273.1:0-10785 GCA_031413635.1 Alphaproteobacteria bacterium | reverse complement strand
GCGACGCCGACCGGGCGCAGATCCGCGCCATTGCGGCGCGCGGTGTGACCGGCACGCCTACCCAAGTGAAGCTGGGGCTTGAGCGGTTGGCGGCGACGTATGGCACGGATGAAGTGATCGTGCTGACGATCACGTATGAGTTTGCGGCTCGGGTGAAGTCGTACGAGCTGATTGCGCGGGCTTTCCGTTTGCCTCGTGCTTGATCTTGCGTAGCACCCGGCGTTCGACGAGGCGGCGGATGCGGCGTTGGACTTCGGGCGTGATCGGGAACGACCACAGCAGCGCGATGGCCGGAAGGTAGAAGGCGATCGGCAAGGCCGAGAACACGAGCGACAGCGCGTTGATTGCCTCGCCCGTTTTTACGGTCGCGGCGGCGTCGAAGCCGAGCAATCCGACCAGGATTAGCGCGACACCGGCGCCGATGGCATCGCCGCCTTTGATGGCAAGGCCAAAGAAGGAGATCATCAGGCCGGCGCGCGGCTCATGCGTTCTCAGAGAGTCGAGATCGACAACGTCGGCTGCGATCGACTGACCCAGTGTATAGGGGGCCGAGAAGACGGCGCCGAGAACTGCGAACAAAACCAAGTTCGGCCAATAGCCGAAGCCTTGCAGCAACGGCATGGCGGCAAAGACGCCGACGCCGATCATCATGGCGAGCGACAGCGCTTTGTGTTTTGTGATGACGCCGCCGAGCCAGATCCACAACGGTGCGAAGGCAATCGCACAAATGATGAGCGTTAAGGGGAAGTGGCTACCTTCGGATTTCGTCAGACCGACCGCGTCGCTGAGATAATACAAGAACAGCACTTCGACGCCGCGCGAGGCGATACGGACCGCAAACGTCGCCGCAAACAGGCGCAAGAACGGCAAGTTCGCGAGGGCGGCCTGCGCGCCCTTCCACACCGAGACGTGTTTGGCCTCGCCGTAAGCGGGCTCGGGTGTCGACCAAAACATGATGGCGACGCCGATGGGCGTGAGTACGATGATTGTGATGCCGAGCACTTCCATGGCGAGCCAATAGCCGCCCTGGCCCGCCACGCCTTGTACCGCGCCGACGCCGACGAGAATGGGAATTGCACTTGCGATTGCGAGCCCTACGAGCGTGAAAATTTCGCGTACGCCCGTGATGCGCGAACGTTCGTTGTAGTCGCCGGACAATTCAGCGCCCCACGCCCCGTAGGGGATCGTGATCATCGTCCAACCGAGATAGAAGACCGCGATCCAAATCAGCAGATGCATTTCGGTTGCATCCGGCGGCGGCAAGAACAGCATGTAAATGCCGAGCGCGAAGACCGGCGCGCCGAGCAAGACCCACGTGCGACGGCGGCCCAAGCTCCAGGTGGTGCGGTCGCTGGCGTAGCCGATGATAGGATCGACGATAAAGTCGGCGAGGCGCGCAACAAGCAGTATTAGTCCGACGGTCTCGATGTTGATTTTGAGATCGTCGGTGTAAAATTTCGAAACGAACACCGCGATCGGCAGGCCCGCAAAGGCAAGCGGAATGGCGAGCTGGCCGAAGCCTAGAACAGTGAGCCAAGGGAGCCGTTCGACGGGCGCGGAAGGTTGCACGGATTTCTGCAAGCTCGACACTCCTTGGCGCGCGCAAATTAAGCGCTGCGCACGATTTCATACTAAACGAAGGGGGCTAATGCGGCATTAAGCTTGGGCGCTCGGGCGGGCGGCGACGGACTGGTGCCAGCGCTTCACGTTTGCGCAACTTTCGGGGATGGCGAAGCGCCAGATCCGGCCGAAATCGATCGCACACATCGCGGTGATGTCGGCGATGGAGAAATGCGGGCCGGTTATGAAATCCTTACCGGCAAGGCCGGCGTCGAGCCAATGGACGGCTTTGGTCGCGCGCTCGCGGTTGAGTTCGCCCCAGTCTTTGATCTGGGTCTCGAGTGCGCCCATCGCGGGGTGCGTGTGGCGGAACGTTTGGGCGACCGGCATGTAGAGATTGAACTCCACCTGACGCTGCCACATTTCGACGAAGGCTTTTTCCTTCGGCGTGCGGCCGAGAAGCGGTGGATCGGGTTGGAGTTCCTCGAAGTAGCGGCAGATCGCGGCCGACTCCGCGATGTGCGACCCGTCGTCGAGTTCGAGTACGGGGAGTTGTTCGAGCGCGTTGCGCGCTCGATGCGCCGGGGTTTTGTGTTCGCCCTTCATGATCGCCACTTGTTCGTAAGGTACGGCTATGCCTTTTTCGGCTAGGAATATGCGCACCCGGCGCGGATTGGGCGCCATCTTGTCGTCGTAGATTTTCAAATTAGGTCCCCATCACGCGCGCGTGCCGACATAGGCAAAGAACAGACAGCCGAAGCCGATGAGGAGCATTAGCATATCGAGGCGCAAGAATGCCAAGTCCAGCGGCAGCGCCACCAGCGGCACGATGGTCACAAAGCTTGCGACGGCCAACACGATCAGCGCCCAATTGCGGATGCCGCGCGAGAGCGAGGGTGACGCAGCGTCAACGGTGGCCCGTTCACTCGCGGCATAGGCCGAGGCAAGACAGAGGATGCCCACGACAGGCATCAAGAGATTGATCTGGAAAAAGAGGATTTTGAGCGGCAGGCTCGCGATGTTGATCGCGCCGGCGACCGCGAGAAGCCCCGCGATCCAGAGCATCCAGGATTGCAGGCGCGCGATGGATTTGGACAATGGTCACCTCACTCGCAGGTTGTCACGGCAATAGTCCCACCACCGCCGCGGTCATGCAGGTCGAGAGTGTGCCGGGGATGATCGACCACAGAGAGAGCTGCACGATTTCGTCGCGGCGCGCTGGGGCGAGCGCGCTGATGGCGGCGATCATCATGCCGACGGAACCTAGATTGGCAAAGCCGCACATCGCATAGACCATCAGCAGTTTCGAACGCTCGGCCAAAGCATCGGCAGGCAATGCGGCAAGATTGAGGTAGGCGATGAATTCGTTGAGGACCGTCTTCGTGCCCATCAGGCTGCCCGCGGTTGCCGCATCGGCCCACGGCACGCCAATGAGCCAGACGATGGGGGCGAACGCCCAGCCCAAGATGCGCTCGAAGCTTAGGGGGGCGCCTCCGACTTCGGCGTTGCCGAGAATGATGTTGGCGAGCGCCACCAGCGAGATCATGACGACCAGCATGGCGATGATGTTCAGATACATCTTCATGCCGTCTTCGGCGCCGGTCGCTATGGCGTCCATCGTGGAGCGGTAGAGTTTCGCCGTGCCGAGGTTGGCCGGCGTGGTTTCGTCGCCCGGGATCATCACCTTGGCGAGCAGGATCGAGGCCGGCAACGACAGCAAGGAGGCTACGATGATGTGGCCGAGCGCGCCGGGAACGACCGGCTCGATGACGGTTGCGAAGAGGACGAGCACGGTGCCTGCGACGTTCGCGAGGCCGCAGGCGAAGAGCGTGAACAGCTCGCTGCGCGTCATCTTCTCGAGGTAGGGTTTGATCAGCATCGGCGCTTCGATCATGCCGAGGAAGATGTTCGAGGCGCAGCCGACGCCGAGCGCACCGCCGATTTTCATCGAGCGTTCGAGCGCGAGCGCGAAGCCCGCCACGATGACCGGCAGGATGCGCCAGTGCCAGAGAAGCGCCGAGAGCGCCGACATCACCAGCACGATTGGCAATACCGTGAAGGCGATGGTGACGACGGCATTCGGGTTCGTGACCTCGAACGGCGGTGTGCCGCCGCCGGTGTAGCCGAAGACGAAGGACGAACCCTTGGCGGTTGCGGCCTGGATCGCGTCGACGACCACATTGAGCGACAGGAGCGCCGCTCGCACCACGGGCACGCCCAGCAAGAGTGCCGCGAGGGCAATCTGTAGGACGAGGCCTACGGCGACGGTTTGCCAGGGGAAAGCTCGCCGGTTCTCGGACAATCCCCAAGCGATGGCGATGAAAACTCCGAGACCGAGCGCACTTTGCAATTGAGGTGGGAAGTCCATTCGGCGCGCCGCCCCTTGAGTCGGTTCAATTTGTCATCATGGGCATGAGATCGCTCTGCGCCAGTTGATTTCCGCAGCGGGCTGGGCCAAAACACGCCGCCTTCGCAATTGCAGCAATTAGAGGAAATTCCCATGTCCATTCGCTTTGACGGAAAAGTCGCCATTGTCACGGGGGCCGGGGGCGGCTTGGGGCGCGCGCATGCGCTCGATCTCGCGCGGCGCGGGGCCAAGGTCGTGATCAACGATCTGGGCGGCACGGTCGACGGTTCCGGCGGTTCGTCGGAGGCGGCCAAAAAGGTCGTCGAAGAGATCACGGCGGCAGGTGGCACGGCGATCGCTAACGGTGCGTCGGTGACGGACGATGCGGGGGTCGCGGGCCTGGTCAAACAGACGATGGATGCGTTCGGTCGGATCGATATTCTGATCAACAATGCCGGTGTGCTGCGCGACAAAAGTTTCTCCAAGATGGAGATCAAGGATTTCGACTTCGTGCTCGATGTCCATCTGATGGGCTCGGTCAAGGTGACGAAAGCGTGCTGGGAGACGATGAAGGCCCAACAATACGGGCGCATCGTGATGACGTCGTCGTCGTCGGGGCTCTACGGAAACTTCGGGCAAACGAATTACGGCGCTGCGAAGCTTGGGCTTGTCGGCTTCATGAACACACTGAAGCTTGAGGGGCAGAAGGACAACATTCGCGTCAACGCGCTGGCGCCGGTGGCGGCGACGCGCATGACCGACAATCTGATGCCGCCCCAAGCGCTTGAGGCGCTCAAGCCCGAATTCGTGACGCCAGGGGTCGTGTATCTCGTGAGCGACGACGCGCCGAACGGCGTGATCCTGGCGGCGGGCGGCGGCGCGTTCGCGGTGGCGCAGATCTTCGAGTCGAACGGCGCGTTCTTGGGCCAGCAAGGGCTGACGGCCGAGAAGGTCGCCGAGAACTGGGGCAAGATTTCCGACATGACAGGCGCGAAGGCTTATTTCATGGGTGGCGAGCAGACGCAGAAGTTCTTCGCGCGCATCAGCGGGGGTTAGCGACTGTGTGATCAATCACTTCAGTGCGAACAAGCCTTCGTCAAACTGCGCCTTCATCTTGTCGAGATCGATAGCGAAGAGCTTGACCTTGTTAGAGAGAAATGTGCTGAAATCGCTGACACGCCTTTCGGCATTTCGCGCAGCTGAAGCCCCGGCACTTCTTGTCAACAGGGAAACATAGCCGGCCAGGTGATGAGAAACAAAGCGTTTTGCCGCGATCTGCGAACCCAAAAAACCTAACATTGTACCCGACAGTACAAACAACACGCGCTCGAATTCGGCCTGCCAAGGCGGTACGTCGTCGCTTCTTTTGTTTGAAGTATCATGTTCCAGAATTACGTATCTTGTAACTCCATCCAAAATCTCCAACGAAGTCAGGTACGAGCAAAACTCATCAAGATAAGCCTGCAAATGCTGGTCCGGTAGGCGAACATCTGGCTCCACCGAACTTGCCCGCTGGTCCAGGTACGTCAAAACATCAAGCGAAGCATTGCGGGGTAACCGCTCGACTTTCTTCCAGAAGTTAATTTCTGGCAACAGCGGGTCAGAGGTGTCTGCCAAGTGCCCGATAAATTGATCTCGGGCATCGTCAAAGATCACATCGAGCAAATCGTCACGCACCTCCAAGAACGTGCCGTAGAGGTCGACTCCACCTGGCGGAGTCCAGTCGTCTGCAACGCGTGAGATGTTTTGATGCGTCCCAAGAGAATATCTGAGCACGGTGCAAGTACGAGAAACGGCAGGTTCCCGCTGAAGAACGAACAGCAAGCGTTCGTAGTTGCGTTGGAACAATGTCGCGCTTTCAAGCTGCGCCAGCGTAATCCAGCTAGATCGGATTGCCAATTCGAGTAACATCAAACAATTCGCAAGACGGGCATGCGGATTGATCACACGGAACACCCGATCCTGTGGCCGTTCGGAAACAGGTGCCCGCACGGTATCCCAGTTCAATTCAACGCTTCTGAATGCGCGCTCAAAGTCAGCGAGTCGATTGCCGAAGACCTGCCGCAGTGGATCAATAGAAAGATCAGGGCTTCTTTCCATAGCCAACCTCTTCACACGCACTGCTTCACAACATCGATTGGGAGCGGGTATCCCTTGCGCAACTGGCAAATCGTATAGTGATTGTGGCCAACAACGCGTTGCAGCATCGCATCACCCGGAAAATCTTTCATCGCGATCACTACGTTATCTTGATCACCAAAGAACACTTGCTGGGCGGTAACGCTTCCGCGCATCGCGGGTTCCGCAAGCATTGCTCTCTGATCGTTAATTAAGTCTTGAAGTGTGGTCGTTCTGAGACCTAGATCCGCAATCATCGGATATCGGAAGTGGAGGATGATATTCAATACACCTAGCCAACCGCTGAGTGGCGTAACACCTGCCAGAATGGCGGGGTGCGCGCCCCAGTGTGCTGGCGCAAACAAGATGTTGTGAACGCTTGCGATCCAGTCGCAAGCGCGTTTTTTCAACCTAACGAGGTGAGCCCGGTCAAGAAGCGCTCGACGTACAACAACAGCTCCAAGAGAGTGGCTCACAAGCAGTACCCGCGGATACACTCTCGGACGCAAGGGTGGCTGAACCCAACGATTGGGGACCTTCGCAGTTGGCGATGCCACGAGGTCAAGGAAGCCAGCCAAATTGGCAGACACCGCGCCGAGTTGTGTCTGCGCACATTCGTAAGAATAAAAGACAACGTTGGTTGCGCTGAAATGCGTATCTTGAATGATCCCCGACACAATCCCACGCCAAGTGCGGAGTTTATCACCCCTAAAACCGTGAACAAACACGACGAGGGTGTCAGCGTCGCCGTGTGCGAGTAATGCAGTTTGCTCACGCCCGGCAAACTCGAATTCATATCTTGAGTGGTGGGCGTGGACAGCCGAGGGCCTTCCGTTGGTCATTTTTCTGAGTGTTCTTAGCTTCTGTTCATTCGGAGGGAAGAAGGCGCGGCAATAGATGTAGCCAATATGATTCTGGCGCATGGACTCTCGCAGCGTCAAGGCAACATTAGTTAAGATCATTCGTCAAGGCGCAATGAAATAATCTAAACAGAGACGAACTCCGATGTAGAAGATCACCTGCGGAACTAGCTGCGAGAGCACTCCTACCACATCAAAGGCACTCGAAGGCCAGAAGGACAACATCCGCGTCAACGCATTGGGGCCGGTCGCCGGCACGCGCATGACGGAGAACCTGATGCCGCCGCAAGCGATCGAAGCGCTGAAGCCGGAGTTCGTGACGCCGGGCGTTGTGTATCTGGTGAGCGAAGACGCACCGACGGGCGTGATCCTGACCGCGGGCGGCGGTGTATTCGCGGTGGCGCAGATCTTCGAGTCGAACGGCGCGTTCTTGGGCCAGCAGGGCTTGTACGCCGAGAAGGTTGCCGAGGCGTGGCCGAAGATCTCCGACATGACGGGCGCGAAGGCTTATTTCATGGGCGGCGAGCAGACGCAGAAGTTCTTCGCGCGGATCAGCGGGGGGTAGCACTTCCCTTCCCGGCCGGCGGTCTAAATTCCAGGGATGAGTCCGCCGCGGTACATGAACAGGAAGTCAAACGTGTTCTGCATGCCGTGGGCCATGATCGGAACGACGAGATTGCGCCCTGCTAGGAAGTAAAGCACGGCGTAGCTTGCGCCGCCGACGGCCGTGACGATGACGCCGGCTACATCCTGATAGTCGTGGGCGATACCGAAGATGACGTTGACGGCAATAGTGCTCAATATCCATGCAGCGGCGTTGCCGCCGAAGAGTTCCGCGACGCGGTTCATCGCATAGCCGCGCCACACCATCTCTTCGCCGAAGGCCGCCAACACCCATGACAAGGTGATCCAAAACAGCGTTGCCTGAAGGTTTCCCTGCAGCTCCTTGAACAAGCTCAAGTCGGGCGAAGAGCCCGTGAACGAGCGGACTAAAGGTTCGAGCACAATGAGTTCGTGCACGGAGAGGACTGCGCCTGCCGCGGCTCCCATGCCGATCGCCCAGCCGGCTTGCGGCGGCCAGCGAAAGCCAACATCCGCCCAGTGCTTTCCGCGCACCAACAGCATCAGCCAAGCGAGCATCAGCAGATAGGGCGTGTGGCTGATTGGGAGGATGTTGTACGTCCCGGCAATGAAGACGGCGGCGAACAACACCACTTCCAAGACGCCAAATCCGCCGCTTTGGCGCCACCCTGCCCCTTTTTTTTCTTCGTCCATCGCGCGCCCCTTTACTTTTCCTAGCGTGATACCTTGTTATGCTAGATAGCATGCTATAGTGTCACCGTCGAGTCGGAGGCTGCGTGGCGCAGGACGAATTTCTTTCGAATTGGGGCTCGCAAGCGCGCAAGGGAAGCTTGGAGTTGATCGTGATGGCGTCTCTGGCCGAGAAGGAATTCTACGGCTACGAACTTGTCGAGCATTTGAAGGCGCGTTGCGGGCTCACGGTCAGCGACGGAACGCTCTATGCCATCCTGCTGCGCCTCAAGAACGAAGGCTTCGTGCGCCATCGATGGGAGCACACGGAGACGGGCCCGGCGCGCAAGTACTATTCGCTGACCAAGACAGGGCAATCGGCGCTGGAGGGGATGCGCGTGGTTTGGGCGGACATCGCGCGTGCGGTGGAGCGCGCGAAAAACGCGAAGGAGCGCCGTGATGTTTAAAGACGCGCGCGCGAGGCGCAGCTGGAACCTCTATTTCTTGCGGGCGGAGGCGGTGCTGTCGCCGCTCTCGACCTCGGTGCGGCGCGAGTTGATCGACGATTTAAAGGCGCATGTGCGGGACATTCTCGCGAACGAGAAGACGGCGGGCGACGAGGTGGCGCGGCTCGCCGCGGCGCTCGAGCGGGTCGGCAATCCGAGGGAGTTTCTTGCGCCGCTGCTCGCCGACGCCGTCTTTCGGGCGCCGCCGCAACATGGGAGTTTCGGAATGGCCTATCGAACGCTCAGTCTCACCGCCGCACGAGGCACATCGTATCTGCTGCGCACGCTTGGGCTCGTTCTCGCCGCTGCGGCCGGATTCGTTGTGACGCTTGCGGCGCTCAACAGCCTGTTCCGGCCCGATCGCGCGGGGTTGTTCCTGCTGGACAGCGACACCTACCAATTGCGCATCCTCGGTCTCAGTGCCGGCACGGGCGAACAACTGCTTTCCTCGTGGATGGCGGTCGTGCTGATGGCGGCCGGCATCGCGCTCATCGCGTGGACAGTGCGGCGCGCGCGCCGGATGCTGATGGCGTTGATCGCGAGCGCTTCGTGACGCCGTTCGCTGCTAACGACGCGACGGATCGGAGATGTAGGCGTTCTCGGCGCCGCCGCGCTTCTTCGCTTCCTCGGCACAGAGGCGTTCGATCTCGGGCATGTGGGCTTTGTAGGCCGACGGGTTGCCGGAGATCAGCCAGCGCATGGCGAGCGCGAGGCGTAGCCAGCCTGGAGCGAGGACGCGACGCCGGCGTTTGACGACACCGTCGACGATCGCCTTCACGGCAAGCTCGAAGGGTGCCACCGTCTTCAAGGGACCCGGCAGGTGTTCGCGCATGTAGTTGAATGCCGGGTGTTCGTTGCCGGCCTTCACCAGATCGGTCGCGAGCCAGCCGAAATAGGCGACGCCGACATCGACGCCGAGATGGACCATTTCGCTGCGGAATGTGTCGATGAGGTTTTCGGTCGCGCCCTTGCTGGCACCGTAGGCTGCCATCCCCGGCGGGGCCGATGCCGCGGCGATCGAGGCCACGCCCAGGAAATAACCCTTCGCTTCGATGAGATGCGGAGCCGAGGCCTGGATCGCGTTGAACGTGCCTTCGACGTTGACCGCCATGACGCGGCGGAAGTGTTCCGGGGACATGGTGCGCAAAAGGTCGAAGTTCGAGATGCCGGCGTTCGAGACCACGGCATCAATGCGGCCGAAACGTTCGCGCGCGCCTTCGAACGCACTGCCCATTGCGATGCGGTCGGTGACGTCGACTTCGAAGGCCACCGCACGTTCGCCGATCGCCTTCGTGTTACGGCGCAGGAGATCGCCCTCGAGGCCGACCAGCGCGACGGCGTAGCCCTTCTTGGCGAGACCCGCCGCCACACCCGCGCCGATGCCCCGCGCGGCGCCGGTGACGATGGCGACAGGATTGAGTTTGGCCATGGTGATGCTCCGCGAGTCCGTTGCGACCATCCTACTTGCGCGTCAGCGCAACGGAAATGCAGTCTCACCACAAAGACGCAAAGAACACGAAGAAGGCACGAAGTTCTTGGTGTCCTTCGTGCCTTTGTGGTGAGGCTGAATCGATGTCGCGCTGGCGCGCGAGGTCACAACCCCAACACCAGCTTTGCCATGATGTTGCGCTGGATTTCGTTCGAGCCGGCGTAGATCGCGGCTTTGCGCAGGCTGAAATAGTAGGGTGCGGTCGTTACCGCGTAGTCGGGTTGCGGCCAGGGTTCGTTTGTGCGGGCCCACGGGTTTTGCACGAAGGGCATGGCGGAGTAGTTCACCGCCTCAAGCGCCAATTCGGTGATTGCTTGCTGCAATTCGGTGCCGCGTGTTTTCAGCATCGAGCTTTCGGCGCCTGGGCGTTGACCCGCCGCCATTTTCGAGAACAGGCGCAGCTCGGTGAATTCGAGCGCGTGCAGCTGGATTTCAATGTCTTCGATCTTGCGGCGGAATTCGCTGTCTTCGATCAGTTTGTGCCCGTCGGAGCCCTCCGTTGCCGCGATCGTGCGGACCTTTTTCAACGAGCGCTTCAGGCCCGGCGCGTAGGCGTTGCCGCGTTCGAACTCCAAAAGATACTTCGCGTAGGTCCAGCCTTCATCTTGCTTGCCGATCAAATTTTCCTTGGGCACGCGCACGTCGTCGAAGAAG
>JANOFM010000272.1:0-1814 GCA_031413635.1 Alphaproteobacteria bacterium | reverse complement strand
GTTCTCGGCGCCGATTTCGGCGACCATTTGCAGGCGGCGGAGTTCAAGCGCCATCGGGCTTGCGCTCATCAGCGTCGCGGCGGCGGTTAGTTTTTCGGCC
The DNA here is from genome assembly GCA_031413635.1 of Alphaproteobacteria bacterium. Classification (GTDB taxonomy): domain Bacteria; phylum Pseudomonadota; class Alphaproteobacteria; order Micropepsales; family Micropepsaceae; genus SZUA-430. The sequence goes on along the minus strand of JANOFM010000272.1, from coordinate 1,714 downwards.
GCTTCGTATTCGGCGCCGGCTTTGATCAGGCGCGCGCGTTTTTCGCGAGTGGCTTCGGCTTCGCGCGCCATGGCGCGTTGCATGACTTCGGGGATCTCGACGTCTTTCATTTCGACCATCTCGATCTTTACGCCCCAGGCTTCGGTCGTTTGGTCGACGACGTTGCGCAGCGCGCCGTTGATGGCGTCGCGGTCTTTCAGCACTTCGTCGAGCGCGTGCTGGCCGATGATGTTGCGCAGGCTGGTGAGGGCCACCTGATAGACCGCCGAACCGTATTTCTCGACCGCGATCACCGCCTTCATCGGATCGCTAATGCGATACCACAGCACCGCGTTGACGTTGATGGTGACGCTGTCCTTGGTGATCGTTTCCTGTTGCTCGATGTCTACGGTTTTGGTGCGCAGATCGACCTTCTGCGTCCATTCGATGACGGGGATGATCCAGAAAGGGCCGGGGCCCGCGATGCGGGAGTACCAGCCCAGTCTGAAGACGACGCTGCGTTCGTATTCCTGAACGATGCGAATGCCCGACGCGGCCAGCGCGACGAGTGCCAGCAGCACGATGACGAGATAGTCCATTGTTACACCTTGGTGGAGTTCGGCCGCACGAACGGGGCCGGAGCATCGGCGAGACGGCACACGTCTGCGCCTTAGAGTCGGGCGGGGTGCCGGTGGGCTGCCGATGCTGCAGAATCTGGTGCATTAAAAACGCGAAAGCCAGACTTGAAAGGGCGCCCACCCCCTGCGGTGCAGGTTCGTGTAAGGCCGTTTATCGCCGATTTTGGCCATCGCTTGACGCGGTTGCGCTGGCCACATAGCAGCAATGTGTGGTGTGCAGGGTTAGCGGATCGGCATAATCGCGCCCGATTGATGTGTCAGGTTCGGTTGGCGTTCTAATTCTTCCCGAGGTTTTTCATGCAGGTTCGTTTTGTTCGTGGCTTGCCCGCGGCTCTTGTGGTTGCGGTGCTGGCGGCGGTGCAGGTGTTTGCGTTCGCGCCGGCGGTTTTCGCGCGAACGCCTTGGGCGCACGAGCGCAGCGATCTTAAGCCCGATGCCGCCATTCGCTTCGGCGTTTTGGCCAACGGCCTGCGTTATGCGATCAAGCCGAACCACAACCCCGCCGGCACCGTGTCGCTGAGGCTGCGGATCGCGGCGGGGTCTTTGCACGAGAACGACGGCGAGCGCGGGGTCGCCCACTTCCTCGAACACATGGCGTTTAACGGCTCGACGAACTATCCGGAAGGCGAGATGTTCAAGGCGCTGCAGCGCATGGGGCTTGCCATCGGCGCCAATGCGAACGCGTCGACCGATTTCGACAACACCACGTTCTCGCTGTCGCTGCCCAGCGTGCGGGCCGACATTCTCAACACCGGCTTGAACGTGCTGCGCGAAATCGGCGGGCGGCTGACGCTGTCGGCGGAGGCGATCGTGCGCGAGCGCGGCGTCATCCAGTCGGAGGAGCGGGCGCGCGACACGCCGGCGATGGGCTCGTACCTGGCGCAGTTGAAGCTGTTGTTTGCGGGACAGAAATATCCCAGCCGCTTTCCGATCGGCGATCCGGCGTTCATCCGCAGCGCGGGGCCCGCCGAATTGCGCAGTTTTTACGAGCGTCACTACCGCCCCGAGCGGGCGCTGTTGGTTGTGGCGGGCTCGGTCGACCCGGCCCAGATGGAGGCCAAGATCGCCGCGGTGTTCGGCGACTGGCGGCAAGCGGG
>JANOFM010000271.1:0-4733 GCA_031413635.1 Alphaproteobacteria bacterium | reverse complement strand
CTGAGTGGCGGCAAGCCGGTGAAATTGCCCTTGCCGCGCCGTTCGAACTTGCAGGGATACGTGGACGGGCAGTTGGTGTTTTCGCTTGAGGAGGCGTGGGCGGGGTTTGAGTCCGGTGCATTGATTGCCTTCGACCTTGGCGCCATCGACAAGAGCGGCGCCAAGCTGATCATGATGCCGAACGCACGTCAGACGATCGACGCGGTGCAAACGACGCGCGATCATGTCGTGGTCCAGCTGCTCGACAATGTGAAGGGCGCCGTTGAAGTCCATGCGCGCAAGGGCGGTGCGTGGATGGGGGCTGCGCTGAAATTGCCCGGCAACTCGTCTCTCGTCGTGCGGGCGGCGCAGAAGTCGGGATCGCTGTTGTTTGTGACGTCGGAGAGTTTTCTGGAACCTACGACCTTATGGTGGGCGGATGCGGCGGGTGCCAAGGTTGGCGCGATCAGAGCGTTGCCGCCGCGGTTCAAGTCGTCGGGGCATAGCGTCGAGCAGAATTGGGCGACGTCGCGCGACGGGACGAAGATTCCCTATTTCCTGGTGCGACCGAAGAGAATGAAAACCGACGGTTCGACGCCGACCTTGTTGTTCGGTTATGGCGGGTTTCAATTGTCGAAGCCGCCGGTCTATTTGGCCGAGATGGGGAAGCTGTGGCTCGAGCGCGGCGGGGCTTATGTTATCGCCAATATTCGCGGCGGCGGCGAGTTCGGTCCGACTTGGCATCAATCGGCGCTGCGCGAAAACCGCCAGCGCGCCTTCGACGATTTCGCAGCGGTGGCCGAGGATCTGATCGCCCGCAAGGTGACGAGCCCGCGGCGGCTCGGCATTTACGGACGTTCGAACGGCGGCGTGTTGACCACGGTGTCGATGACGCAGCGTCCGGATCTGTTCAACGCCGTCGTGGTCGAAAGCCCGCTGGTCGACATGCTGCGCTATAACAGGCTTTCGGCGGGCGCGTCGTGGGTGGCGGAATACGGCAATCCGGATGTGGCCGGCGACGCCAAGTTCATCTCGGCCTATTCGGCCTATCAGCAGGTGCGCGAGGGCGTGAAATATCCCGAACCCTACATCACGACGAACACCGAGGACGACCGCGTGCATCCGGGACATGCGCGTAAGTTTGCAGCGCGTCTGAAGGCAGTGGGTGCGCCCTATCTCTATTACGAGAACACATTCGGCGGCCACGCGAACGACGCAGACCCGGGGCTGAATGCAAAGAGGTGGGCGCGGCATTACGTGTATTTGGCGCAGCAGTTGATGGATTGATCTGCGGTCGCAACGAGGAGCATCATTAATGGTTGATCCACGCCCCTCAAAAGCTACGCGAGAGATGGTCCGTCAACTGGATCGTTTACGCGGTCGAGCGATTCGGAGTTTTTCGGCAGTCGAATATCTTCTTGCGGATGTCGTAATAGGCTGTCGACGATTTCCAGCGTATTCGGTGCATACCAAGACGTTGCCCTACAAACCTAGAACCAGGCTTTCCCGGGTCAAAGCGATTTGCGCCATGCCCGGTCCTCTCGCGCAATACCACGACCGGGTTGCTACTATTCTGCATGAGTTTCCGCAATATGAACTGGCGCGAAACTTCATGTGCCACTCGATCATGAGCGCGAAGCGGCGGGGACTCGGGTCTCCATGTTTCGAACTCAGAATGTACGCTTTTGACAAATCCAACCCGGAGCGCAACGGAATTGCGAAACTAGATCTAGCCGACTTCAGGAGAATCTCGGATCGCATCACGAGCTTTGCGACAGATACGTTGAAGTTATTGAAGGAAATTTATCTGACAGAACGGTTGGAACAACTTGACGCCAACAAACCTCAGCCGGTCTCAGTCGTCCTTCTACCCTCCTAAAAAGTACATATCCAAACCCAGACGAGGTTGACGCCCTCACCACTTCACATCGATCGGGCACACGGGCGGTTCGCGGGCTTCGATGAGTTCGCCGGCCGCCAGGCAGAGGTCTTCGCGGAATCTCCGGGTGACGATTTGGATGCCGTTCGGCAGATTGTCGTGCAGGCCCATCGGCACGGCGAGGCTGGGCAGACCCAAGACCGGGATCGCGAGTTGGTATTTGAGCGCGTTCAACATGCGCATGACGCCGTCCTTGCCTTGGGTGTCGATGCCGACGGGCAGGGAGTGTTCGGCGCATGACGGCATCAGGATCAGTGGATGGGTGTCGAGGAAGACTTGCCATTTGATCAGGATTGCCTCGCGTTCGCGCAACGCGGCCTGATACGTGGCGAGATCGTGGCCGCCTCTCAACTGCCAAAATGTTTCCATGAAGGCTTGCATGCCTTCGTCGCGGGTGGCCGGGATGATGGGTCTGAGCATGGCGCCGATTTCGGCGAGGCCGATGTCGGCCCAGAGTTCGGCGAGGCGATCGATCGCGGGCGGCGAGATCTCCTCGACGTCGTAGCCTGCCTCGCGAAGGTGCGATGCCGCGCGGCGTAAGGTGGCCTTGATTGCAGGCGGCAGCGCGTCGTCGATAGCGACGGCGACGCCGTGCGGCGCGTTGAGCAGCGGCGGGTCGATGGGGGCCGGCGTCCAGACCGGGTCGCGCGGGTCGCCTTGGGCCATCAGGCGCAGGGCAAGCCGAATGTCGCGCACGGAGCGGGCCATGGGTCCGTTGACGGACATCATCTGTGCCGCAAAGGCGCGCGGCGCGGTGGCGCTGGGGTTGTGGGCGGGCACACGGCCGATGGAGGGGCGCAGTCCCAAGACGCCGTTGCAATAGGACGGCCAGCGGATGGAGCCGCCGATGTCGTTGCCCTGCGCGAGCGCGCCGATGCCGGCTGCAAGGCTCGCTCCCGCGCCGCCGCTGGAGCCGCCGCAGGTAACGGTCTTGTTCCATGGGTTCAGCGTCAGGCCGTGCAGCGCGTTGTCGGTGGTGGCGCGCATCGCGAAGGCCGGCGAGTTCGTGCGGCCGATGACGATGGCCCCCGCGTTGCGCAGGTTTGCGACCTGGGGGCTGTCTTCCTTGGCGATCAGGTCTTTGAGCATGACGACGCCGTTGTCGGTGGGGCAGCCCGCTTGATCGACGTTGATCTTGGTCGTGATGGGGACACCGTGGAGTGCGCCCAGGCGATCGTCGCGGGCCACCGCCGCATCCGCGATTTTGGCTTCGGCAAGCGCTTCATCGCGCAGCACGCGCACCACGGCGTTGAGTTTCCGGTTCATCGCATCGAGGCGCGCGAGATGAGCCTCGACCGCTTCGCGCGCCGAGAGTTTTTTCTTGCGGATCAAGTTCGCGGTTTCGGTGGCGTCGAGCGCCCAGATCGGTTTGGCCATGTCACCTCCCTTGTCAATTGATCCGAGTGGAAACGATTGCTGGGCCTTGGGCAAGTGGTTGGAGCGTGCCAATATCGCCTTTGTGGAGGATGGCGATGGCAAGACGCGTCGCGAAGGCGCCAACGAAAGCGACCAATCCCTCGGCCGTTCCGAGCGACTTGGCGCGCGACTTCAAACGCGTGGTGCGGCTGGCGCGTGCGACGAAGTTACCGGAGATCGAGGAGGCTGTTTCCTACGGCACTCCGAGCCTGAAGGTTAGGGCCAAGTTTCTGTTGCGGGTGCGCGAACCCGGTGTGCTGGTGCTGATGTGTTCGCTGGAGGAAAAGGAGTTTCTTATCCGGAACAATGGCGGCATCTATTTCGAGACGGACCACTATAAGGGGTGGCCTGCCGTGTTGATCCGATTGTCGAAAATCGACGATGCGGAGTTGAGACATCGCCTGCAGATTGCTTGGCGCATGCAGGCGCCGAAGAAATTGGTGGCGGCATTGGACGTTGGCTCTCCGGCAGGCGTTGCACGCAAACCCGATAAGCGGTGTTGATGGACGGCTAGTCCGAGGCTCGCTTACGCGTTTTGGCGTGCGCGGACTTTGGCAATGCCAGTTCGTCCAATCGCTGCTTCAAGCGCGGAGCGGCGAAGTCGACGAAGGCGCGTACCTTGGGGGCGACGATCGTGGTTTGCGGATAGACCAATTGCACGGGCACGGCGGACGGCGTGAAAGCCTCGAGGACGGGCACGAGTGCTCCCGCCGCGATCGCCTCGGTCACCATGTAGGAGAGCGCAATCGTTATGCCGTCACCGGCTTGGGCGGCTGCAATGGCGGCGACGGCATCGTTGATTTCAAGCGTGGGGGAGAGGTGCACGTTTGCGGCCGCGCTGCCGTCGAGGAAGCGCCACTCGCGGTTTTGCATGAGGCCGGTGAAGGCGATGATCGAATGAAGTTTCAAATCGCGCGGGTGTGCGGGCACACCTCGCTGCGCGAGGTAGGCGGGGCTCGCGACCAGCAGGCGGCGCACCTCGCCCAGACGTTTGGTCACAAGCGAGGAGTCGGGCAAGTTGCTGATGCGGACTGCAATGTCTATCCCGTCGCCGACGAGGTCGGTGACACGGTCTTGAAGAACGACGGAGGCGGTGATGCGCGGGTGCGCCTTCAGGAACGACGTCATGAGGGGAGCGACGACGGCGCGCCCGAAGGTAACCGAAGCGCCGATCGTCAAGTGACCGGTCGGCGTGCCGGATTCGCCGGCCGCGTCCAACTCGGCGTCGTCGAGTTCGGCGAGCAAGCGGCGCGCGTTCTCGAGAAAGCGGGCGCCGGGTTCGGTCAGGCTTAGGCTGCGCGTGGTGCGGTTGAACAAGCGCACGCCGATGCGATCTTCGAGGCCCGAGATCGTGCGCGTGACGGCGGGCGGGCTGATGCGGAGTTTCTTGCCGGCCTTG
>JANOFM010000270.1:0-9433 GCA_031413635.1 Alphaproteobacteria bacterium | reverse complement strand
AGTTTGATCGGGCGGAAGTTGCGGAACATGGCGCCGAGTTCGGGCCCCGAGCGCGGGAATTGCGGGCCGAAGGGGCCGCGGGTGACTTGGCGGTCGGGGTTGGAGTCGACGTAATGGACGGTGCCGTCGGGCGTCACTTTGTAGACGTACACGACGTGGCCGTAGATGTCGTAGATGATGCTGCCCGGTCTGATCGCACGCTTCTCGATCTTGGGCGAATAGAAATCGCTGGCCTGAAAGCCGCGGTCGAAGACGTGCTCGACGCGAAACATCGCGGTCGAAACCGTCCAGCGCAGTTCGCTCATCAGCTTCACCGGGTCGGCGTCGGCCTGCCAGGCGATTTGCAGGCGGGCGGCGATCGTGTTGCCGCCGTCGGAGAAGCGGTTGTCGGGCGCGGGCCCGGAGCGCGGCATGACATAAAGCGAATAGGAAAACGGCAGGCCGTTCTTCCAGGCGAAATAGGCGCGCAGCTGATAAATGAAATCGGCGCAGTCGCCGTCCATCTTCAATTCCGGCGGGTCGGTGTCACGGTAGGGATTGGCCGTGCTTTTGAAACAGGCTTCGGGCGTGGCGCAGTCGTGCTCGCCGAAACCCGCCACAAATTGTCCAAATCGATCTTCGTCGCTGGCATCCCAATGATCCTTGGTGATTTTCCAGCCGGCCGCCGCCGCATTGGCCGCGAACACAACGCCAAGCAGGCTCGCGATGATGGCGCGCATTGACCCGTCCCCTTTCCCCAGCGGCGATGCAATCACCGATGAGGCCGGAAACGCAAGGGGGGCCGGCTTATTGCAGCCGTTCGAGGAGCGCCAGGGCGATCACGATTGCGCCCAGACCGCCCATGACGTGCAGGCCGAAATAGGTGGCTAGCGAAACGCCGCCTTCGGCGCCGCCGCGCGCGGTTTGGAATTCGCCGTATTTGCGCCAGCCCGACGCGGTGCGCCAAACCACGAAGACGAGCACTAGCGTCACGATCAGCGCATCGTAGGTGGCGTAGCGAGTTTTATCGTCGATGACGGCGGCGAAAATCAAGTCGCCGAGGGCATGCGCGTTGGCGCGGTAGAACTCGATCAGCTGCATCGGCACAGCGGCGAAGGCAAAGCCACCGGTTGCCTGCGCCAGGCTGACGACCGCGAGGGCTGCGATCACGATGCCGGCGACGCGCAACGGCGCGTGCAGCGAAAATATGTGCGCGGGCAGTTTTTTGAATTCGTGCCAGGCGGAAGCGAAACTGTGGACCGTGGCGTGTCCGAAATAGGTGAACAGCTCCCACCCGATATTGCCGACGATGCCCGAGAGCGCCGTCAGCCAAAACCAATGCATCAGAGGAAGTTCGACCGTGTCCGTCGTCATGGCGATGCCCCCTTGAGCGGAACTCGCGCCACACCATGTGGGGATTGCGGCGGTTATTTGACAGGCCTTGATTTGTTCCGGCGGGCGTAGAAAAAATCAGGCGCAGTTCCGCCATTTCCGGGTCTCGGCCTCGGCGTTCAATCGGTGCTAAACTTCGGCCGGGCAAATCACTTGCAATCACGAGAGACCGTTGATGCTTTTGACCGTCGAACAACATCGGGAGCACCATCCCGAGATTCGCGCCGACTACACCATTGACCAACACTGGCAACGTTACACGGCTGGCGAACACGCGACCTGGCGCACGCTCTATCGGCGCATGGAAAAAATCCTGCCGGGCCGCGCGTGCGAGGAGTTTCTGCATGGTTTGAAGCAACTCAAGATCGGCGACGAGCAGATCCCCGACATGGAACGTTTGTCGGACGAGCTTTACAAGCTGACGCGCTGGCGCGTGGTCGCGGTGCCGTCGCTGGTGCCCGACGACATCTTCTTCGAGCACTTGGCGAACCGGCGTTTTCCCGCCGGGTTTTTCATTCGCAAGCCGGAACAGCTCGACTACATCGAAGAACCCGACGTGTTCCACGATGTGTTCGGGCACGTGCCGATGCTCGCCCTGCCCGTGTTCGCCGATTACATGGAAGCCTACGGAAAGGGCGGCTTGCGCGCGCTCAAGGATTTCGGCGCGCTGCACAATCTGGCGCGGCTTTATTGGTACACGGTCGAATTCGGTTTGATCGAAAAGCCCGAGGGCTTGCGCATCTATGGCTCGGGCATCGCTTCGTCGAGCGCGGAGTCGGTTTATTCGGTCGAGGACGGTTCGCCCAATCGCATTCACTTCGACCTCGAACGCGTGATGCGCACGAAGTATCGCATCGACGATTTTCAGGAGAGTTTTTTCGTGATCGGATCGTTCCAGGACCTGTTCGAAGAGACGTACAAGGACTTCGCGCCGATATATCAGACGCTGAAATCGGGACCGACGTTCGAGCCCGGAACGATCCTACCCAACGAGCGGCTGCATCATCGCGGCACGCATCGCTACAAAGCCGGGTCGCACAGGGCCACCGCATGAACAAGTCGCTGAGCATAGCGCATCGCGGCGGCGCGGGATTGCGGCCGGAGAATACGCTGGCCGCCTTCTCGCACGCGCTCGACCTCGGCGTCGACGGGTTCGAGCTCGATGTGCATGTGGCCAAGGACGGCACCGTGGTCGTGTTTCACGACGATGCGCTGAAGCCCGAGATCGTGCGTGGGCCCGATGGGCAGTGGATCGAAGCGCCGGGGCTTTTGATCAAGGATCTGACGTTCGCGGAGTTGCAGAGCTACGACATCGGACGGTTGAAGCCCGGAACCAAATATGCGGCGCGCCATCCCGGTCAAACGCCGCACGACGGCGAACGCATTCCGCGCCTTGCCGAGGTGATCTGGTTGATCAATCGCTCCGGCGGGCCGGAACGTTTGTGGGTCGAGCTCAAAACCAACTTCTTGGATCGCAGCAAGACGGCCAGCCCCGAAGCGATGGCGAAGGCCGTGCTGCGGGTGTTGAAGCGCGAGAAGTTTCTCGATCGGACAATCTTGGTGGGATTCGATTGGCCGGCGTTGATCGCAGCCAAGAAAATCGAGCCCAAGGTGCAATGCTGGTTCACGACGATGCCGCTAGCGGAATTGGAAAAGCACGGGACGCAAGCGACGGGAAGCGCGCCTTGGACCGGCGGCTTCGACCGGGCGAAATATGGCTCGGTGGTCAAGGCGGCGAAGGCGGCCGGCGCCGACGGATGGTTTCCTTATTTCGCCGATATCAATCGGGCGACCCTGACGGAAGCGCGCGACCTGGGGCTTCACGTCGGGGCTTGGACGGTCAACGAGACCGGCGATCTGGCTCGATTGGCGGATCTTGGGGTCGACGGGCTGTGCACGGACTTCCCAGACCGGTTGAGTGGGGTCTTGAAGGGGATGTGATGGTCGTACCAAGGGAACAGCATGAAATTGCCTTCATCCGCGAATAAAGCCAAAATGAGCCTTGAGCCCCTTGCACCACGAGAGATGTCATCGATGCGCCGCGTCGAAGTCCTGCGTTCCTGTTTGATCATTTTGGCCGCTTCGCCGTTGGCCGCATGCGCCAGTTGGGGTGTGTTACCCTCGACGGTCGAGACAACCGAATCGCCGTTTACGACCTACCAAAGCGCCGAGGACGCCTTCAATCGCGTCACGCCGTTCGTGACGTCGGTCAAGGAATTGAAAGCGAAGGGCTTCAATCCGTACACTACGCCCAATATCAAAGTGCTGAACTATCTCGACCTCGTGCCGCGCTTCCTGCCGCAGCAATCGATGAAGAACGAAGACCTGGATCCTTCCGTGCAATCCTGTTTGGCGGCGCGCGACCGCTGCACCGGATGGCTTGCCGAACCGTCGACCTCGTCGAAGGACCGCACGGGTAACGTTGCGCTCGACGTGCTGGGCTTCGAGCGCGAGACGACCTCGACGGGGTGGAAGGCGTCGATGCTGCTGCTCATTCAAGAGGGCGTCGTGGTCTACAAATTGTGGTCGGGTACGCCGACGATCCTTGAGGTCAAGACCGAGAAGAAGCCGTTGGGTCCGCTGCAAGATCTTTCCGGTCCGGCCGCGGCCGCCATTTCCGGGGCGATCAAACCCTGACGGCGGAACGGCGCGTCGCCGTCGTCGGCGGCGCCGGTGCGTTCGGGCGCAATCTCGTCCAAGGCATTTTGGCGACGAGCGATTGCCATGTGATCGTTTGCGGGCGGTTGCTCGCGAAACAATCGGGGCGCTCGTCGGCGGCCATCATCGACCGCGACACAGCGAGTGCCGGCGACATCAAGGCGCTGGACGCGTTCTGCGTCGTCGACGCGGCGGGGCCGTTTCAAAACCAAGATCAGCGATTTGCCCGCGCCGTCATCGAGGCAGGCTGTCACTATGTCGACTTGGCCGACGCCCGCGATTTCGTGGCGGCGTTTCCGGCGCTCGATGCGTTGGCAAAGTCGTATGGTGTGCTTGCCGTGACGGGCGCGAGTTCGACGCCCGCGCTATCGCATGCGGTGCTCGACGATCTCACGCGCGGCTGGTCGCGCGTCGATACTGTCGAGATTGCGATCTCGCCCGGCAATCGCGCGCCGTTCGGTTTGGCGGTGATCAAGGCGATCTTGAGCTATGTCGGACGGCCGGTGCGCGTGTTGCGGCATGGACGGTGGACCGAGGCGCCGGGGTGGGGATTGCTGGCGCGCAAGACGTTCGACGATCTGGGGGCGCGGTTCCTGTCGCTGTGCGAAACGCCCGATCTCGATTTGGTGCCGAAGCGCTTTCCAAGCGTGCGCACGGCGATTCTTCGCGCGGGGCTCGAGCTTTCGCTTTTTCATTTTTCGATTTGGATATTGGGTTTTCTGGTGCGCGCGGGGTGGATGAAGACCCTGGTGCCGCTTGCCGAGCCGTTGCGCGACGCGGCGGCGTTCTTTCGCGGGCTTGGAACCGATTGCGGCGGGATGCTGGTGGAGGCGACCGGCGTCTATGGCGACGGATCGCGTTTGCAGGCGACGTGGACCTTGATCGCAGAAGCGGGCGACGGACCGCAGATCCCGGCACTGCCTGCCTTGTGCGTGATCCAGGGGCTGATCGACGGTAGGTTTTCGCAGCGCGGCGCCGTGGCGTGCGTTGGTTTGATCGAGCTCGCGACAATCGAGCAGCAGTTCAAGCGCTTTAACATCCATTGCGACCGCGAAACGCGGCGGCTCGAACGAACGCCATTGTTCGAGCGCGTGCTCGCCGGATTCAAAGAGATGCCGGATGCGGTGCGCGCCGCGCATTCGCCCGATCCGGCTTGCGAATTTGCGGGCGAAGTCGAGGTCGATGGTCCCGAGACTTGGGCCGGGCGCCTGATCGGGCGGGCGTTCGGTTTCCCACGCGAAGGGCGCGGACTTCCCGCCTCGGTCACCATCGAGCGCGAGGGCGACGGCGAGATTTGGATCCGCCGCTTCGGCAGCGCCGCGTTCGAAAGCCTTTTGAGCGCGGGCGCAAACGGACTGTGCGAGCGCTTCGGGCCGATGAGTTTGGACCTTGATGCGCGCGCCGACTTGCATGGGTTCGAATTGTCGATTCGCGGCGCGCGCGTGTTCGGCTTTCCCCTGCCCCGTGCTCTCGCCCCGAGCACACGGGCCAGCGCGTCGGTCGACGAGCATCGACGTTATCGCTTCGACGTCCTGATCACGCTGCCGGTCGTGGGCCGGTTGGTGCGGTACCGGGGTTGGCTGGCGCCGGTTACTTCGGCGCTATCACCATGACCATCTGGCGGCCTTCGAGTTTGGGTTCTTGCTCGACCTTGCCGATCGCGTCGACGTCGCGTTTGACCTTTTGCAGCAGCTCCATGCCGATTTCCATGTGTGCCATCTCGCGACCGCGGAAGCGCAAGGTCACTTTCACCTTATCGCCTTCTTCGAAGAAGCGTTTGATCGAGCGCATCTTCACGTCGTAGTCGTGATCGTCGATCATCGGCCGGAGCTTGATCTCCTTGATCTCGATGATCTTTTGATTCTTGCGGGCTTCGGCGGCTTTTTTCTGTTCTTGGTATTTGTATTTGCCGAAGTCCATGATCTTGACGACCGGCGGCTTGGCGAGGGGCGCCACTTCGACGAGATCGAGACCCTCGGCTTGGGCGAGCTTGAGAGCGTCGAACTTGCTCATCACGCCGCGTTTGCCGCCTTCGTCGTCGATCACCAAAAGTTCGTGGGCGTTGATGAATTCGTTGATACGCGGGCCGTCTTTGGAGGCCGGCATGGCTGCTTGGTATGGGCGTCTAACGATTGGTTGTCTCCATAGGGTTTGCCCGGCGGCACACGAACGCATCAGATCCCCGTTGCCGGCGTTTCCCGAGCTAAGCTCCGCTCCGGCATCCGTGCAACGGTGGTTTCACCTTCGCATTGTCCGTGGCGGTCACCCTTCGGTCGTCGGGTCGTGGGACCCGAGCGGCGCTCGAGAACGCTTCCGGGTCTCATGGACGGCGCACCGGGACACCCCGCCGCGCCATCGCGGAGGCAAGATTATGAATCCGGACCGGTAAGGCAAGGTAATCTTGCTTCAACCGTCAGGTTTGTTCGCGGTTTAGGCCAAGTCCGGCGGGGTCGCTTCGGCCTGGAGCGTTTTGATCAACGCGTCGAGGCCGAGGCTTTCTTGCTTTTCCGAGCCCAGGCGACGCACGGAGAGCGTGCGCTCCTCGGCCTCTTTTCGCCCGACGACGAGCAGATAGGGCACTTTGGCCAGGGAGTGTTCGCGGACTTTGTAGTTGATCTTCTCGTTGCGCAGATCGGGTTCGACCCTGAGCCCGGCAAGCTTCAAGGCGGACGTCACTTCAATAGCGTAGGCGTCCGCATCGTTGACGATCGTGGCAACGACGGCCTGAACGGGGGCGAGCCAGACCGGGAATTTTCCGGCGTGATGTTCGATCAGCACGCCGATAAAGCGTTCGAGTGAGCCGACGATGGCGCGATGGAGCATGACGGGGCGCTTGCGCGTGCCGTCTTCGGCCACGTATTCGGCGTCCAGGCGTTCGGGCAGCACATAGTCGAGCTGGATCGTGCCGCATTGCCAGTCGCGGCCGATCGCATCGCGCAACACGAATTCGAGTTTGGGTGCATAAAATGTGCCTTCGCCCGGATTGATCGTGTAAGGCAGGCCGATGGATTTGCAGGCGTTCTCGAGCGCTTCCTCGGCGTGATCCCACTGCGCTTCCGTGCCGCCGCGCAGTTCCGGGCGGGTCGCGAGTTTGGTGATGAACGTGTCGAAGCCGAGTTCGCGATAGACCTCGGTCAGGAGTTCGACGAACTTCTTCGTTTCCGAAACGATCTGTTCTTCGGTGCAGAATATGTGCGCGTCGTCCTGCACGAAGCTGCGCACGCGCATGATCCCGTGCAGCGCGCCCGACGGTTCGTAGCGGTGACAGGCGCCGAATTCGGCCAGGCGCAGGGGCAGGTCGCGATAGGATTTCAAGCCCTGCTTGAAGATTTGCACGTGGCCGGGGCAATTCATCGGTTTGACCGCGAGGATTTTTCGCGCGTGATCGCCACCCTCGTCGACTTCGGCGATGAACATGTTCGGGCGATAGTTTTCCCAATGGCCGGATTGTTCCCAAAGTTTACGGTCGATCAACTGAGGCGTTTTCACCTCGCGATAATCGCCGCGCTCGACCTTGCGGCGGATGTAATTTTCAACCGTGCGATAGAGCGTCCAGCCTTTCGGGTGCCAGAAGACTTGGCCGACGGCTTCTTCCTGGATGTGGAAGAGATCCATCTCTTTGCCGATTTTGCGGTGGTCGCGCTTTTCGGCTTCTTCAAGGCGCGTCAGATAGGCGGCGAGTTCCTTTTCGTCGCGCCAGGCCGTGCCGTAGATGCGCTGAAGCTGCGCATTCTTGGCGTCGCCGCGCCAATAGGCGCCGGCAAGTTTTGTCAGCTTGAAGCCGAGGCCGATCTTGCCGGTCGATGGCAAATGCGGTCCGCGGCAGAGGTCGTGCCAGTCGCCGTGATAGTAGACGCGCACTTCCTCGTCCGCCGGCAGATCGCGGATGATTTCGGCTTTGTATTGTTCGCCCAACTCCAAGAAATGCTTCGCCGCGTCGTCGCGCTTCCACACGGTGCGTCGGGTCGGCAAGTCCTTTGCCACCAGTTCGCGCATCTTGGCCTCGATCTTGGGCAGATCGTCGGGCGTGAACGGTTCGTTGCGCGCGAAGTCGTAGAAGAAGCCGTCTTCGATGTTCGGGCCGATCGTCACTTGCGTGCCGGGGAACAGCGCCTGGACCGCCTGGGCCAGCAAGTGCGCGGTGTCGTGACGGATAAGGTCGAGCGCTTCCTCGCTTTTGCGGGTGACGATCTCGACTTTGGCGTCGGACGGAATTGGCCAGTCGAGGTCTTTCAGTTCGCCGTCGACCTTGACCGCGAGCGCCGCCTTGGCGAGACCGGGCCCGATGGAAGCCGCGACATCCGCGCCGGTGCTGCCACGCGCCGTCGTCCGCACCGAGCCGTCGGGCAGGGTGATGCGGATTTCAGACGCGAGCGAAGCCGACACGGGCGATTCTCCTATGGTTGACGCGCGAGCGAAAGCCCGCGAAAGCGCGGCAGATTGGTGACGCCGGACCCTCAAGTCAAGGAAGACCGGCTTGCGGGTACTCGCGCGTTGTGTCACTGCCCCAGACGCCGAATTCGAGGACATTTCGCGCCGTGAATCGCCTTCCACTGTCTTGCTTCATCATCGCCAAGAACGAGGCCGACCGCATCGCGCGGACCATTCGCGCGGTGAAGGAATGGGTGGACGAAGTCGTCGTCATCGATTCGGGCAGCACGGACGGCACGCAAGCGCTCGCCGAGGCGGCGGGCGCGCGGGTGATCTTCAACGCGTGGCCGGGCTTCGGGCAGCAAAAGCGGTTCGGCGAAATGCAGTGCCGGAACGATTGGCTGCTCAATCTGGACGCCGATGAAGTCGTGTCGCCCGAACTGGCCGGTGAAATTCAAGCGTTGTTCGCGCCGGGCGAGCCCGCGCTCGCGGTATACGCCCTGCCCATCAACGACGTTTACCCCGGACAGGCAAAGCCGCGACGTTGGGCGAACGATTATGTGCAGCCGCGGCTCTACGACCGCAGGCGCGTGCGGTTCAAGGATTCGACGATCCACGACTCTCTCGACATCGCGGGCATGAAGCTCGGCGTGCTCGCCTTCGATGTGCACCATTTCTCTTCGCGCTCGTTCGACGACCAGCTGCAAAAGGCGGTGGAGCGCGCGCGCTACAATGCCGACAATTCGAAATCGAAGCCGGCCGGCATTTTGCGCCTTCGTTTGGTGTTCGAGTTTCCGGCGGCCTTCCTGCGGTATTACGTGGCGCGGCGGCATTTCACCGGCGGGTTAATGGGCTTTCAGTCGTCGATGATCGGCGCCATGTCGCGCTTTGCCCGCATTGCGCGGATGCTCGAGGCAACGCAGCGGCGCGATCAAACAGTCCTGGTTTATGTCATATAACACAGGTTCTTTCATTTGCGAGTTCAGGGGGTATTCCATCTTTAGAACAAGTTTTTTACAGTCAATTAGAAAGG
>JANOFM010000269.1:0-23028 GCA_031413635.1 Alphaproteobacteria bacterium | reverse complement strand
ATGTTCACGCGCGCCATGGCCTATATGTTCAGCCACGGCGCCGACGGCCTGGCGCAAGCCTCGGGCGACGCGGTGCTGAACGCGAATTACATCCTCTCGTCTCTGAAGGACATCATCACCGCGCCGTTCGGCAACGGCCCGTGCATGCACGAAGCCTTGTTCGACGACACGTTCCTGAAAGACACCGGCATCACCACGCTCGACATCTCAAAGGCGCTGATCGACGAGGGCTACCACCCGATGACGATGTACTTCCCGCTCGTCGTCCACGGCGCCATGTTGATCGAACCCACCGAGACCGAATCGAAACACGCGCTCGATGAATTCATCAAGGTCATGCGCGGCCTCACGGCGGAAGCGAAAGCCGGCAACACCGCCCGCTTCGAAGGCGCCCCGCACTTCGCCCCGCGCCGCCGCCTGGACGAAACCGCCGCCGCGCGCAAACCGGTGCTGCGCTGGACGCCGCCCGCAACCTCAAAGGCGCAAGCGGCGGAGTAGGGCGCAAGTGCAGGCACGCGAGGCCGACTTTCTGCGCATCGTGCAAGAAGATCCCGATATCGCCGCCCTCCTCGCGGCTATGCGGACGTTCGACGCGCCCGACCTCTGGCTCGTCAGCGGCGCGCTGTTCCAAACCGTTTGGAACGTGCTCGAAGGCAAACCGCGCGGCCACGGCATCCTCGACTACGACCTCTTCTTTTTCGACGAGGACACGTCGCAGGAGGCCGAAGACCGCCGGATCAAACGCGCCGCCACCCACTTCGCCTTCGCCCCGCGCGAGATCCAACTGCGCAACCAAGCCCGCGTCCATCTCTGGTATTCGAAGAAGTTCGGTGTTGCCTATCCTCGGCTTAATTCCTCTTGCGACGGCGTCCGCCAGTTCCTGATGCCCGCCTGCATGGTCGCAGTCCGGCCGCAATCGAACGGCAGTGTTGAACTCTTCGCACCGCTGGGCCTCGACGACGTGTTCGACCGCCTGATCCGTCCGAACTCGCTCTGGCTGGGCCCGCCGCGCGCGCGATACCTGGATAAGGCCGAGCGCTACATGCGAGACTGGCCCTTAGTTCGTTTCGCCCCGGAGGAAGCCGCATGATAATCCGATTGTTTGCAGCCTTCGCGTTCGGCGTGGCCTTGGCGATGTCCGCGCAAGCCGCCGACAAGGACCTGCGTCTGGCGCCGATGGACGAGGGCCCGCGCGATGCTTCCTTCCTGAAGTTCCGCAACGACTTCAAAGCGATCATCGCGCGCAAGGATGCGACCGCGCTGATGAAGATCATCGTGCCCAACATCCAGAACTCGTTCGGCGGCGACAACGGTGCGGCGAATTTCAAGAAAATGTGGAAACCGGCAAATGCCAAGAGCGACATCTGGCCGGTGCTCAAACTCGTGCTCGACATGGGTGGCAATTTCGACAGCAAGACGGAATTCTCCGCTCCCTACGTCTTCAGCGCATTTCCGAGCGATATCGACGGTTTCGAAGCCGTCGTCGTGACGGCGGACAACTCTGAACTTCGCGACAAGCCGAAAGCGGACGCCGCTGTCGTGCGCACCCTCGATCACGACATCCTGACGCTCAAGAATGGCGCGAAGAAATTGCAGCACGAAGCAGGTCCCGACGATTGGCTCGAAGTCACCGACGCCGCCGGCAAACACGGTTTCGTCCTGCAGCGTGACGTGCGCAGCCCGATCGACTTTCGCGCCGGCTTAAAAAAAATCAAAGGTCGCTGGCGGATGATCGATCTTGTCGTGGGCGACTAGGGGAAACGCCGATGTTCGCACGCTGGTTTTGCATCGTCATGGTCGCGCTTTCAGCCGTGGCTTCCCACGCCGCGGAACCCTCGCCGCCCTCGCGCCTGTTGCCGGTGGACGAAGCGGCAATGGACCCGTCTTTTGTCGCCTTTCGCAACGAATTGAAGGCAGTCATTGCGCGCAAAGATGCCGCCAAACTATTCACGTATCTCGCTTCCGACATTAAGCTCGACTACGGCGGCGGCTATGGTGGGCCGGAGTTCCACAAACGCTGGAAGCCCTTCGACAAAGGCACGCAGGTTTGGAAAGCACTTTATCTCGTCGTCGACAACGGCGGCAAATTTCCCGTACCGGGCGGCTTCGCGGCGCCCTACGTCTACGCTGCGTTTCCGGAGGGTCTCGATGCGTTTGAAGTGTTGGTCGTAACGAACAGGGACGCGCTCATGCGCGCGGCGCCACAGTCAGAAGCCGCCGTCGTGCGCAAGCTCGACCACGATATTCTGACGATCGTCAAATCCGGGCACCGGCTGCAACACGAAGCCGGTCCAAACGAGTGGAGCGAAGTGAAAGACGTCGCCGGCAAACAAGGCTTCGTCCGCGACCAAGATCTCCGCAGTCCCATCGACTTCCGCGCCATATTCGAAAAGCGTAACGGCAAGTGGGTCATGCAGACCTTCATTGCCGGCGATTGAGGCGTGCCAACGCTTGCACTCAAGGTCGCCTACGAACCGCCTTACGACTGGCCCGCATTATTGCGATTCTTCGCGGTCCGCGCGATCCCCGGCGTCGACGAGGTCGATGATCTCACCTATCGCCGCACGTTCGTTATCGGTCGCACGCAAGGCCGGCTCGCCGTCGCGCCTACCGCAAGCGGCATGCTCTCCGCCGAAATCTGGACGTCGGGTAAGCCGGACGAGACCTTGCTCACCGCCAAACTGCGCCGCCTGTTCGATCTCGACGCGCCGGGAAAGCGCATCGCGGCGCACTTGAAACGCGACAAAACGCTCGCGCCTTTGCTGAGGAAGCGCTCCGGCCTGCGCGTCCCCGGCGTTTGGGACCCGTTCGAACTTGGCGTGCGCGCCATTCTCGGACAACAAGTCAGCGTTGCCGCCGCATCCACGTTGGCCGGTCGCATTGCGATGAAATTCGGGAAGAACGCCGCCAAGGGTCACGCTACGCTCACCCATCTGTTCCCGAAACCCGAAGATCTGGCGGACGCAGACTTGAACGGCTTGGGCCTCACAACCAGACGCGCTTCGACAGTGACAACGTTCGCGCGCGCCGTGGCGAGCGATCCGGATCTGTTGTCGCTCGATCAGGCGCTCGACGCCTTCGTCACCCGCATCGCTGCGTTGAACGGTTTCGGCCCGTGGACAGCGCATTACATGGCGATGCGTATGGGCCACGCCGATGCCTTCCCGGCTTCCGATCTCGGCGTGAGAAAAGCGCTGAACATGGCGCCGGAGAAAGACGTATTGCGCCGCGCCGAACCCTGGCGACCCTATCGCGCCTACGCCGCCATGCACCTCTGGGCGTCGTTGAGTGACTAACGTCGTGCGCCTCTTCGTCGAACGCATCAAAACCCCGATTGGCGCGCTGCTGATCACGCATGACGGCAAGCGTCTCGCCAACATCGCCTTCGCCGACCGCGAAGACCGCCGCGCCAAGGAGCTCGCCCGCGACTTCCCGGAGGCCCAGCTTGAACGCGCACCAGAACGCTCGCGCTTCACAACGGCGCTCGAACGCTATTTCGAAGGCACTGTCGGCGCGATCGACAAACTCCCCGTCATCGACTTCGGCACGGAATTTCAAAAGCGCTGTTGGCAGCAACTCCGCCGCGTGCCCGCCGGAACAACCCGCACCTACGGCGAACACGCCCGCGCCATCGGCCGCCCGAACGCCCCCCGCGCCGTCGGCCACGCCAACGGCTTCAACCCGATCTCGATCGTCGTCCCTTGCCACCGCCTCGTCGGCGCCGACGGCTCGCTCGTCCACTACGGCGGCGGCGTTGAGCGCAAGCGCTGGCTGATCGCGCACGAGGCAAAGCACGCGCGGTGACTATGCCGCGCGCGCGTCGCGCTTCCAGCCCAGCCGCCGGCCGATGTCGAGCACGATCGTCCGAAGCCAGACGGAGCCCAGATCGTGCTGGGCGCGCGTCGGATGAAACATGAACTGCTCGTCGACGCCGGGATCGAGCGGCGGCTGAACGGTGATGAGCGACAGCGGTTCGCTCAAGGCCGCGATGAGCCGCCCTGGCACGAACGCAACGAGGTCGGTCCGTGCCGCCATCCGCAGTGCCTGCAAGTAACTCGGCACGGCAAGTGCGATCCGCCGCTCGACGCCCGCATCGAGCAGCCATTCGTCGATCATGTCGAGCTGCTGGCCCCGCGTTACTACGGCCACGTGCCGCGCCTCCAAGAATGTGGGAAGCCGCGAAAGGCGTCGGCCGAGCGGGTGCCCGTGCCGAACGGCGATTGCGTCCTTGTCGGTGTAGAGCAACTGGCGATGAAAGCCCGGATAAGCCTCGCCCTTGCACGACAGCACGAGATCGATCGCGCGCGCCGCCTCCGCCGTCACCAACGGTGGCGCCTGCCACGGCACGACGTCGAGCCGCACATGCGGCGCCTGCGCACCGACCCGCTCCACCAGCGACGGCATGAGAAGATCGACGACGAGATCGGGAATCATCAGCGCAAATCGCCGCGTGCTCGTTGCGGCGTCGAAGCCATCGGCAACGAACAGACCGCGCACTTGCTCGAGCGCCTCGCTCAGCGGCGCGCGCAAGGCCTGCGCCCTCCGCGTCAGCTCCATGCGCGCCCCGACGCGCACGAGCAGCGGATCGCCGACGATCTCGCGCAACCGGCGAAGCGCATGGCTCGCCGCGGGTTGGGAAAGCCCGATGCGCGCTGCCGCGCGACTAACGCTCGCCTCGCCGAGCAATGCGTCGAGAGCCACGAGAAGGTTGAGATCGAGTGACGATAAATTCATCCGGTGAATATAGATCATGTTGAGTATCGATTGGAAGAATGAATATCGTCGCGCGATGATGGGGCCGAACCGACAAACGAGCGCATTCATCATGACCGCCGCCGAAAACAAACAGCTGCTGCAGCACATCTACGCCGAACTCGCAAAAGGCAACTCCGTGCCATTTGTCGAGGCGATGGCCGACGATTTCACTTGGGTAATGCCGGGCTCGACCACGTGGTCGCGGACCTACGCGGGCAAGAAGGTGGTGGTGGGCGAACTTTTTGCGGCGCTGCGCGCGGCGATGGAAGGCCGCATCAAGACGATCGCGCATCGCTTCATCGCCGACGGCGACTTCGTGGTGGTCGAGGCGCGCGGCGACAACGTCACGAAGGCGGGTCGCCCGTACCAAAACACCTACTGCATGGTCTACCGGCTCGCCGACGGTAGGTTGAAAGAGCTCACGGAATATATGGACACTGAACTTGTGACGGCAGTTCTCGGCGATCCGGTATTCTGACGCGGCGCGACCCGGCTTTAGCTGAGAGAAACCAGCATCCCGACACTGATCGCAAGCAGCGACGTCGCGAAAAGGATGGCTTTCCATTTTGCGGAGAGCGACATGAAGCTATGCATGGATACCTCCCTCGGCGAGCAATGTTTTAGTGCAACTTCGTCCTGAGATCGCGGATCGCGCCGTCAATCAACTCGTCGCCCTTCGTGTCCGTCATGCGCTGGCCGATCACCGCGGCGGCGGCGTTTGCCGCGACGGTCGTCGCCACCGCGCGGACTTCGGCGATGGCTTCGGCCTCGGCTTGCGCGATCTTTTGCTCGGCCATCTTCGCCCGGCGCTCGAGCTGCTGTTGCAGCTGGATGCGTGCATCGGCGGCCATCCGTTCGGCCGACTGCTTGGCTGCATCGACGATGGCTTGCGCCTCGGCTTGCGCGCCCGCAGTCTTGGCGCGGTATTGCTTGAGCAGCGCTTCGGCTTCCTCGCGAAGGCGCTTGGCTTCGTCGAGTTCGGCTTTGATTCCCGCCGTACGCTCGTCGAGCATCTTGGCCACCATCCCCGGCACTTTCCGCCAGATCAGCAGTGCGATGAACAGAACGGTGCCGACGGCAACCCAAAAGGTCGGATCCTCAAAGAGTCCGCTCATCGAAATCTCTCCTAGCTCCGCTTCAACGCGTTGCGCACGGCGGCATCAAGGTCGCCCGTATTCGCTGTCTCGCCGGTCAGTTTGGCCACGATCTCGGCTGCCGCATCGCGCGCCACGTCGCCCACGCGCGCCATCGCCGAACGGCGCATCTCGCCGATTCGCGTTTCCTCTTTGAGCGCCGTGGCAGCAAGCTGCTTCGCCGCCGCCGCGTTCTTGGCGTCGGCTTCGGCCTGCATCGTCTTGCGCAAGTCGTCGCCCATCTTCGAGGCCGCCATGCGCGCATCGGCCAGCGCCTTCTCATAGTTGGCAATCGCCGCATCGCTGTTGCGCTTGGCCTGCGCCGCTTGATCGAGGTCGCCTTTGATCCGCCCCGCGCGATCGGCAATCACGCCCGCAATCTTGGGCGCCGCGACGCGCGAAATCACGAGATAGAGCACGGTGAACGAGATCACCAGCCAGAAGAGCTGGCTCGCAAACGTTGTCGTGTCGAGCTGCGGCAGCCCCGGCTTGGCGCCGTGCTCGCCGGCATGCTCAGTGCCGGTGTGCAGCTCCTCGGCCGGTTGTTCCGGCGGCGGCGCGAGGTCCGCCACCTGGAATGCGTCTGCGGCTTGCGCCATGTCAGCGAACTTTCGTCAATTTCTGATCAGAAACCGAACATCAGAATGAACGCAACGACGAGGCCGAACAGACCCGTCGCTTCGCAGAGCGCAAAGCCCAGAAGCAGGTTCGTCTGCTGACCGGCCGCAGCCGACGGATTGCGCAACGCGCCTTGCAGATAGCTGCCGAACACATTGCCGACGCCGATACCGGCGCCGATCAGCGCCATCGCGGCAAGACCCGCACCGATCAACTTTGCTGCTGCGACTTCCATGGGAAACTCCTCTTTCTCGATAAGTGTGTGAACTCAATGTTCGTGAAGATGCACGGCTTCATTCAGATAGATGCAGGTCAAAAGCGCGAACACCCAGGCCTGAATCGCCGCAACCAAAACCTCAAGCGCGGTGACGGCAACGCCCGCCAGCAGTGGCGCGATCGACAACACCGATAGGATGCCGCCCGCGCTCAGCATCGTCACGATGAAGCCCGCGAAGACTTTCAGCATCGTGTGACCGGCCAGCATGTTCGCCGCAAGACGAACCGACAGACTGATCGGGCGCGAAAGGAACGAGATGATTTCGATCGGCACCAGCAGCGGCATGATCCACCACGGTGCGCCCGACGGCACGAACAGGCTGAAGAAATGCAGACCGTGCGTCCAAAAGCCTACGACCAACACCAGCGCGAACACGCTCAGCGCCATCGCGAAGGTGACGATGATGTGGCTCGTCACCGTGAAGGAATATGGGATCAGCCCCAGGAAATTCGTGAAGAAGATGAAGATGAACAGCGAGAAGATGAACGGAAAGAACTTGCGCCCCGACTCGCCCATCACGCTGAGTACGGTTTGCCGCTCGATGAAGTCGTACATCAACTCCACAGCCGACTGCCAGCGCCCGGGGATGATGCCGTCGCGCCGCACGCTGGCGACCAAGAACACGCAACCCGCGGCCACCGCCAACGCCATCCAAAGGCTCGCATTCGTGAACGACACGTCGACACCGGCGATCTCGAGCGGGATCAGCTTGTGGACTTCGAACTGCGCCATTGGGCTGTGGCCGGCGGCCATGCGCTACTTTCCTTCTTTGTCTAGTTCGGCGTTCAGCTGACGCATCGCGCGAGCCACCGAGTAGAACGCCGCCCCGATGCCCAGCATCGAGAAGACGATGATTCCGAACGGCTTGAGCCCGGTCACATAATCGAAGCCCCACCCAAGTGCGAGGCCGACAAAGACGGCGGCAACGAATTCGGTGGACAGGCGGTAAACGACATTGAGACGGCCGGACGGCTGGCCAGGCTTGGTCTCCGGGTATTGTCCACGCACGGCATCGATCCGACGGCCGAGGTCATCGAGATGCCTCTTGTCCGGATCGTCGCTGTCGCCTGATTGGTTGTTCACCAAGGGCAGGTCGCCTGGGGCCGCACGAAAAACCCCTCCCGAATTCCGCGCGGACCATATGGTCGGGCCGAGGAACCGTCAAGCGGATTGCTGCACCGCAAACGGGCAAAAATACCAAGCTTTGCGCGGCACAGCGGGCGCTCCGCATATGTCCATCAGTGCCGTGTCACTGCGTCGCGCCAATCACTCCGCCGCCTGCGCCGACAGCACACGTTCCGCACCCGCCAAATCGACCGCGACCAGCTGACTGACGCCGCGTTCCTGCATCGTCACGCCGATCAGCCGGTCCATGCGCGACATGGTCAGCGCGTGATGGGTGATCACCAAGAACCGCGTCTCGGTCATGCGCGTCATCTCGTCGAGCAAATTGCAGAAGCGCTCAACGTTTGCATCGTCGAGCGGGGCGTCGACTTCGTCCAGTACGCATACCGGCGCCGGATTGCACAAGAACACGGCGAAAATCATCGCCATTGCCGTCAACGCCTGTTCGCCGCCCGATAGCAGCGACATCGTCTGCAAACGCTTGCCGGGTGGACGCGCAAGAATCTCAAGGCCAGCTTCCAACGGATCGTCGGACTCCGTCAAGGTCAACCGCGCCTCGCCGCCGTTGAACAGCGAAGTGAACAATTTTTGGAAGTTCGCATTCACCCGTTCGAACGCTTCGAGCAAACGCTCGCGCCCTTCGCGGTTCAGCGAACCAATGCCTTGACGCAAGCGCGCGATCGCTTCCTCAAGGTCCGTCTTTTCCGTTTGCAGCGCTGTCAGCCGCGCCTCGCACTCGTCCGCCTCTTCGTCGGCGCGCAAATTCACGCCGCCAAGCTGCTCGCGCTCGCGCTTCAGCTTCTCGGCGCGCAATTCCGCCGCATCAAGCGCAGGCAGGGCATCACCCGGTTCGTGTTCGGCTTTCGCGGCAAGCTCTTCCGGCGCGCAGTCGAGAGTGTCGCGTGCCCGCGCCACGGACTCGGTCACGCGCTCGCGTTGCGCTTCCAGCACGGCTTCGCAGCGCGCCCGTTCTTCGCGAGCGTAAGACAAGGCATGATCGGCCGCGCGCGATTCCGACTGCGCCGCCTTCACCGCGTTTTCAGATTGCGCCAGCACGTCGGATGCGGCCTTCCGCACCGTCTCGGCCTCCGACAACAGGTCGAGCAGGCGCACGCGTTTCTCCGCGATCTCGGCCGGAATATGTTCGAGCGCCAAGAGTTCGCTGCGTGCTTCGGTTTCTCTAGCCCCCAGCGCGTCGATCTGCGCCGTCGCGGTCGCGATCCGCGCGTCCCACGCATCAAGGTCGGCCGCGATTGCCTGCAAGCGTTGTTGACGTGCACGCGCCTCGCGCTCGACCCCTTCGTGCCGCGCCTTTGCGGTCGAAAAATTCGTGCGCGCCATCGCCAATTCGTCTTTCGCCGCCGCCAACCGCGCCTCGACATCGCCCAGCGGCGCCAGCGCCTCCAGTTCCAACGCCAGCTGCGTGCCAAGCTCATGCGCCTCGCGCTCGTCCGCACTCAGCGATTGATGGCGCTCGTTCAGCGATTGCGTGCGTGCCGCCGTTTGCGCGTGGCGTTTTTCCGCCTCGGCAAGCGCCGCGCGCGCCGCCGCCGCTTCGGTTTCCGCCTGCCGCCAACCATTGCGTACGGTGCGCTCGGTCGATTCCGCGGCCTCGCGCGCCTCGCGCGCGTCCTGCCAAACGGAACGAATTTCGCTGGCGTGCGCTTCGGCCGAGGCGATCGTGCCTTCGAGATCGACAAGCCGGTTGCGCTGCCGCAGGCGCACGGCGGCGGCCGTCGGCGCTTCGGCGGTCGCGGTAAAGCCATCCCAGCGCCACACGTCGCCTTCACGGCTGACCAGGCATTGTCCGACGGCAAGCACGCCTTGCAAGGCGCGTCCTTTGTCGCGCTCGACCACGCCGATTTGCGACAGAAGCCGTTCGAGCGCCGGTGGGCCTTGCACCAGTTCGGACAGCAATTGAGCGCCGCCAGGCATCGCCGGCGCCGACGCGATGTCCGGCAACGCCCGCCAATGCATCGGCGCGCTCTCATCGACCGGCACGTTCAAATCTTCGCCAAGCGCCGCACCCAACGCCGCCTCATAACCCGGCGTGACATGCACGAGGTCGATAACGGGCGTCCAACCCTCGCCGACGCCCGTCGACAGCATTTCCGTGAGCGCGCGCGCTTCGGCCTTGTGTTTTTCGAGATCGCGTTCGGCGGTCTCCAGCGATAGCTTCTTCGCGGTTTCCGCATCCCGCGCCGAGCGCAAGGCTTCCTCCGAATGGGCATGGGTCGACTTCGAAGACTCCGCCGCCGTGATAGCCGCAGTTACGCGAGAGACTGCTTCTTCGACCAGCGGCGCCGTCGCTGCCTCGCGCGCCAGCCGCTCGATCTCGCCGGCGATGTTGTCGAGTTCGTTGCGCAATCGACCGGCCGCGCGCTTGCCGTCCTCGATCCGCCGCTCAAGCGCGCCACGCTTGGCTTTAGCTTCCGCTAGCTCGGCCGTCGCTCTGTCGCTGACGCGCTCGTTCTCGCGCATGGTCTCATCGGCGACGTGCAACGACTGCGCCGCTTCGGCCGCCGCGTTGGCTTCGCCGGCGGACGCCGCGTCCAATCCGACACGCTCGTCGTCGAGCTTGCCCATCATGCCGCGCGCGTCGTCGACCCGGCCGGTTTCGCGCGATTGGTCCTCGGTGATTTGCGCAAGCCGCGCGCTCAAGCGCTCGGCGGCGGCCTTCGCGCGCGCCTCTTCGCCGTCGAGCGCAAGACGCTCGGCGGTCAGGCGTTGCAATGCCGCGCTGCGTTCGGCCGCAACTTGCCTGAGCGGCGGCAGTTTCTCATCGGCTTCGAGTACCGCGTTCGACGCCTGCGCCGCGCGCAGCGTCAAGTCCTCGACTTGCGCCCGAATGCGCGAAAGCTCTTCTTCCGCTGCTGCCGCGGCAGCCGACGCCAGTTGCCAGCGCACGAACAGCGCCAACGCGTCAGCGCGCTGAATGTGGCCCGACAGATTGCGATAGCGTGCCGCTTGGCGTGCTTGCCGCTTCAGATTGGCAAGTTGCCCGTCGATTTCTTGAAGCACGTCGGCCACGCGCGACAGGTTCGTTTGCGCCGCGTTGAGCTTCAGCTCCGCCTCGTGGCGCCGCGCATGCAAGCCCGAAATGCCGGCGGCCTCTTCCAGGATCGCCCGCCGCGCAATCGGCTTGGCGTTGATCAACTGGCCGATCTGGCCCTGCTTTACCAGTGCTGGCGAATGCGCGCCCGAGGAAATATCGGCAAAGAATAACTGCACATCGCGCGCCCGCGCGTCGCGCCCGTTGATCCGGTAGATCGAGCCCATCTCGCGCTCGATGCGCCGGCTGATCTCGATCGCTTCATGTTCGTTGTGCGACGCGGGTGCCGAGCGATCCACATTGTCGATGACAAGCGACACTTCCGCCGTATTGCGGCCGGGCCGGTTGTTCGTGCCGGCAAAGATCACATCGTCCATTGCGCCGCCGCGCATCGACTTGGCCGAGTTTTCGCCCATCACCCAACGCAACGCTTCGAGCAAATTCGATTTGCCGCAACCGTTCGGTCCGACAATGCCGGTCAAACCTTGCTCGATCGGCAGATCGGTCGTCTCGACGAACGATTTGAATCCAGAGAGTCGAAGTCTTGAGAACTTCACGGGGGTATTCCTAATTTTGGGCCGGGGGCAGCCGCTCAAACGTCGAGGCACGTCTACTACGGGGAGGGAGTGCCCGTTGCAGGCGTGCTCGGAGCCGGTGCGGCAGGCGTTGTTGCTGGGGGCGGCGTACCGGCCGCCGGTGTTGCTTCGCCGGTCGCGGGCGTTGCAGCGGGCACGCTGCCGTCAGCCGGCACCACCGCGCCTTCGGTCGCGGTCGCCGCAGCGGGAAAGACGATGCCTTTTGCCTTCAATTCCGCGCGCAGTTTTTCGTCGAAGTCGGCGTAGTCACCGTTCGTCATTCCCTTGCCGTTCAGCAAGAACGACGGCGTGGAGCTGATGCAATATTTCTTGCTCGCCTCCGTCTGCGCCGCGACGATCTTTTTCGCATCGTCCTCGGTCGACAGGCACTTCTCGAACTCATCGCCCGACATGCCGGCGCGGCGCGCCATTTCCTTGATCGCCGACCGCTGGTCTTGTTGCGTCGCCCAGGTTTGGAGCTCGCCGTACATCATCTCGACATAAGGCAGATAGGCTTCGCGCGCGAGACAGCGCCCGGCCACCGACGCGGCCAAGGCCACCCGGTCGAGCGGAAACTCGCGATACACGTAGCGCACATAGCCTTTGTCGATATAGTTCGCTTTGATTTGCGGCAGCACCTCGGTGCTGAAGCTCGCGCAATGCCCGCAGGTCATAGATGCGTATTCGATCAAGGTGATCGGGGCGTCGGCCTTGCCTTCGACATAGTCGGCGGCCGTAACTTCGAAGGTTTCGACTGGCGTACAAGGTCCATCGGCGACGACCGACTCACCCGAGGAGCCGCCCCAAACCCAATAGGCAAGCCCTCCCAACAGGGCGATAAGCGCGGCCCCGCCTCCAATTAGGTGTATTCTTTCTAATTTAACTGGCACTGCAACCCCCGCGAAGCACTGTATGCGCCGCGAATATAGGGTGCTTCGGCCTACTACCTCAACGCTTGTAAACGGACAGTTTACCGCTTTCCGCCAGGGCGTGGCGCCCGAGTCGCGCCAACGCGGCCCGCAAATCCGGGTCTTCGACGTCATTTACGCGCCGCAGCAGATCCGCTTCTTCCGACGGCGAAAGCGGACGTTGACGCGCCGACTTCGAAACCAGCCTGGGAATTTCACCGACTACAACCTTGATTTTGTTGACGATCCCGCCGCCGAAATAGGCGTTGATCTTGTCGATTAGCTTAGGCGTCTGGTGCTGCAACTCGAGCGCCGCGCGGTCGTCGGCCATCAGCGTCAAAGTCGCACTGCTGGCGCCGCCCGCCGACAGACGATAGGGAAAGCAATGCTCCGCCAAGCTCGCACCTGCAATTTCCGGCCACCGCGTCACCAACTCGATCTGCGCAAAGCCGCGGGCGTTCAGGTGATGGCGCAGCAATGCGCCCGCATCCTGCGCGAACGGTCGAGGGCCGCGGCGCCCCGAACGGCGCATCTCGCCACCGCTATTGTCGTTTTTGTCGTTGCCTGACATGGCCGTTCCAAAATTTCGCGCTAAGCATACAGGGCAAAGCCACACGCCGCAAAAGCGCGCCGCGCTCGTCCGGCGCTTGCTCAAATGGTACGACCGAAACCGCCGCAATCTGCCGTGGCGCGCGCTGCCCGGCGAAACGCCCGACCCCTACCGCGTGTGGCTGTCGGAAATCATGCTGCAGCAAACCACCGTTGCGGCGGTGGGGCCCTATTTCCAAGCCTTTCTGAACCGTTGGCCCACCATGAAGTCTTTGGCCGCGGCACACGTCGACGACGTGATGTCGGCGTGGGCGGGCTTGGGCTACTACAGTCGCGCGCGCAACCTGCACGCCGGCGCCAAAAAGGTTGCGGCCGAACACGGTGGAAGCCTGCCATCGACGGAGGCGGAACTTCGATCCCTTCCCGGCATCGGCCGATACACGGCGGCGGCCATCGCGGCCATCGCCTTCGGAAAACGGGCGGCCCCGGTCGACGGCAACATCGAGCGTGTTCTTGCGCGTCTGTTCTGTGTGCGTGAAGCGCTCCCGGCCGCAAAAGTGCAGTTGAAGGCGATCGCCGAAAGCCTCGCGCCCGAAAAACGCGCGGGCGATTTTGCCCAGGCGATGATGGATCTGGGCGCCACGATCTGCACACCCAAATCGCCGAGCTGTCGCGAATGTCCGTGGGCGGATGAATGCAAGGCGCGTTCGAAAGGCATTGAAGCGAGCTTGCCGCTGCGTGGCGCAAGGCTCGCCCGTCCCTTAAGGCGCGGCGCGGCCTTCGTGTTGCTTTCAAAGAGGGACGAAGTCTTCCTCCGCCGCCGCCCGCCGAAGGGCCTGTTGGGCGGAATGCACGAACCGCCGATGAGCCCGTGGGAAAAGAACTTTCCACCCGAGCCCTTCGATCACGCGCCGCCGAAAGTGAAATACCGCAAGCTCTCGGGTGTGGTGCGCCACGTGTTCACCCATTTCGAGTTGGAGCTTGAGGTTTATTGCGCCGACAAGATCGGCGCGGCGCAAATCGATGGGCCAGGCGAGTGGGCACCGATCGCCGAACTCGACCGCTTCGCGCTGCCCAGCGTGATGCGCAAAGTCATCGGCCACGCTCTTCAGATACCGGATGCCAGACATCGGCTGTCAAAACGTGCGCGTTCCGCCATCTGACATCCGACTTCCGGCCTCGGTTCAGTGCATCTCCGCCCGCACTTGCTGGCGCAGAATGTCGATCGGTTTCATCACGCCTTGCGCGTCGAAGTGCCAATAGGTCCAACCGTTACACGCCGGCAAACCCTGAACACGCGCGGCAATCTGATGGATCGAGCCCGTCGCATCGCGGCAAACCAATGAACCGTCGGCGCGCACGCGCGCGGCGTGCTTGCGCGTGGGATCGAAAAGCTTAGTGCCCGGCTCAAGCAGTCCGCGCTCGACGACGACGCCGAACGGCACCCGCGGCTCTTCTTTCTTCGAGCGCATCACTTCAAGGTCTTCCGGCGATGTCGCATTCACTTGCGAAATCCGCTTCTTCGCGGCGGTGATGTAGCCCGCATCGCGCTCGATGCCGATAAAGCGGCGGCCGAGTTTCTTGGCAACCGCGCCTGTCGTGCCGGTTCCGAAGAAAGGATCGAGCACTACATCGCCCGGCTTCGACGAGGCCAGCAGCACGCGATGGAGCAACGCCTCCGGCTTTTGGGTCGGATGGGCCTTCACGCCGTTTTCGTCCTTTAGCCGCTCGCCACCGGTGCACAGCGGGATCAGCCAGTCGGAGCGCATTTGCAGATCGTCGTTCAACGCTTTCATGGCATCATAGTTGAATGTGTAGCTCTTCTGATCGCGCGACTTCGAGCACCACAGCATCGTCTCGTGCGCGTTCGTGAAGCGCCGTCCGCGAAAGTTCGGCATCGGGTTCGACTTGCGCCACACGATGTCGTTCAGGAACCAATAGCCCAGATCCTGCATCACCGAACCGACGCGGTAAATGTTGTGGTACGAGCCGATCACCCAGATTGACCCGTTGTCCTTGAGCACGCGCCGCGCCGCCGCAAGCCATTCGCGCGAAAAGCGGTCGTACTCGGCGAAGCTGGAAAACTGGTCCCACGCGTCGTCGCAGGCATCGACCTTGCTCTGGTCGGGGCGGTGCAGGTTGCCTTCGAGTTGGAGGTTGTAGGGCGGATCGGCAAAAATCAGATCGACGCTTTTCGCCGGCAGCTCATTCATTTTGGCGATGGTGTCGCCCTGCAAGATCGTATCGAGATAGTTCGTAATCGGCTTTGCAATCATGCCCATGCAAGTCACCCCAAATTTCAGGCGCACGAACGCGTTGGGGCGTGCCGCAGCGACAGCCGTCCACAGGTCCGATAGCGCGAAGAATCAAAAATCCCCAGGGCCGGCCCAAAACTTGCCCTACCAAAACCGGCTCTAGCGGTACCGAGCTTGAGTCAGTGCGGACTCGCCGTCAATAAGTCTTTTGAATCAGAAAGTTAATAGCGGAATCGATATTGAATCCTCAACTCCGCGACCCACTAGATATAGACGCGCGCAAAATTCACTCTGTGCAAAACTTCCTAAATCGCATCGTCATCGAAACGCGAGCACGTACATCAGCATCATATTGATGGCGAGCATCGTCAACGCGGTTGGAATCTGGGCGAAGATCACGCCGTTGCGGTTCTTCAACTCGAGCAACGCCGCCGGCACGATGTTGAAATTGGCCGCAAGCGGCGTCATCAGCGTCCCGCAAAATCCCGACAACATGCCGATCGCAGCAACCGCCGCGGGTTCCCCGCCGAAACCTTGAATTAGAAACGGAATGCCGACTCCGGCCGTCAGCACCGGAAACGCCGCGAATGCATTGCCCATGATCATCGTAAATGCCGCCATGCCGGCGCAGTAAACTACGACCGCGACCATCAGATTGTCCGCCGGCACCCACTGCGCCGCGATATCGCCGACAACTTTGCCGACCCCCGCAACGGCAAACACGGCGCCGAGTGAGGCCAGCATCTGCGGCAACAACGCAGCCCACCCGATGACATCCATCAAGCGGCGACCCTCTTGAAACGGGCTCGACACCGGCTGGCGCAACAACACGACGGCGAGAAACGCTGCAATCACGGCCCCGCACGCGAGCGAAATCAGCGTCGCCTGCTTCGGATCGCCGAGCGGTACGCCGGTAATCATGACGGGATCGATCGCGATCGGCCACACAACGCCCTTAATCGCAAATGTACCGGCAAGCGTAACGATCGGAATGACCAACGCCGGCAAGAACAGCCGATTGCCCCAATGCGCCGAACTCGTTTGTCGGTCCGCAGGCGTGGTCGTAAGCAGTTTTCCGACCCCAAGCCCGCCGCCGCCGGCGATCAACGCCATCGCCAACACCAAAAATCCGTTGCCGAGATCACTCAAATAGTCGCCGCCGAGAAAACTCGTCGCGAACAACGCCCAAAACAATCCGGTCGTCCAACGCCTCGGATTGGCCGCGTCGCGGGCGCTCAAAACGGCGAATACGACGAACAACGCGCCAACCAACACATATACGTGCTGCAGCGTGATCATTGCGGACCCGCCTCGCGCTTCGTCTTGAGCTTGCGCCGGTCGAACAGAAGCAGTCGCGCGCCGTGAACAAAAAACGCCGCAATCGCGGTCGGAATCGCCCAAAACGACAACGCCAACGGTTGAACCTCGATCCCGCTCTGCTGCATGAAACCGACCATCAGCAGGATCGAACCGATGGCAAGAAACACATCCTCGCCAAAGAAGAGCGCAATGTTGTCGGTCGCAGCCGTCAGTGCGCGCACCTTGTCGCGCTCGTCGTCGCTGATGTCGCCGTGCTTAAGCTCCGCCGCGGCCTCCGCCATCGGTGCGACGAGCGGCTTCACAGTTTGCGCGTGTCCGGCAATCGAGATCAGCCCGACAGCAGCCGTCAATTGCCGCAGCAGCATATATACAATGAGAAGCCGCCCAACGGTCACGACGCGGATGCGGCTGATCAGGCTCCGCGCGCGCTCCTGCAATCCGGCCCGTTCCAAAACCCCGATCGCGGGTAACACAAGCCAGGCCACGCTGACGAAGCGGTTCTCGTTGAACGCCTTACCGAACGCGGCGAGCACCTCATCGGGTCTCATGCCTGCGGCAAGCCCTGTCACCAACGCTGCCGCAACGACGACCAACAGTGGATTGAACCCAATAGCAAAGCCCGCAACGACGACCGCCACGCCCATCAGCGTCAGCATCGACCCCCCTCTTCGAGACGCAGCGGTCCCGAGATATCAGGATTAAGCGCTTACCGAGCGAACTGCAATTTCGCCAGTGCAACAGGGGCAAAGCTCAATCGATGATGCACGGTAGGCCCTAATGCGCTCAGTGCCGCCATGTGATCGCGCGTGCCGTACCCTTTGTTCTGCGCCCACTTGTAACGCGGATGTTCAAGGTCGAGTTCGCACATCACCCGGTCGCGCAAAACCTTGGCGACGATCGACGCCGCCGCAATCGAAAGCGACTTGCCGTCGCCCTCGACAATCGTTTCGACCGGGCAGGAGAGGTCAGGCGCGCGATTGCCGTCGACGAGCGCGTGTATCGGCTTCGACGAAAGTGCATCCGCCGCCCGTCGCATGGCAAGCATCGTCGCCCCCAGAATGTTCAGCGAGTCGATCTCCTCAACTTCGCACCGTCCCACGCCGACCGCGAGCGCTTGGGCCATGATCTTGTCGAACGCCGCCTCTCGCTGCGCCGCCGAAAGTTTCTTGGAATCGTCGAGCCCGATCGGGATACGCGCACCGTCGAGGATCACCGCCGCCGCAAACACCGGCCCCGCGAGCGGCCCGCGCCCAGCCTCGTCGATCCCCGCAACCGGACCTTCAAACCCGCGTTCGCGCGTGAAATTGGGCATGTGGCTCCGTTCTCACAGCAGCTGCATCTGATCTCCCGCTTTCGGCGGTGGCTTGAACAGATCGACTCGCTGCGGCAGCCAGTTTTTATTCAACCCAAGCCGTTCGCAAGCCAGCTTGAACCGCTTGGCGATCAGTTCCGCGTAAACACCGTCGCCCTTCATGCGTTTTCCCCATTCCGCGTCGTAATCCTTGCCGCCCCGCATCGAACGCACGAGTGACATTACATGCGCCGCGCGCCCCGGTTGCTGCACCTCAAGCCATTCGCGGAACAAATCCTTGATCTCAAGCGGCAACCGCAAGATCACATAGGCGGCATTCGACGCCCCGGCATCGCGCGCCCGCTCCAAGATCGCCTCAAGCTCATGATCGTTGAGCGCCGGGATCATCGGCGCCAGCATCACCGCGGTCGGAATGCCCGCTTTCGACAATTCGCGGATGGCTTCGATTCGTCGATCCGGAGTCGGTGCACGCGGTTCCATAGCTCGTGCGAGCGTGCGATCGAGCGTCGTCACCGAAATCGCCACCCGCGCCAACCCCATCTCCGCCATCTCGGCCAAGATGTCGATATCGCGCAGCACTCGGTTCGACTTGGTCACGATTCCGACTGGGTGGCGGAAATCGCGCAAGACCTTCAATATTTCCCGTGTAATTTTGTAGCGCTCGTCGATCGGTTGATAGGGGTCGGTATTCGTTCCCAGCGCCATCGACCGCACTTGATAACCCGCCTTGCGCAATTCCGCATCGAGCAACTGCGCCGCCTTGGGCTTCGCAAACAACCGGCTCTCGAAATCCTGCCCCGGCGACAGACCGAGATACGCGTGCGTCGGCCGCGCGAAACAATAGACGCAACCATGCTCGCATCCCCGATAGGGATTGATCGAGCGATCGAACGGGATATCGGGCGATTCATTGCGCGCGATGATCGTCCGCGTCGCGTCGATCCCGACCGTGGTCTTCAGCGCCGGCGGTTCGTCGTCGAGCGTGCCCCAGCCGTCGTCGATGACAACGCGATGCTCGCGCTCGAACCGTCCGCTGCCGTTCGACAGCGTCCCGCGCCCCTTCACGCCCGAAGGATGCGCCGCAAATTCGCCTTCGTCGGGCGGACGCGAGCCGTAGCCGATGATGTTCTTGCCCATCGAGGCAGGCTAGCAGAATGCCGGAACAAAACAAGAACAATTCTGATCACTTAAGACCCCGCGTGCGATAATGATAGCGATAAAGCTCGCGGCTGAATCCCAGGCTTTGATACAGCCGGATCGCCGGCGTGTTGTCCGACACGACTTGCAGGCAAGCCCCTTCGGCATCCATGTCATTTCGCGCCCAGCGCAAAATAGCTGACACGCAAGCGCGAGAATTTCCGCGCCGCAACTGCGCCGGGTCGCTCGCGACCATGTTCAAGCACACGATCCCGTCGTGAACGGCACCTTTGGCGATCGAGCCGATCTCGCCCTTGTCGTCGCGCACCGCCGCGAACAAGGCTGGAATCGCGAGTTGCTGCAAAATCTTCTCGAGTTTGGAACGTTCGCTCGCCGGTCCGCCTTGAAACCTCATGCGGGCGGAGAGCCATTCGGCGCTCGGTGCTTGCGGAATGAGCTCGACCGAAAATCCCGTCGCGTTCATCGGTGCAAGCCCCGCGAAATCCATGAACAACGTGCTCGTCTCGTCCGCCGCGCGATAGCCGCGCGCCGCCAACGCCTCATCGAGCGCGCTGTCGGCGGTCGACAGCAAACGAAAATGGCAAGCCAGATCGTGCCGCCGGTAAATTTTCTCGCAAAAAGCGATCTTTTCGTCGAGCGGCCGGGACCCCGCGTTGAGCACGTTCACCGAGTTCGTCCGCCGCGTTTGCCCATCGGCGAGACGGATCAGCCATCCATCGTAATGAATCTCCTGCAACGCGGGCCAAGCGTTCAGGCACGCTTCCTCGACCCGCGCCGCCAACGGCTTCTGCTGTTCGGCTGGTTCACTATTCATTGTGTCCTCCAATACGACGCCGGACGACACGGGGACTGAAGACAACAAAAACCCCGCGCGACCGGCGGGGTTGAACTGTTCGGCACACGCTGTGCGAACGCGCCGCTACCCGCCTCTGAAAAGGTGCGTGCGGCGTCGGTTCGCGGCGAATGCTGTCGTCATCGGGGCGCTTTTAGCAAATGCCAGCGCTGGAATCCAGCCTGTTGAATCCGCTATTGAAGTCGAATGACCGTCCATATCCGCAAGGCCGCGACATCCGACATCGCCGACGTGGCGGAGCTGTTCATTGCCTCGCAGGCCGATGCGGTGCCCTTCCTGCGCAAACTCCACTCCGACCAGGAGACCCGCGCCTTCATCGCCAATCAGGTGTTCGCTCAGTGCGAAGTCTGGGTCGCCCTCGGGGGCGCGCGCATCGTCGGTATGATGGCCCTGAACGGCACCCACATCGATCATCTCTATTTGTTGCCGGGATATTACCGGCGCGGCATCGGCTCGAAGCTGCTCGACCAAGCCAAGCGACTCTGTCCAAAAATGCTTAGTCTTTATGCTTTCCAAATGAATGCACGCGCGTGCGCGTTTTACGAACATCACGGCTTCGTCGCCGTCGAATTCGGCGACGGATCGGCGAACGAGGCGGGACAACCGGATATCCTGTACGAGTGGCGCCTTTAAGGCCGCTTGCGCTCTGCCGGCGTCACGTGTTCCTGCAACCGCGGCATGATCTCGACGAAGTTGCATGGCCGGTGGCGCGCATCGAGCTGATGTCTGAGAATACCGTCCCAACCGTCCTTCACCGCGCCGGTCGCGCCAGGCAGGGCGAACAGAAACGTCCCGGCCGCCAAACCGGCACAGGCACGGCTTTGGATTGTCGAGGTCCCCACTTTCTCAAACGAGATCTGATGGAACAGTGCCGAAAATCCATCGATCTCTTTCTCGAACAACGGACGCATCGCCTCGACCGTAACGTCGCGTCCGGTCAAGCCCGTTCCGCCCGTAGTAATGACGGCATCGACATCGGGTGCCGCGATCCAGCGCGTCAGTTGCTCGCGTATCGCCATCACATCGTCGCGCAGCAACGCACGATCTGCCAGAACATGACCCGCCGACGTCACCCGCTCGACCAATGTATCGCCCGATGTATCGTTTTCGCGCGTGCGCGTGTCCGACACGGTCAAGACGGCAATGCGAATGGGAACGAATTTCTTTGTTTCGTCGATGCGGCTGGCGGACATCTCGCCTATCTCTTGAGTTCGGCCACGCGCTGGCGATCGCTCCATTTGAGCACGGGCCATTCGCCGCGCGCAAGTTGGTCGAGCGTGGTCTTTTCCTCGCCCAAACGGTCTTGATAGATCCAATAATTCGCCACCACGCGCTCCACATAACCCCGCGTCTCGCGCGAGGGCAGGCTCTCGATGAACAGCAGCGGGTCGCCGCGATACTCGACCTCCTTCAACCACTTCTGCAAATTGCCCGGCCCGCCGTTATAAGCGACGACGAGTTGAATCAAATTTCCGTCGGGCTCCACGAACGAGAACATCTTCTGCACATAACGCTGACCGACGCTAAGGTTGAACGCCGGATCGAACAACTTCGCCTTCGCGCCC
Organism: Alphaproteobacteria bacterium; assembly: GCA_031413635.1. Taxonomy (GTDB): domain Bacteria; phylum Pseudomonadota; class Alphaproteobacteria; order Micropepsales; family Micropepsaceae; genus SZUA-430. Next base: position 1,573 of record JANOFM010000269.1, on the reverse strand, counting down.
GGATCGTCGAGCGTGGAATCTTTCATCGTGCCCGCCGCCGTCGACGGCAGCACCTGCATCAGTCCGCGCGCATTCGACGAGCTCGTCACGCGCATTTCGAATTTGCTTTCCTGCCGCGCAATCGCGTGCACCAGCGCGGGATCCACCTGCCACCCATCGCTGGGCTTGATGCTCATCACCGGATAGGCGGCAGCCTTCAGGTCTGGCGCGCGCGCGCCGTGCGCGGCGACGAGCTGCACATTCGCAAAGCCCAGATCGTGAGCGAGCGCAATGAACGGCCGGTCGAGTTCGGTGTTGAGCCGCCCGTGCGCACGCGCGATCGAACCTTCCGCCGCTTCAAGTTCGCCCACCTGATAGAGCGCAATGCCGCGCGCGATCCCTGGTGTTTTGATCAGCCGCTGAAAGGACTTCAGGTCGAGATCGGGCTCGTTCCAAGTGAACGGCGGTTGCTTCCCCAAAAGCCGCAACGCCAACAACCCATAAAAAGTCCGCGGCTTGTCGGCCGCGATCTGCAGCATGCGCGAAACCTGGTCCGGCTGCTTCGATATCAAGAACGAGCGCGCCGCCCAAAACGCCGCAGCCGATCTCAACCACGACGTCGTCGCTCCGTTCTCGGCCATCGCCGAAAAATGCTTTGCCGCCACGTCGAATTTGCTCAAGCGAAATGCGGCAAGCCCTGCGATCCAATCCGCTTCGGGCACGTCTGCGCGAACCTGACCCGCCACCCGGCCCGCGAGCGCAAAGGCGGTGCGCGAGTCGCCAAGGTAATACTGTCCGGCCGCCACTTGATGCGCCAACCGCCCATAGTCGGCGCCGGGCAATTTCCCGCGCAAGTCGGCGCTGTCGAGATAGGCCGAGGCCGCATCGACCTTGCCCGAACTGATCAAGCCCTTAAGCTTGCGCGCCGCAGCCTCCGCTTCGGCGCTCGAAAACTCGGCAACCGCATCCGACTCGTCGGAATTGCCGCGAATGATGCGGCGCACCGGGTCCTTCAGTTCCTTGGCGCGCTTTGAATCCTTACGCTCGGCCAGGGTCTGAATGCGCTCGGCTTCGGGATATTCGTTGAATTTTTTCAACCATGCTTTCAGATCGTCGAACTCGGCGACCGTCTTGGGGCTCAAATATCCCTTCGCCGCGACATGGCCCATCAACGAGCGGTTCTTGACCGTCGACGCGAGCGCGATGACGCGGTCCCGCTCGCCGTTGGCAGCCGCCGCGAACATCTGCTTGTAAGTGTCAACATCCTGATCGCTCAGCACACGGACGAAAGAATTCGACGCCGCAATGCCAACATCGGATGACAGCGACAGCGCGCACGAAGCGGCAATGACGAGGACGCGCAACACGCGGATGGTCATGCCGGAACTCCGAAACCTAAGGGCGAGGGGCGCCCGCCAGTCATATGCGCGCCCGTTGTCGCACACAAGGAGGGCTCAGAAAACGCCAAGCTCGCGCAACTTGAGCTTCAAGCTCAGCAAATCCTGCCAGGTCTGACGCTTCGCACTCGGCTGACGCAGCAAATAGGCCGGATGAAACATCGGAAGGGCGGGGATTTCCTCGTCGTTCACCACAT
>JANOFM010000268.1:0-15007 GCA_031413635.1 Alphaproteobacteria bacterium | reverse complement strand
AGGTCGACATCGCCGAAGATTTCCAAATCCTGGTCGCGGATTTCCAATGCGGCCTCGTGCTCACGGACGCGGGCAAGGTGTTGGGCGCTTATCCGACGGAGTGAGGCGGATAATTTAGGGGGCATAATAGATTCCGGGTTGCCGTGGGATTCCCCCTACCTTGCCGTCTCCTCAAGGTCACGGAGCCAAGCGAGAATAAGCGGCGCCGCGGCCAACATGGAGCGATCGTGCCCGACCGGGCCGACGTCGACCGCCGTTACGTCGGCACCCCGCCCTCGCATCGCCCGCGATGCGGCCAAAGCTTCTTCGGGAACAACGTCCGTATCCTTCGAACCATAGTAGAGCCGCAGCGGCGCGCGCGGCGTCATGTCGACAAGACTGTTGGCGGCGAACGTGTCGAGAAACCAGTGCGACCCGCTATGGTCGAATGCGTCGAGGAAGCTTTGGTTGAACATCCGCCTTGGGTCCGCGGGTAGCGCCTTCAAGATCTCTTGCGGCGTTGCACCCGCGAACAGGCGTTCGACGAGCGTCGCGTATTCGAGCGTCAGCAAACTGTCGAGCCGATGGCCATAGTGAGCGGATTGCCCCCACGCCGCGTAGGCAAGGTAGAGCGAATGCGAAGGCGCGCCGCCTTTCATGGCCGCAGGCAGCGACACGTGCCGAAGATCATAGGCGCCCGCGACCTGCGCGGAGCCCAAAACTTGTCTGCCCTTGCTCTCCAGCACGCGCAGGGCCGCAAGGCTCGCCCAACCGCCCTCCGAGAATCCGGACAAAAACACCAACTCGCTGGGCACACCGTCCAACTTTTCGGCCGCTTCGATCATCCCGACAACGGCAGGGCCAACCGCGTCGGCGACATAATAAGGATGTCGCCCCTCGGATTCGCCGAGCCCCGGATAGTCCGGCACCACAAGCGCATAGCCATTGCCGGCAAACGCGATCGCGGCCGCGATGCCCGTTCCGTCGGGCTGCGAGGGGACGGCGCTGCGCGTCGTCGTGGTCCCATGCTGAAAGCTCACCAACCGTCGCGCTGCAACCCCGCGTGGCAAGGCCAGAAGACCGCTCAAGCGAACGGCCTCGCCTTTGGGGCCGGCGACGGAATACGTCATCCGATAACAGTCTACCGCATTGCCGACGGGCACACCCTTCACGCCCGAAAGAAACAACAGGACTTGCGCCTCGAAAGTCGAAATTGTTCTCAAGGGTGCGAGCTGCACCCCTTCGGGCGCCTGCATCGGCCGAGGGCGCATGACGCCGATCAGAAGAACAGCCGCAGCGATCGACAAAATCAGCACAAGCAAGACCGCGCCGATCGCCACCTTCCTAACCATCAGTCGATACCTCGCCTGTCAGCGGGCGTCCAAGCGTCCCGGATGCAGCATAGGTAGCCCCCACTCCCGTGACAAGGCGCGGGCGGGTCGTTCAAATCCGGAACAGGAGAATTATGGGGACATAATATATAGTGGGTCACGTCGGACGGGTGCCTAGGTCAAGCGGCGTCGGTCCGTCGCGACTTGCGCGTGGCTTCAAGATGTTCTACATATGTTCTCAAGTTGCAGAACTTTATCCGGTCGAAGTTCCAAACCGCCAACGAGAGTTTTAATGACGTGGAAAGATAGGACAGCGTCACTGATCTTTGTAACGGATAACCCGCAACAATGTTGCGGTTTCGTTGCGGATAAAACAGCGGAAATGAGCCAATGTTACGCTGTTACGCTTTGACCCCCACCCCCGAATTCGGCGTCGCCGGAAGTTCGGGAAAACGCGCGGAAGGCGCATACGCATGAGCGCGGCGCACGCTATACGCGACACCGGCGCGTTCCCCGCGTTTCGCCCCCTTCGTTCAGGACCGCTCATGGCGCTCGCGCAACTCAAAATCGACGCCAAACGCCAGGTCCTGAAAGACGTCTTCGGCTTCGACGATTTTAGGCCAGGGCAGGAGCGGGTGGTCGACACCTTGCTCGCCGGCCGCAGCGTGCTGACCGTCATGCCGACAGGCTCGGGCAAATCGCTCTGCTTCCAAGTGCCGGCGCTCGTCATGGGCGGCCTCACCGTCGTCGTCTCGCCGCTGTTGGCGCTGATGCAAGATCAGGTTCAGGCGTTGCGGCTCGCGGGCGTCACGGCCGATACGATCAACTCGGCCCAAGACCGCGACGACAACATCTCCGCCTGGCGTCGGGCCTCGACGGGGCAAACGCAGCTGCTCTATCTCTCGCCCGAACGCCTGATGACGGAACGCATGTTGTCGGCGCTCGCCAAACTCGACGTGCGCTTGATCGCGATCGACGAGGCGCATTGCATCTCGCAATGGGGCCCGGCATTCCGCCCCGAATATCAGGCGCTGGCAAAGCTCTCGACCGTGTTCCCCGGCGTGCCGATCGCGGCGCTGACCGCGACGGCGGACGAGGTCACCCGCGCCGACATCGCGGCGCAGTTGTTTCAGGGGCACCATGAAACCTTCGTCCTCGGCTTCGACCGTCCGAACATCAAACTAACCGTCGAGCCCAAGCGCGAGTGGAAAAAGCAAATGCTCGACTTCGTCAAACGCCATAAAGGCGCCAGCGGCATCGTTTATTGCCTGTCGCGCAAGCGCACGGAAGAGGCGGCGGAACTGCTGGTCGCGAATGGCGTCAAGGCGCGCGCCTATCACGCCGGTATGACGAAGGACGAACGCGAGGCGAACCAGAACATCTTCATGACCGAACCCGCGATGGTGATGGCCGCGACCATCGCCTTCGGCATGGGCATCGACAAATCGGACGTGCGCTTCGTCTTTCACGCCGATCTGCCGGGCAGTCTCGAAGCGTACTATCAGGAGTTCGGCCGCGCCGGCCGCGACGGCGCGCCGGCCGAGGCGCACATGCTGTTCGGCCTCGGCGACATCCGCATGCGCCGCATGTTCATCGACCAAGAAGACGCGGGCGACGACCGCAAGCGGCGCGAACATCAACGCCTCGGCGCGCTGCTCGGCTTTTGCGAATCCCCCAGCTGCCGCCGCCAAGTGCTGCTCGACTATTTCGGCGAGCGGGCGGGGCCTTGCGGCAATTGCGACATTTGCCTCGACACAACGGCGCTCGTCGACGGCACGGAAGACGCAAAGAAAATCCTCGCCGCCGTGCGCCAAACCGGCGCGCGCTTCGGCGCCGGGCACATCGTCGACGTGCTGATGGGCGCGCAAAACGAAAAGGTGCAAAGCCTCGGTCACGAACGCTTGGCCGCCTACGGCGCGGGCAAGGGCCGCAAGCGCGAGGAGTGGCAATCGCTGATCCGCCAACTCGTCGCCGGCGGAATCTTGGCGCTCGACATCAACGGCTTCGGCGGTTTGAACATCGCCGAGAAAGGCCGCGCGCTGGCGCTGGGGGAGGGGACGTTTCACTACCGCCCGGCCAGCCTGCAAAGCAAAGCCGAAAAGAAATCGCGCGGCGTGGAAAGCGCTGCCCCGCTTAGCGACGGCGACGAAACCCTGCTCGCCGCGCTGAAGCAATTGCGCCTGCGCCTGGCCAAGGAACGCCGCGTCGCCGCCTATCTCATCTTCTCCGACAAATCGCTGAGCGACATGGCCGAGCGCCGCCCGCGCACGCGCGACGAATTCGCCGAGGTCAACGGCGTCGGCGCGGCCAAACTCAAGGACTTCGCCAAAATATTCATCGACGCTATCCGCGCCCATGAGGAACAAGCGTGAACGCCGCCCATCCCCTCGACATCGCGACCGCGTTGAAACGCCTCGGCCCCGAACGGCTCGAAGGACGCACCAGTGATTTCTATTCCAACGTCGGCGGACCTTTCGGCGGCTTCACGGCTGCCGTGTTGCTGCGCGCCGTCGTGGAAGACGAGCGCCGCCAAGGAACGCCCGTCGCGCTCACCGTCAACTATTGCGCCGCCATCGCCGACGGCGCGTTCGAAATCTCGTGCCGCGAACGGCGCACCGGCCGCTCGACGCAGCACTGGTCGCTCGAACTCACGCAAGGCGAAAAGGTCGCGGCGACCGCCTCCGTCGTCTGCGGCGCACGCCGGCCCGTGTGGTCGCACCGTACCGCTACGCCGCCGGTGATCGCGCCGCCGGAATCGATTACACCCTACACGTATCCGCGCGAAGGCGGCTGGCTCCATCGCTACGAGATGCGCTTTGCCGCCGGCGCCACGGATTTCTCGCCGCGCGATCCGAACGAACTGCGCGAGCCGGTGTCGTTGCTGTGGATGCGCGATAAACCCGACCGCCCGCTCGATTATGTTGCGCTGGCCGCCCTCAGCGACGCTTTCATCATCCGCGCCTTCGTCGTGCGCCCCGTCTTCACGCCGGTCGGTACGGTGTCCCTGACGACGTTCTTCCACGCCGAGGAAGAGGCGATGCAGCGTCAAGGCGCCGAACCGCTGCTCTGCCACGCGACGGCGCATATTTTCAACGGCGGCTTCTTCGATCAGGCCGCCGAGTTGTGGGGTAGGGACGGGCACCTGCTTGCGACGAGCACGCAAATCGTGTGGTATAAGGACTAACATGACCGACACGCCCCCCGACCGCCTCGCCGCCACCCCGGGCAGCCCGTTTTTCAACGAGGAGTTGCTGCAACGCGGCGTCGGCATCCGCTTCAACGGTTTGGAAAAAACCAACGTCGAGGAATACTGCGTCTCGGAAGGGTGGGTGCGTCTGGCCGCTGGCACCTCGCGCGACCGCAAGGGTAACCCGATCACGATCAAACTGAAGGGCACGGTCGAGCCCTATTTCAAAGAGTCCGCAAAAACGGAACCGTAAGATGGTATCCGAACCGGTCAGTTGGACCGCCAAACGAGTTGAAGAGATCGCAGCCGCTCATGCGCATCTCGAAGGCCCGCTGCTGCCGATCCTGCACGCGCTGCAGGCCGAGTTCGGTTTCATTCCCCGCGATGCGATCCCGCTCGTCGCCCATGTGCTCAATCTCACGCGCGCCGAAGTCTACGGCGTCGTCAGTTTCTATCACGACTTCCGGGACAAGCCCGCCGGCCGCCGCGTGGTGAAACTCTGCCGCGCCGAGGCCTGCCAAGCGATGGGTGGTAACGCACTCGCCGAAGCCGTCCTGAAACACTTCCGCATTGGCTGGAAAGAGACCAGCGCCGACAACGCCGTGACGATCGAGCCTGTCTATTGCCTCGGCTTCTGTTCCGTCGCGCCCGCCGCCCTCGTCGACGGCGAACCGCTGGGCAGGCTCAATGCTTCGCGTTTGATCGCGGCGGTGGAGAAGGGCGCATGACCCGCGTCTTCATCCCCAACGACTCAGCCGCGCTCGCCGTCGGCGCCGAAGCCGTTGCGCGCAGGCTTCGCGACACGGCAAAGAAACTCAACATCGCCATCGACATCGTCCGCACCGGCTCGCGCGGCCTCTATTGGCTCGAACCCCTGATCGAAGTCGAAACACCGCAGGGCCGCGTCGGCTACGGCCCGCTGGAACCCGGCGACATCGACGCGAGCTTGCTGCAGGGCGGCGCGCACGCGAAATGCATTGGCGTCGTCGATCGACATCCATGGCTCAAGCGCCAAACGCGCGTCACCTTCGCGCGTTGCGGCATCGTCGATCCGCTCTCGCTCAAGGACTATGAAGCTTACGGCGGTCTCAGGGGGCTTCGGCGCGCCCGCGAAGTCGGCGCGGCGGCAACGATCGACACCGTCACCAAGTCTGGGCTGCGCGGTCGCGGTGGCGCAGGCTTCCCGACCGGCATCAAGTGGAAGACCGCAGCCGGCGCGAGCGCCGATCGCAAATACATCGTCTGCAACGCCGACGAAGGCGACAGCGGCACCTACGCCGACCGCATGATCATGGAAGGCGATCCGTTCGCGCTGATCGAAGGCATGGCGATCGCGGGCTTCGCGGTTGGTGCGACGAAGGGCTATGTCTATTCGCGCTCGGAGTATCCGCACGCCAATGCCACCTTCGCCAAAGCGCTCGACATCGCGCGCGCCTCCAACGTGATCGGCCAAAACTTCGAAATCGAATTGCGTATCGGCGCTGGCGCTTACGTGTGCGGCGAAGAAACGGCCTTGCTGGAGAGCCTCGAAGGCAAACGCGGCCAAGTGCGCGCCAAGCCGCCTCTGCCCGCGCACGAAGGCCTGTTCGGCAAACCGACGATCGTCAACAACGTGCTCTCGCTCGCGACCACGCCGTGGATTCTAGCGAACGGCGCGGACGCTTACGCGGCCATCGGTTTCGGCAGGTCGCGCGGCACCATGCCGATCCAACTCGCCGGCAACGTCGAGCATGGCGGCCTCTTCGAAGCGCCATTCGGCATGACCTTGGGTGAACTCGTCGACGACATCGGCGGCGGCACCGCATCGGGCCGCCCGGTGCGCGCGGTGCAATGCGGTGGCCCGCTCGGCGCTTATTTTCCGCGCGCGCTGTTCGAGACGCCGTTCGACTACGAAGCCTTCACCGCCCGCGACGGCCTGATCGGCCACGGCGGTATTGTGGTCTTCGACGACACGGTCGATATGGCGGCCCAAGCCCGATTTGCGATGGAGTTTTGCGCCATCGAAAGCTGCGGCAAATGCACCCCCTGCCGGATCGGCTCGACCCGCGGCGTCGAGGTCATCGACCGAATTCTGGCGGGCGAACAGCGCGATATGAACTTGGGGCTCATCGAAGACCTCTGCCGCACCCTCAAGCTCGGCTCGCTCTGCGCCCTTGGCGGCTTCACGCCATTCCCGGTTTTGAGCGCGTTAAGGCACTTTCCCGAGGATTTCATCGCACGCGAAAAACTTACCGCCGCAGAGTAAGATGGCGACATGACACTGATCGCTGAACAAGACCTGGGCACCCCGGCATCGAAGGCCGAAGCGCTCGTCCGCCTGACGATCGACGGCGTCGACGTCACCGTGCCCGAAGGTACCTCGATCATGCGCGCCGCGCGCGAAGCGGGCATCGGCGTGCCGAAACTCTGCGCCACCGACAGCGTGAAGGCATTCGGCTCGTGCCGCCTCTGCCTGGTCGAAATCGACGGCCGCGCCGGCACGCCCGCTTCCTGTACCACGCCGGTCTCGGCAAGCATGAAAGTCCGCACCCAAACGCCGCTGCTGAAAGACCTGCGGCGCGGCGTGATGGAACTCTACATCTCCGACCACCCGCTCGATTGCCTGACCTGTGCCGCCAACGGCGATTGCGAATTGCAGGACATGGCGGGCGCGGTTGGGTTGCGCGACGTGCGCTATGGCTATGCCGGCGAAAACCATTTGAACGAACAGAAAGACGAATCGAACCCGTACTTCACCTTCGATCCCGCGAAGTGCATCGTCTGCTCGCGCTGCGTGCGCGCCTGCGAGGAAACGCAAGGCACGTTCGCTTTGACGATCGACGGTCGCGGCTTCACCTCGAAAGTCTCCGCTGGCATGTCAGAATCGTTCCTCGATTCCGAATGCGTCTCCTGCGGCGCCTGCGTGCAAGCCTGCCCGACGGCGACGCTCAGTGAAAAATCCGTCATCGATATCGGCGTGCCCGAGCACTCTGTCGTTACTACCTGCGCCTATTGCGGCGTCGGCTGCGCCTTTAAGGCCGAGATGCGCGGCGAAGAACTCGTGCGCATGGTCCCCCACAAAGACGGCAAGGCCAACCACGGTCATTCCTGCGTCAAGGGCCGCTTCGCCTGGGGTTACGCCACGCATCGCGAGCGCATCTTGGAGCCGATGATACGCACCCGCATCGGCGAACCTTGGCGCAAGGTCGGTTGGGAAGAAGCAATCGCCCACACCGCATCCGAATTTAAACGAATCCAAGCGAAATACGGCCGCCTCGCCGTCGGCGGCGTTACGTCGTCGCGCTGCACCAACGAGGAAACATTCCTGGTCCAAAAGCTGGTGCGCGCCGCCTTCGGCAACAACAACGTCGACACCTGCGCCCGCGTCTGCCATTCGCCGACCGGCTACGGCTTGAAGACCACGTTTGGCACTTCGGCCGGCACGCAAGATTTCGACAGCGTCGAGTATGCCGACGTCATCGTCGTCATCGGTGCCAACCCGACCGACGGCCACCCGGTCTTCGCCTCGCGCATGAAAAAGCGCCTGCGCGAAGGCGCCAAGCTCGTCGTCATCGACCCGCGCCGCATCGACCTCGTGCGCATGCCGCATGTCGAAGCCACCCACCATCTGCCTTTGCTGCCGGGCACGAACGTCGCAATCTTGACCGCGCTCGCGCATGTCATCGTCACAGAAAACCTAATCGACCAAGAGTTCGTCCGCACACGCTGCGAAGCGGACGCCTTCGCCACCTGGGCCAACTTCGTCGCCGAACCGCACAACAGTCCCGAAGCGATCGAGAAAGTCTCCGGCGTCCCGGCCGCGACAATCCGGGGCGCGGCGCGCCTTTACGCCACCGGCGGAAATGCCGCGATCTATTACGGCCTCGGCGTCACCGAACACAGTCAAGGCACCACGGCCGTGATGGCGATCGCCAATCTCGCGATGGCGACCGGCAATCTGGGAAGGCCCGGCGTCGGCGTGAACCCGTTGCGCGGTCAGAATAACGTGCAAGGCGCCTGCGACATGGGCTCCTTCCCGCACGAGCTATCGGGCTATCGCCACATTTCGGACGAGGGCGCACGCGCGATGTTCGAAGCGTTGTGGCACAAACCGCTCGACCACGAACCGGGCCTGCGCATCCCCAACATGCTCGACGCCGCGCTCGAGGGACGCTTCAAGGGCATCTACATCCAAGGCGAAGACATCCTGCAGTCGGACCCGAACACGAAACACGTCGCCGCCGCCTTCGCCGCGATGGAATGCGTCGTCGTCCACGATCTCTTCCTCACCGAGACCGCGAACTACGCCCACGTCTTCCTGCCGGGTTCGACGTTCCTCGAAAAGAACGGCACATTCACGAACGCCGAGCGCCGCATCCAACCCGTGCGCAAAGTCATGAGCCCGATGAACGGCCACGAGGATTGGCAGATCACGCAGCTTCTCTCTTGCGCGCTCGGCTACGAGATGAACTACACCCATGCCGGCGAGATCATGGACGAGATAGCGCGCCTGACCCCAAGCTTTGCCGGCGTCTCGTTCGCAAAGCTCGACGCCCTCGGCTCCATCCAATGGCCGTGCAACCAAGCGGCACCAGAAGGCACACCGGTGATGCACGAGGGCGGTTTCGCACGCGGCAAGGGCCGCTTCATGATCACCGAATACGTGCCGACGGACGAGAAAGTGGGCCCGCGCTTTCCGCTGCTGCTCACCACCGGACGTGTGTTGTCGCAATACAATGTCGGCATCCAAACGCGGCGCACGCAAAACATCATTTGGCACGAGGAAGACGTGCTTGAGATCCACCCCGACGACGCCGAACAACGCGGCGTCAAGGACGGCGACTGGGTGAAACTCGCGAGCCGCGAAGGCGACACCAGCCTGCGGGCGTATGTCACCGACCGCGTCGCACCCGGCGTCGTCTACACGACGTTCCATCGCCCGGAAACGCAAACCAACGTCGTGACGACGGAGTTCTCCGACTGGGCCACCAACTGCCCGGAGTACAAAGTTACCGCCGTGCAAGTCTCGCCCTCGAACGGCCCCAGCGAATGGCAGCAAGACTATGACGCGCTCGCCCGCCGCAACCGCCGCATCGCCGAGCCGGCCGCCGGAGAATGAAGCTCAAGCCGTCAGTCTCGTTCGACGGCGTCGCGTGGCGCGGCAAAAGTCCGCTGCAGGTGACGCGCGCTATTCCAACCGAAGTCCCGGTCGCCTTCGTTTATGATGGCGGCACGGAAGCCGTGATGATGTCGACCCCCGCCGATTTGGAAGACTTCGCCCTCGGCTTCTCGCTCAACGACGGCATCATCGCCGCCCGCGAGGAAATCACAGAACTCGGCATCGTCGAAGTCGAGCGCGGCGTCGAACTCAGAATGACGCTCACCCATCGCAACCGCGAGACGCTCGTCAATCGCCGGCGTCATCGGGCGGGCCCCGTGGGCTGCGGGCTTTGCGGCGTCGAAAGCATCGCCGAGGCCGTGCCACGCCTGACGCCTGTCCAGGCCAGTCTCTCGCTGACGCCCGATGAAATTCAAAGCGCAATGCGCGCGATGGGGCCGATGCAAAAACTCGGCGCCGAAACCCATGCCGTCCATGCGGCGGGATTCTACGTCCCCGGAGAAGGCATCGTGGCCGTGCGCGAAGATGTCGGCCGCCACAATGCACTCGACAAACTTGCCGGCGCGCTCGTACGCGCGGGACGCAAGGCGTCGCATGGCGCAATCTTGATGACGAGCCGCGTCTCCGTCGAACTCGTCCAAAAAGCGGCAATGATGGGTGCGCCGGTCCTCGCCGCAATTTCCGCACCGACCGCGCTGGCGCTGCGCGAGGCGGATGCCGCAGGCATCACCATCGCCGCCGTCGTACGCGACGATGGGCTTGAGCTCTTCACGCATACTGAGCGCTTTCGCACTCATGCGCGCTGAGAAGCTCACAATGATGGCGAACCAGATCGGCGCTTTTTTCAAGGCGCAAGGCGAGGCTGCCGCCCCAGCCGCCATTGCCGATCACCTCAAGAAATTCTGGGACCCCGGCATGCGCGCCGACATCGTCGCACATTTGAGCGCTGGCGGCGTGGGCCTCGACCCGTTGGTCCGTAAGGCGATTGAACAGCTGAGCGCGCCGAAATGATCGGCATTGTTCTTTCCGGCGGCGCCAGCAGCCGCTTCGCCGGTTCGCCCAAGGGACTGATCCCGCTCGCAGGCCGCGCCATGGCCCTCCGCGCGGCAGACATTCTCCTGCGCGTTTGCTCCGAAGTGATGATCGAGGCTCCACGCGAGATCGGCTACGAGGCACTTGGCCTCCCGCTTCTGCACGCGCCAATCGAGCATGCGGGGAAAGGGCCGCTCGCGGGCCTCGCTGCGGGTCTTGCCGTTGCGATCCGAACCACGCGCGTCGCCTTTGCACCCTGCGACATGCCGTTGCTTACGCCGGAAATTTTCGAAGCTCTCGCGGCGGCAGCCGACGTCGCCCCCGGCGCCTATGCATCTACGACCAAGGGCGTCGAACCCCTCGTCGCGGTTCTCGACCTCAGCATGCGTGGAGCATTGCTCGCCGCTCTGGAGCGCGACGATCTACCGAGAACCCATATCGTGCTCGACGCAGCGGGAGCGTGCTCCGTGCCGTTCGCCGATCTCAGCCTTTTCGAAAATGTGAACACCCCCACCGACCTCGATCGGTTGCAGCGGCATGATTTCTTCATAGCTCCAGCCCCAGGCCATCTGACGGATTAGCGGTTTGAATTACCGAACAGCAGTCGCCCCGGGAACTTCTTTCGCAGGGTCGAGCTTGAGTTTGACCGCGAGTTCGACTGCGCGCTGACGGAGCGCCGGGATCCAGTCGGCGTCGGCCCGGCCTTCGCGAATGATCTTGACCAACGCTGCAAGGGCTTGCTTCGGCTTACCTTGTTGCTCAAGCGCCAGGCCGCGGAAGAATTGCGCACGCGGTTCCTGCGGATCGATTGCGAGCGCGCGCTCGAACACCTTCTCGGCTTCAGGCGTTACGATTCCGCCGGCGACCCGCACGAGCGACTCGCCATACCGCGCCAGCACAGCCACGTTCCTTCCATCGAGCGCAACAGCGCGCTCGTAAGCTTTGGCCGCTTCCGCATATCGTTCGAGGCTGGCGTAAGCCAATCCGAGCATTTGCCATCCTGCGACATCGTCGGGCTTGTTCTTGAGGCGTTCAGCAACTGTCGCGGCCATAGCTTCGACATCGGCCAGTTGGAAAGTTTGCTGCTGAGATTCGACTTGGGAAGCGGAAAAGTGCCTACCCGGAAGGTCCGGTCGGCCGACCGCCAAGTAGAGCCCCACGGCGAGCACCGGCAGTCCTGCGCCCAAGACAAAGCGCATCAAGCCCGCTGCGCGTTGCGGATCGCGTGCGGTGGCAAGTGCTGGCGCCACCGCCAGCATCTTGCGTTTGACTTCAATGCGCGCGGCGCCCGCTTCCGCGGACGAGATCATGCCGCGCGCGAGGTCGGCTTCCAGTTCGCGCAACTGATCGCGATAGACCGCAAGTTCCGAAGAGCGTGCATCGCTAACAGCCGCCGACGGTCGAACGAGCGGGCGCAGAAGCAGCAGCAGTGCGACGGCGGTCAGAACAACAAATGCAAACCAAACCATCCGTCGTCAGCCTTCTTCCGCCAACCGCTTCAGCTCTTGCTCTTCGGCGTCGCTTAGCTGTGCGGGCTGTGTCGTTTGACGCCGCATTGCTCTGAAATACCCCCATACCAACGCCGCCCCGGCGCCTAGGAACAAAAGCGGCGAAAACCACAGAGCCACCGTGTCGAGCTGCAACGGTGGCCTCAACAGAACGAAATTGCCGTAGCGCTTGACGAGAAAGGCACGAATCTGATCGTCGCTCTCACCGAGCTTGACGCGGTCGCGCACCAGAATGCGCATGTCCTTTGCAAGCGGCGCATTGGAGTCGTCTATGGATTGATTCTGACACACGACGCAACGCAGGTCTTGGGTGATCGCGCGAGCGCGCGCCTCGAGCACCGGATCATCGAGAATTTCATCGGGCTCGACCGCAAATGTCGAAGTCGAGACCAGTGCGGCGCAGAAGGCCGAGAGCAGCGCGGCGAGCAAAAAGCGCATCGTCATCCGCGCTCACTCGGCCGGCAATGGTATTGCGGCCGCCGGCGCGACGCGACGGGGAGCACCGACACGTAGCCTGCGATCGCTCAGCGACAACACCCCACCCAAAACCATGATCAAACATCCGCCCCATATCCAAGCCACGAGCGGGTGGTGATACAGCCGCACCGTCCAAGCGCCGGTTGCCCCCTGCTCGCCGAGCGTCACATACAATATGTCTAGCGCGCGGACGCGAATGCCGGCCTCGGTCGTGTCGCTGCCGGGAGACGGATAGAAGCGGCGTTCGGCGATCATTTCGTCAAGGCGCGCGCCGCCGGCAAAAACCTCGAACGTTCCGATGGTCGTTTGATAGTTTGGTCCATTCGCTTTGACGACAGTTAGCAGTCGAACTTCGTAGCCGCCGACATTGGCCGTCTGCCCTGGCGTCAACAGCGTCACGGCTTCCGATTGCCAGGCGGAAACGCTTGCAATGCCGGCTGCGACCACGGCGATCCCCGCATGCGCGACGGCAACACCGTAGAGCGAACGTGGCAGTCCCTTCGCCCGCCGCCACATCGTGCCGAGCGAACCGCTGCGAATATCGAGGCGTTGCCCCACGCCCATCAGCGAACTGAAAAGCAGCCATGTCGCCGCAGCAAGCCCCAAGGCCGCGAACGATCCATGTCCCCAGCTGAGCCACAACACCGCGACGCCGACGCCGATCGCGGCGACAGCGGCAGCGCGCAAGCGGAACATCGCCTCGCCCAAGTTGCCGCGTTTCCAGCTCAAGAACGGACCTACACCCATTGCGACCATCAGCACGAGCATCACAGGGACGAAGAACAGGTTGAAGAACGGCGGCCCGACGGAAATGCGGTCGTCGCTCGTCGTCGAGACGAATAGCGGATAGAACGTGCCGACGAACACGACGCCGGTGATCGAAACCAAAAGCACATTGTTGAGAATGAGGCTTCCCTCGCGGCTGAGCGGCGCGAACAAGTTTCCAAGCTTCAATGCCGGCGCCCGAATCGCGTAGAGCGCTAACGCGCCGCCGGTGGTCGCCAACAGCAGGCCAAGGATAAAGACACCGCGCGTCGGGTCCGTCGCGAACGCGTGCACGCTGGTGATGACGCCCGAGCGCACAAGAAACGTTCCGATCAGGCTCAGCGAGAAGGTCAAGATCGCAAGGAGAATGGTCCAACGCTTCAAGGCGTCGCGCTTTTCGACCACGATGGCCGAATGAACAAGCGCCGTTCCGGCAAGCCAGGGCATGAGCGACGCGTTCTCGACAGGATCCCAGAACCACCAACCACCCCAGCCAAGTTCGTAGTAAGCCCACAGGCTTCCGAGCATGATGCCGACGGTCAGAAAGCACCACGCGGCCAACGTCCAGGGGCGGACCCAGCGCGCCCAAGCCGGATCGACTTTGCCTTCGATCAGCGCCGCGACGGCAAAGGAAAACGCCATCGAGAATCCGACATAGCCCAGATAGAGGAACGGTGGGTGGCTTGCCAACCCGGGATCCTGAAGCAACGGATTGAGACCATTGCCGTTGAACGGTGCGGGGTCGAGGCGGGCAAACGGGTTCGACGTGAATATGACGAACGCAAGAAATCCCACGCCGATCATACCTTGCACGCTCAACACGCGCGCAGCCAGGGACGACGGCAAGTTCCGTCCGAACAAGGCCACCGCCATGCCGAACAACGCCAAGATCAGCACCCACAACAACATCGAGCCTTCGTGATTGCCCCACACGCCGGCGATCTTGTACATGAGCGGTTTGTCGGAGTGGGAATTCGCAGCCACGATCTCAAGCGAAAAATCCGACACCACGAAGCAATAGGTCAAAGCCGCGAAAGCGATCGCGACAAAGAGACACTGCGCCAACGCAGCGGGGCGTGCGAACGTCATCAAAACGGGGTTGTTCGTCGACGCGCCGTGAAGCGGTATCGTTGCTTGGGCGAGTGCGACGAGAAGCGCCAACACAAGAGAAAATTGGCCGACCTCGGCTGCCATTCACAAAAGCTCCCTTCGGCGCGTGAGTAACCACCGCCTTCGACGGTGTCGTTACGCGAGCCTCCGCATAAGATCAATCGCGCACAGTGTCGATCGGCCGGCGCCCCCCAAGCGGTGTGTCGGGCTATCGCGGCTGGCGCAGCGCCCGGCGCCGTCCCGGCACGTGCTTGCTTGACGTTGCAAATTGGCTGTATTCTTGAGCGCCGCTGCAGCTTTTCTCGACTGATCCAAAGCCTCATTGGGCCGAGGCAAGCCGCCGAATACTCAATCAGTTGGAACGCTCCGTGTGCTGACGGTGTGCGGAAAGAGGTCGCAGCGGGTCGCAAGCAGGCGCACTTGCCGCCAACTACCGCATATGCTCCCACAGCTCTCGTTCCTCATCCAGGCGGTCGTGTTCGGCGCCTTTGAAGTCGCCGCGCGAGACGACGCCCAGAAT
>JANOFM010000267.1:0-6048 GCA_031413635.1 Alphaproteobacteria bacterium | reverse complement strand
GGGCTGGCGTTTGTTGCCTTGAAGTGTTCGTCGACGCGGGCGCGCAGCGCGGCGAAGAAGCCGTTCGCCGAGATCGGCTGGAAGTGGATGCGCGGGGCGGCGGCGGTTGCGGGCGCTTGGGCCGGGGCGTACGTCACAGTGTCGTGGAACATGGGTGTTCTCCGATGTGAGTGAGCACTCACTCACATAGCGCTTGAACTGTTTTGCTGTCAAGCGTGCTCCGGTTGCGTCATGGTGGCGATGGCGCTTTACTCAAGCCCTCACGAAATTGCGACGACGGAGCATCGCATGTTCAGTCACGTCACCTTGGGCACGAACGATTATGGCAAGGCCGAGAAATTTTATGACGCGGTCATGGGTGCGCTCGGCCATCCCGTGATGTTCAAAGCGGGCGGCACGGCGGCCTATGGCACGCCGACGGGGCCGAAGGTTTTCATCGTGCCACCCTTCGACGGCCGTGAGGCCAAGGCCGGCAACGGCGTGCATGTCGCGTTCATCGTCGACGAACGGGCGAAGGTCGATGCGTTCCATAAAGCCGCGCTCGCGCATGGCGGCAGCGACGAGGGTGCGCCGGGGCCGCGGCCGCAGTATCACAAGAACTATTACGGCGCGTATGTGCGCGATCCGGACGGGAATAAGATTCAGGCGGTGTGCCACAAGGCGGCGGGCTGACGCTGCTCAGTCGGGCATCGCCGGCACGCCGTCGCGGATGGCGTTCGAAAAGGCCGGGCCTTCGAGCTTGTTGTCGAGGGCCGCGCGGACGCGGGGCATGATGTGGCCGTGCTGGCGCAGATCGGCGAGCGCGTGGGCGGCGTCCAAGATTTTGAGATCGTAGAGGAAGTCGGGGAGATAGCCCGAGGCCCAGACGCGCATATCGTTGGGTTGGCCGAGGCCCAGCGCCTCGGTCAGCATCCAGATTTCGGTCGAGCAGTTTTCGGTGAGCGTGTTGTAGAAGACCGGCGTCTTGGCGAGCTTGTTCGCGTTGTCGAGCAGTTCGAACAGAAGTTTGCGCGCCTGTTGCGGATTCGTGCGGGTGTGGAAGAGCTGGATATCCTCTTTCGGGAAGAAGACGCGCCAGCCATAGAAGTCGCGCTCGTCGCCGGCCAGGATCGAGAGTTCGTAGGCTTTGAAGAAGCCGCCGATCGGGGAATAGGCCTCGTTTTTCTCTTTGCGGATTTCGACGGAGAGCGAAAGCGCCTCGCCGTTCGTCCACACGAAGCTGAAATAGGTGTGGGCGACGCGCGGGCCCTTCCAATAGAGCGAGAGCACGTCGACGGATTTGAGGGTGTTCAGGTCGTAGCGGCGGGTTTCCCAGCGTTCGTCCGCCGTGGCGGGGCCGGTCCAGTTGAAGTTGCGCACGTTCGCGAGGGCGATCGTGTCGCCGTCGCGCGTATAGGTGAGCGTGCGCGCCATTTCCGGCGACCAGAGGCGGTCGTTGCGCGGCCCGACGAGTACAAGCCAAAGGACGAGCGCGGCAAGGGGCACGGCGAAGGCCGCAAGCGCACGCCAGTCCTTGCGGCGCACGAAGGTTTGGGCGCAAGCGGCTGCGAACGCCAACCACGCGAGGACAAGCGCAGCGCGGGCGAGTCCGGACGCGGGCGTCTGGTACCAAAGGATGCCGGCCGCAAAGAAGGCGGCGAACGCCAGCGCCACGACGCTCAGCAGACGAAGAACACGGACCGGAAGATTTTGCATCGGGCGCGGAGAACTTTCAGCCGAACAGCCAGCGCATGAAGCGGGCATACCATGTCGGGCTGCAGTCCGCGCCCTCGGGGCACGGAATCTTGCAGGCGACGACGGCGGCGGCTTCGCAAACCAACGGCTTGCGTTGCCGTGCGGGCGTGCCGCGCAGCGCGGCACGGATGTCGTCGATCACGAGTTTCGACTCGGCGAAGTAGGAATGAGCGTATGGGTCGGTCGCATGGGCCGTCGCATCGATGATTTCCGTGCGCGGCAGATTTTGCGCCGCCGACGGGTTCAGTCCTTCGCCGAGGCGCGGCCGGCCCCCATGTGCGGCCTTCGACGTCGACATCGCAACGTCGTATTTCGCGGTGTACACCGTTATGCGGCGCGCGCGGGGGGCTGCTTTTTCGGCCAGCCGCAAAAAGTAGGCGGGGTCGATGTCGGGCGCGGCCAACACGACGTAACGCAAGTCCGGCGGTTCGCTTTCCCCTATTGCGCGCAGGGCGAGTCGCACGCCCATGCTGTGTGCGATGACGTCGATCGCGGGTTTGTTCCCGGCTTCGTCGCGCGCGAGCGCCGTCAACAACCGATGAAGTGCGCGCGCCGAAAGCTCCGCCGCCTCGACATCGTTGATGTAGTCGTCGAAGCGGCCAGCGGCGGCGAACGAAAACAGGATCGGCACGCCTTCGTGGGACAGATCGAGTGCGAGCTGGGCGGTGCGTTTCAGGCCGAAGGCAAAGGTTGTATTGAATCCGTGGACGAAGATCATTGCGCAACCGCACGGTGTTGCCAAGACGGCGCGGCGCAGTTGGCGGAAATCCGCGTCGCATTCGGCGGAGACGGGTGTGGTGACGGTGGTTTCTGCCTTTTCGCTCGCGCCGTCCGGCGTTACAGCGACCGAAGCGGTGCCGCAATACACGGTCGCGTCCTCGGCCATGCCGAAGCCGAGGCGGATCATATCTTGGTCGGCGAGCGCGACGTCCCAGCATCGTTTGGCGAGCAGTTCCCGCGGCGTGCCGGGTTCCGCTGACGCCGGCCGGTGGTTGCAGCGCGTGGTGGCGAAGTAGACGGTCTTGGGTGTCGCGAGCTCCGCGGGGTTCGCGTTCAGGGCGCGGATCATGGCGCCGTTGTCGAAGTCGTTGGGCGTGGAGCAGGCCGCGAGAAGCAGCGCGCCCATCAACGCGGCGGCGATTTTGATCGACTTTCCCAAACGAGCGGCTCCGCCAGCGATGTTGTGCGCGCAAGGCTAACGCATCGCGTGGTGGGCGAATAGGTCTTGGAGGCGTGGCGTCTGTGTTTGGCTGCGACGGTGTGAGCGATGATGGTTCTGTGACATGGTTCGGCTTCAGCTCAATTTTCGAGCGGGTGAGAGCGATCAAGCCGACATGAACAAGGCGTTCGTTCAGGAAGACGACGGCGCTGGGGAGCCGTTGCCCGATCGCGAAATTCCTTCGCATCCCAATCCGGTGACGGCGGAAGGGTTGGCGCAGATCGAGGCGATGCTGGTGTAGCTGCACGGCGCGCTCGCTTCGGTGCACGCGGCGAGCGAGCGCGAAGCCATGGCGGGCGTCGCGCGCGAAAGGCGGTGAGTGTGGGTGATTGGGAGGCGGAGGTGGCAAAGATTGAGCGCGGCGCTACGGACTAATATGACGCCGTTCCTCGCTGCTACTTCTGCTTCATCCAATCTGTCCGGCGCGCTGCAAATCCAGTCACGGTGCGCACGAGCCAGCGCGGGTTCACTTGCGCCCAGGCGGCGGCGAGTTGGTTGGGGAGGCCGGGCACCAAGATCGTGCGGCCCGACATGGTCGCTTTGTAGGCTTGTTTGGCGACCAATTTGGGATTGGAGATCAGGAGCTGCGGCGTCCATTGCGCCGTCTCGGATTTCGCTTTGATGCCGGCCACCATGTTCGTGTCGGTCATGCCCGGGCAGAGCGCGGTCACGGTGACGCCGGTGCCGCGCAATTCCTCGGACAGCGATTCCGTGAGCGATAGCAGGTAGGCTTTTGTCGCGGCATAGACGGCCATCGAGGGGACCGGTTGGAAGCCCGCGAGGGACGCCACGTTCAGGATGCGGCCGAAGCGGCGTTCGATCATGGGCGGCAGCAACAGCGAGGTCAGCGCTGTCGGCGCGGCGACGTTGAGGGCCACCATGTTGTCGTAGGTCTCGGATTGCGTGTCTGCAAAAGGACCGACGTCGATGACGCCTGCATTGTTGACGAGGATGTCGATTTCGATGCCGCGATTTTCGATCTCGGCGGCGATCGCGGCGGTGCAGCCCGGACGCGACAGATCTTCGACGATGACGAGCGCTTCGGTGTCGTGGGCGGCGTTCAATTCGGCGGCCAGTGCCGTCAGCTTGTCCTTGCTGCGGGCGACGAGGACGAGGGCGTGGCCGTGGCTTGCAAATTCGCGCGCGAGTTCGGCGCCGATGCCGGCGGAGGCGCCGGTGATCAGAACGCGGCCGAGCTTACGCTCGCCCATCATCACGGGCTTTTTCGCGGTTGACGATTTTTTCTTGGGGCGGGGCGTCTTGGTCATTTTGCGTTGGACGCCTGCGCGTGCTGGTGCTGCTTTCCCTCACCCCCGGCCCCTCTCCCTTCCAAGAGGAAGGGAGAGGGGTGGGAGACCAGTGAGAAGCTGGATTTAGGCTGCTTTGCGGGTGTCGCGAAGCGTCGAGACGAGCTTCGTGATCGGCTTGAACGACTTGTTGCCGCTCTCGCCGACGATCTCGCTGACTTCGCGGAACTGTTGGATGCCGCGGCGGAACATGTCCGTCATGGCGTGCTGTTGGATCTTCACCGCCTCGGCGAAGGATTCCGCTTCGATCGTTTCGCGCAGCGCTTCGAAGCTGCGGATCATGTTGTCTTGGACGTGCGAGACGATCGTGAGCGCGACTTTGCGGCCTTCGTGGCCCATCGTGCCGCCGACTTCGCGGAACACGTCGCCGGCTTCACGCAGGCCGTCTTGAACGCGCGATACGATCGGGGCTGCTTGCTTGCGGCCGAACGTTTCGAACTCGCCGTTCGTTTTCGCGTGGGCCTTTGTACGGGCCGATGTCTTCTTTGCTTTTGCCATGTTCAATTCTCCGTTTCTCACTGGTTGCTGCTTGTTAGGCCGCCATGGATTTGGCGGCATTCGCCTCAGCCGATTTCACGTGTGCGACAATCAGCTGGGTGATCTTGGGTAGTTGTTTCTTCGGCAGGTCATGGGCCATGCCGTCGATGATTTCGAGCTTTGCGCCTTTGATGTTGCGCGCCGAATCCTTGCCGCCTTCGACGGAAGCAAGCGGATCTTGAGCGCCGTGGATGATCAGCGTGGGGGCCGTCACTTTCGCCAAATGGGGACGCAGGTCGCCGGTTGCAATGATTGCGGCCAACTGCCGCCGGACGCCGGCCGGGTAATAGCTGCGGTCGAAGCCATGCGTGATCTTGGCTTTGAGTTCGTTGTGGTCGTCGTCTGGATCGTTGGTGCGGATCAGGCTGTACATCTCGATGGCGCGTGCGATCAATTCGTCGCGCGAGTTGCCTTTCGGACGGCTCAAGAACAAGGCGCCGGTGATGCGGCTGGACGGGCCGGGCAGGCGCGGGTTCAACGACCCCGACATGATCGAGGTCAAGGAGGCAACGCGTTCCGGTCTGGTGCCCGCCATCAATTGCGCGATCATGCCCCCCATCGAGACGCCGACGAGGTGAGCTTTCTTGATTTTCAGCGCGTCCATCAGGCCCGCCGTGTCGGCGACCATGTCGTGCAGCTTGTAAGGAGCCAGACCGTTGATGCCGACGAAGCGCGCCGCGACTTGCGCGATCGGGTTCGGCGCGCGTTTGCCGTGCACTTTCGAGGTCAGGCCGATATCGCGATTGTCGAAGCGGATGACGCGAAAGCCCGCGTCGGCGAGCGACTTGATCATCGCGTCCGGCCAAAACGTCATCTGGGCCGCAAGTCCCATGATGAGCACGAGCGCCGGCCCGTCCTTGGGGCCGGTTTCCTCGTACTCGATCGTCAGGTTGTTGGCTTTGACTTGCGGCATCGTCGGTTCCGTTATTCTGCGGCTGACACAAGGGTCAGCTTCGGCTTGCGCTTGCGGGGTTTCGCCTTTTTCTTCGGCGTTTCTTCCGCGACGGGTGCGACAGGAACCTGTTCGAGCTTGGGCGCGGGGATCGGCTTCTTCATCGCCGCCGCCTTCAGCTCTTCGAACGCTTCCTGGATGTACTCGGCATAGACTTCCGGATCCGGGACGATGCTGCGATCGGAGGTGAAAGAGATCGTGATGCGGCCGCAATAGCTGAACACGGGATGGATGATGCCCATGCCTTCGAAAACCGGGCCGAGGCCGTATTGGGTGACGAGGCGCGCGCCGTTCATGTA
>JANOFM010000266.1:0-4159 GCA_031413635.1 Alphaproteobacteria bacterium | reverse complement strand
CGCCGCGTTGATGGCGAATTGGCCGCTCATGCAGTAGCCGACGGTGCCGACGGGGCCCTTTCCCGCCGCGGCGTCTTTGGCCGCGAAGGCCAGCATCGTGTCGGTGTCGTCCATGATCTTCGCGATAGTCAGCGTTGCCATGAGCGCCATCATGCGTTTGCGCGCGGGGTCTTCGGGGTCCGGGGACAAGCGGCCCAGTTCCATCACGCCTTCGCGGTAATAAAGGTTGGGTAGCATGACGTAGTAACCGGCGGCGGCGAAGCGGCGCGCCATGTCGCGCAACTCCTCGCGGATCGCGGGCGCGTCCATGTAGAACAGGATGACCGGGTGCGGCCCGCCGCGTTCGGGATGGCAGATGAACGTGGTCATCGCCCCGCCCTTGGTTTCGATGTCGAGTTGGCGGTCGATCATGGTGCCGGTCCCTTTGGTTCAACCGACTTGAGCAGGGACGAGGAGCGCGAGCAAGGCCGCCGTGAGCATAAACTGAGCGGCGCAATAGGTGATCCACACCGCCTGATTGATGCCGGGAAAGGGCTGCATGAATTTGCGCAGCGCGATCATGCTATCGGACAGCGCGAAGACGAGCGCACCCGCGCCCAAGAGCCAAGACGCTTCGCGGATCGACCAGGCGGCCGCCACCATCGTCATGATGACGTCGAAGTAAGCGAAGACGGGTAGTTTCAGCTTGACGAGTTTTGGTGCGAGGGTGGTGACAAACACCCCGCTGGCCGCGATGCTGAGCGCGATGATTATCAACACACCGCCGTCGGGCACCACCGTGTGCGGAAGGAAGATCGCGACATAGGCGACGTGCGCCGCGAGGAAACTGCCGAGGCCAGGCACGAAGAAACGCCGCTGATCTTTCAATGCCAAAAGAAGATCGCCGAGCGCGGACAACACGAGTGCCAAGGTTAGCCCAACGAGAGGCCAATCCTGCCCCTGCCCGAGATAGGTCAGCGGCAGCAGCGACAAGACTCCGATCGCGATTGTCTTGTTCGTCGTGCGCAACGGCGACGGCTCGGTGCTCAAGACCGGCAGATAGGCGATGGCCGAGAGCAACGAGGCTGCGGCAATTGCGGCGCGCAGCACATCAAATCCATCGCCGCGGAAAAATATGGTTTCAAACATTGCGGAATCAGCTGGCGGTGGACGATTTCGCGCATGTTACACCCCCTTCCCTTCGCGCTCGCAATAATGGAACAAGGCGCGATGGCCGCACCACTTTTACAGCTTCAGGATATTCACCTTACGTTTGGCGGCGCGCCGCTGCTTTCGGGGGCGGAGCTTTTGCTCGGCGAGGGCGAGCGTTTGTGCCTGGTCGGTCGTAATGGGTCGGGTAAGTCGACGTTGCTCAAGATCGCGGCGGGACTGGTGGAGGCCGATCGCGGCACGCGCTCGGCGGCGCCGGGGGCGACGATCCGCTATCTGCCGCAGGAGCCGGATTTGTCGGGCTACGAGACGACGCTTTCCTTCGTCGAAGCGGGATTGGCGCCGGGCGATGATCCCTATCGCGCACAATATCTACTCGGCGCGCTGGGTTTGACCGGCGAAGAGGCGACTGGTCGCCTGTCGGGCGGCGAGGCGCGGCGCGCTGCGTTGGCGCGCGTGTTGGCGCCCACCCCCGACATTCTGCTGCTCGACGAGCCGACGAACCATCTCGATCTGCCGGCGATCGAATGGTTGGAGAGCGAGCTTGCGAATTTGCGCTCGGCTTTCGTGTTGATCAGCCACGACCGGCGCTTTCTCGAACGGCTGTCGCGGGCGACGGTGTGGCTCGATCGGGGGAAAACGAGGCGGATCGAACAAGGCTTCGGCGCGTTCGAAGTGTGGCGGGATACGATCCTCGAACAAGAAGAGTTGGAGCAGCACAAGCTCGACCGGCGTATCGTGATGGAAGAGCATTGGGTGCGCTACGGCGTGACTGCCCGGCGCAAGCGCAATCAGGGACGCTTGGCGCGGCTCGGCGATTTGCGCCAGCAGCGGCGCGACCAGTGCCGGGCGACGGCGAACGTGCGCTTGGTCGCGACCGAGGGCGAGACCTCGGGCACCTGCGTGATCGAGGCGAAGTCGATCTCGAAATCGTTCGGCGAGCTTTGCGTGGTCAAGGATTTTTCGATGCGCATCATGCGCGGCGACCGGGTCGGCATTGTGGGGCCGAACGGCGCGGGCAAGACGACGTTGATCAATCTCTTGACCGGAAAAATGGAGCCCGACGGCGGCACGGTGAAACTCGGCGCCAATTTGCAGACGCAGGTTTTGGATCAGCGGCGCGCGGTGTTGGCGCCCGACACCACGGTCAAGGATTTCCTGACCGGCGGCGGCAGCGAAACGCTTAGCGTCAACGGTGCCGTGCGCCACTACGCCTCTTACATGAAGGACTTTCTGTTCACGCCCGACCAAGCGCGCACGCCGGTTCGCGTGTTGTCGGGCGGCGAGCGCGGGCGGCTGGTGCTGGCCAAGGCGCTGGCGACGGCGTCGAATTTGCTGGTGCTCGACGAGCCCACGAACGATCTCGATCTGGAAACGCTCGACCTGTTGCAGGAGATGCTCGCCGACTATCCGGGCACCGTCATTCTGGTCAGCCACGATCGCGACTTTCTCGACCGCGTCGCGACGTCGGTGCTGATGGCCGAAGGCAACGGACGCTTCGTCGAATATGCGGGCGGCTATAGCGATATGGTGGTCCAACGCGGCGAAGGCGTCGCTGCGAAGTCGCGCGCGACGACGAAAATTGCGAAGGCAAGCGTGCCGCGCGCGGTGCCGGCGAGCGAGCGACGGAAGCTGACCTTCAAGGACAAACACGCGCTTGAGACGTTGCCCGCGCGCATCGAACTCCTGCACGATGAAATAAAGACACTGCGTGCGCGACTCGCCGACGACGGGTTGTACGCACGCGATGCGGCCGGCTTTGCCGCAACGGCCGCAAAGCTCAGCGCTTCGGAAGCGGAACTTGCCACTGCTGAGCAGCGCTGGCTTGAGCTGGAAATGATGCTTGAGGAAATCGAGGGTTAAAGAGCGTCAGTGCCAGAGCCCCAAGATCAAGCCGTAGAGTGTGTACTGCGCGGTGTGATAGCCGCCGTTGATCAGAAGGAGGCACAGCGGGCGTTGTTCGAATTGGTAGTTGATCCCGTAGGAGCCCGCGACCCAGAAGAAGCCGGTGGCGAAGCCCGCGCCGACCGCGAAGCCGAGATCTGGTTTGGGGCCGATGAATGCGGCGAAGCACAATGCTCCCAGCAACGCCCAGACGAAGGCGATGCCGAAGACCATCGGCATGTTCGCGGTCTTTGCTTTTTCTTCCGTCATGCCGGAGGCTTGCATCCAGGGTTTGGCGAAGAGCAAAGGTGAGTACCAGGCGCCGCCGAGCATGAAGGCGCTGATCGCGGCGACGACCGCGGCGAGCCAGTTGATTGACGACATGTCCATTCTCGTTTCCTTTCTGGTTTTGGGCGCGATCAGTGCGCGGGTTTTTCCAACGCTTTCTTCCAATCGACCGGGCCGGTTTCGAAGCGTTCGGCCAGTTTTTCTAGCGTCCAGGAATTGCCCTTGGCGAAATAGTCATAGATGTCGTCGAAGCCCTTGCCGGTGCCATAGCCGATCATCGACAGGCGGAGGCGCGTTTGTTTGGCGCCGAGCGGCTGAAACTCCACGACCGAGAAAAGCTGACTCAGTTCGGCCGGGTGGGGAAAGCCCTTTGGCGGTTGCGTCGTGTGGAAGGCCAACATGCGTTCGGGAACGAAGGATAATATGCGGTGATGTATGTTCGTGTCGTCTCCGGGAACGGCGCTTGGATTGTACGAGGTTACGAGTTCAGCATTGAACGCGAGTTTCGCCGGCGTGAGCGTCGCGTAAGGCGTGGCCCAAGTGCGCCAGCCTTCCGCAGTCGTGAACACGGTCCATGCATCCGCAGTTGGCGCGCGCACGACGATTTCGTGGCGCATGACGCGCGAGCCGTCCGGAGCGAGGTAGCTCGTGTTCCTTACCGCTTCGGCGGACCACGCGGTGCCGGGCACCGATAGTACGAGCAACAGCGCAAGCAACTTTTTCATTTTTTCCTACCTTTGGGTTTTTGCGCGCCAGCGGTTTGTTGGAGCGCGTCGAAATAGCGGCGCAACTCTGCGATCGATTGATCGAAGGTTTCGACGGTGCGATAGGTGCGCGC
>JANOFM010000265.1:0-5210 GCA_031413635.1 Alphaproteobacteria bacterium | reverse complement strand
GCCCTTCGCGCCGGAACCCGGGGATTTCCGAGCGCCTCATTTTTGCGCAACGCGCAATCTTACTTTTCGCGGCTTCGCGTGAATCTTTCCGTTCTCGGCGCTTACTCCACCTTCGACGTCAGTCCCGCTTGATCGAGCAGGAACGCGTCGATCAGCGCATCCTCTTCGATCGGCCCGAACCGCCCGCTGTCTCCTGCGTGGCCCGCAACCATGTTGGTACGGAACATCAGCACATTGCGGTCGGTCTTGGTGCGGCGCAATTTCGCCACCCACTTCGCCGGTTCGAAATATCCGACCTGACTGTCGTTGAACCCTGCCGTCACCAGCATCGCCGGATAGTCGCGCTTGTCGACCTGATCGTAGGGCGAATAGCTCAGCATATAGGCATAGTCGTCCGCCTCGCCCGGATTGCCCCATTCGTCGTATTCGAAGGTCGTCAGCGGAATGCTCTCGTCCAACATCGTCGTCACCACATCGACGAACGGCACGTTCGCGACGATGCCCTTGAACAGATCGGGCCGCATATTGGCGACCGCGCCGACCGTCAGCCCGCCGGCACTGCGCCCCATCGCGAAGATGCGCTTCTCGTCGCCGTATTCGGCTTTGACCAAATGCTCGGCCACCGCGATGAAATCGGTGAACGTGTTCTTCTTGTTGTGAAGCCGCCCGCCCTCGTACCAGCTCTGTCCCATCTCGCGTCCGCCGCGCACATGGGCAAAGGCCAGCACGAACCCGTTGTCGAGCAAGCTCGGCCAACGCGAGCGAAACACCGGCTCGTTGCTCGACCCATAGGCGCCGTAGCCGTAGACGAGCAGCGGATTGTCCCCTCGGTCGAATTTATCGCGGCGGTAGGCGATCGTCACCGGAACCTGCTTGCCGTCGGGCGCCGGTGCGAACACGCGCTCAAGGACATAGGCGCTGGTGTCGTGCCCGCGCGCTTTCATCCTCTGCACTTCGCGCTTGGCACCGGAAGCCAGATCGTAGTCATAGACGATCGTCGGCTGAAACGGCGAGGTATAGCCGTAACGCAACGCACCCGAGTCCGCATCCGTGTTGCGCACGTTGGGAAAGATGAAGTGGTCGCCGCTCGACGCATAGCCGGCCGCATTGTCCAGCGGCACCAAACGCTCCGCCCCGCTCGCGATGTTGCGTACCCGGATGCGCGCGCTGCCTTTGGCATATTCGTTGAGCGCGATATAGCCGCCCATCACCTCGAGGCTCTCGATGAACACGCCCGGCTGGTGCGCCACCAAGTCAGTCCACGCCGCCGCGCCGCCGACCGGCGCCGTCATCACGCGATAGTCCGGCGCGTCGAAATTCGTCAGCACGTAATATTGCCCGCCGGCTTCGTCCGCGGTGTAGCGCACGCCCTTTTGGCGCGGCCGCATAACGCTCCACGCCCCATCGGGCTTGGCCGCGTCGAGCACGCGCACTTCCGAGGTGTTCGTCTGATCGCTCGTCAGCATCAGAACGCGCCCGCCCTTCGAGCGCGACAGCGTCATATCGAACTGCTCGTCCTTTTCCTCGTAGATCGTCTTGTCGGTCTTCGGATCGGTGCCCAGAACGTGACGCGCCAACCGATACGAGCGCGCCGTGCCCGCCTGAAGTCTGAGATAGAACACGGTCTTGTTGTCGTCTGCGAATGCGAAATCGGCCGCCACGTTCTCGATCTTGTCGGGCAGCAGCGCGCCTGTGCGCATGTCGCGAAACACCAAATTATGCCAGCGGTCGCCCGCGTAATCGACCGCATAGGCAAAGATGTTGCCGTCGGGCGAAGCGCCGTAGTGATTGACCTTGAACTGATCGTGCTTGGCGCCCTCGATCTGGCCGTCGAGCAGAATCTCCTCAGGCCCCGATGTCGACCCCAAGCGCCGCGCGATCACAGGATACTCCGCCCCCGGCGCGAAACGCTCGTAATACCAGTACTTGCCGTCCTTGAACGGCGGCGCGCCTTCCACCGCCTCGGCATAACGCCGGATGTCCTGGCGCAATTTCTTTTGCAACTCAGCTGTCGGCGCCATGACCTCGGCGACGTATTTGTTCTCTTCTTCGAGGTAGCGGATGACCGGCGCCGTGCGTTTTTCGTTCAGCCAGAAATAGTAATCCGTCCGCTTGGCCCCGTGCGGCGCGATCAACACGGTCCCCTTCATCGTCGCATAGGGCGGGTAGCCGGTCTTGCGATCGATCGCGAGCCCGGGGGTCGTCGAAGTCGCCGTCTCGGGCGTGGCCCCCGTCGACCCGCCGAACGGCATCATAACGTCGAGCGTGGCACAGGCGGAAGCGGTGAGAAGGCTGGAACTCATGAGGACAAGACCCAAAAGGCGCATGAACGATCCTTAGGCGGGGGGCAGGAAAAGAGCGGCGCAACATGCCCGGCTGGGCCCCAATTGTCACGCGACTCTGGCACCTTTCGGAACTAGCCAAGCCGGTCTAAAACACCGCAGCAAATTCCGCCGCTTGGAGACCCCCGATGCGCCTCAAAGACCCGCAACTCTTGCGCGAAAAAGCCTACGTGAACGGCGAATGGGTGGGCGCGGACTCAGGCGCGACGTTCCAAGTGACGAACCCCGTCAACGGCGCGGTCCTCGCAACCTTGCCCGATCTGCTCGAAAGCGAAACCCGCCGCGCCATCGAGGCTGCGAACGCCGCGTGGCCCGCCTGGGCCGCCAAGACCGCGAAAGAACGCGCGACCGTCTTGCGCAAATGGTTCGACCTGATGATGGCGAACCAAGAAGACTTGGCGATCATCATGACCTCCGAACAAGGCAAACCGCTCGCCGAATCGCGCGGCGAAGTCGCCTACGGCGCCTCGTTCATCGAGTGGTTCGCCGAAGAGGGCAAGCGCATCTACGGCGACGTCATCCCGCAAACCCAACACGGCCGCCGCATCATCGTCCTGAAACAACCGATCGGCGTCGTCGCCGCGATCACGCCGTGGAATTTCCCCAACGCGATGATCACGCGCAAATGCGGCCCGGCGCTCGCCGCCGGCTGCCCCATCGTCATCAAGCCGCCGGCCGAGACGCCGCTCTCGGCCTTGGCGCTTGCCGTGCTCGCCGAACGCGCCGGCATCCCCAAGGGCACCTTCAACATCGTGACCACGAAGCACTCTTCGCGCGTCGGCCAAGAGATGACGGGCAACTCGCTGGTGCGCAAATTCTCCTTCACCGGCTCGACCGAAATCGGCAAGCTCTTGATGCGCCAATGCGCCTCGACGGTGAAGAAAGTCTCGCTCGAACTCGGCGGCAACGCACCCTTCATCGTCTTCGACGACGCCGACCTCGACAGCGCGGTGACGGGTGCGATGCTCTCGAAGTTTCGCAACATGGGCCAAACCTGCGTCTGCGCGAACCGCTTGTTCGTGCAAGACAATGTCTACGACGCCTTCGCCGCGAAACTGTCGAAGGCGGTCGGCGATCTCAAAGTCGGCGACGGCCTCGCCGATAGCATCACGCAAGGCCCGTTGATCAACATGGAAGCGGTCGAAAAAGTCGAACGCCTGATCAAGGACGCGACATCGAAGGGCGCAAAGCTCGGCGTCGGCGGCAAACGCCACGCGCTCGGCCACACCTTCTTCGAACCGACGGTCTTGACCGAAGTGAACACGCAAATGGCGATCGCGCAGGAAGAAATCTTCGGCCCGGTCGCAACCCTGTTCCGCTTTAAGACCGAAGCCGACGCCATCCGCCTCGCCAACGACACCGAATACGGCCTCGCCGCCTATTTCTACGCCCGCGACGTGGGCAGAGTCTGGCGCGTCGCCGAAGCGCTCGAATACGGCATCGTCGGCATCAACGAAGGCATCATCTCGACCGAAGTCGCCCCCTTCGGCGGCATGAAGGAATCCGGCATCGGAAGGGAAGGCTCGAAATACGGCATCGAGGATTTCCTCGAGATGAAGTACTTGGCGATGGGTGGATTGTGAAAAACACTGTCATCCCGAAAGTTAGGCGAGCCCGTTGCGAAGCAGCGGTCTTGTGAGCCTTACTATCCGGGACCCAGGCGACTAGGTCGAACGCAACACACAATCTCCTGGGTCCCGGCTCTCGGCTATCGCCTCGGCCGGGATGACAGTTATTTGGAATAGGAGTGACATCATGAAACTCTACCACTGCCCGCAAACCCGCGCCTTCACCTCGCTCTGGATGATGGAAGAGGTCGGTCAGCCTTACGAACTCGTGCGCGTGATTATCCGCGCGCCGGGCCATCCGTCGGAGGCCTACAAGAAGATCAACCCGATGGGCAAGGTGGCGGGCTTCGAGGACGGCGGCATCGGCTTCGGCGAGACGGCGGCAATCCTGCTCTACGTCGCCGACAAATTTCCGCAAACGAAACTGTCCCCCACGCCTTCCGACCCGCGCCGCGGCCGCTTCCTGCAATGGTTGATGTTCTCGCCCACGACGCTCGAACCCGCGATGGCGGAGAAACGCCTTGGTCATACGCCCAACAGCTTCCAATCCGGCTGGGGCGACTACGACCGCGCGTTCGCGGCACTTGAGGCCGCGCTGAAACCAGGCCCATGGCTGTTCGGCGATCAATTCACCGCCGCCGATCTCTACATCGCCTCCTCGCTCGGCTTCGGCATGCAATTCGGCATGATCGACAAACGCCCGGCCTTCACAGCCTTCTCCGAACGCGCCACCGCCCGCCCCTCCTTCCAACGCGCCCAAGACATCGAAGCGCGCGAAGTTGCAAAATCCTGAGGAACGAATGAGGAGAGTTGAAGATGGCAACAATCCGAGTAACGAACGTGCCGAAGAAGGTCTATGATGATCTGAGAGCAAGAGCCAAGAAAAATGGACGCAGACTGAATGACGAACTTTGCGCAATCCTTAGTGACGAGGCGGTACGAATTGATCCTTCGCTGAAACCAATTTTGCAAGTCAAACCGAAACAACATCGAACGCCAAAGACATGAACGCTCCGGGACGCAACCCATGACCACGAACGCCGAACTTCTCGCCCGCCGTCAGGCCGCCGTGCCGCGCGGCGTCAACACCGCCCACCCCGTCTTCGTCGCGCGCGCCCAGAACGCCGAGATCTGGGATGTCGAGGGCATGCGCTACATTGATTTCGTCGGCGGCATCGGCGTGCAGAACACCGGCCACCGCCACCCGAAAGTGGTCAAGGCGATCGAAGCCCAACTTGCCAACGCCATCCACACCGCGTTCCAGGTCAACGCCTATGAGAGCTACATCGCGCTCGCCGAA
>JANOFM010000264.1:0-11885 GCA_031413635.1 Alphaproteobacteria bacterium | reverse complement strand
TCCATCATCGCCGAACCGGTGAAACACGAATTCGGCTTGAGCGACACCGAGCTCGGCCTGCTCAGCGGCACGATCTTCGCGCTCGTCTTCGCCGCCGCCTCCATCCCGATCGCCTTCGCCGCCGACCGCATCAGCCGCACGAGAATCCTGGCCGTATGCGCGACGTCCTGGGCGCTGTGCACCATGGCGATGGGAGCGGCGACCGGCTTCCTGCAACTCGCGGCCGCGCGCATGGGACTTGCCGTCGGCGAAGCGGGCTGCAACCCCTGCGCCCAGTCCTTGATCGCCGATTATGTCCCCGTCGAGCGACGCAATCGCGCGATGGCGATCTACGTCATGGGCGGACCGGCCGGCGTGATCGCGGCCGGCATCGTCGGCGGCATGCTGACGGACGCCTACGGTTGGCGCGTGGCGCTCTACGTGCTGGGTGGGGTCAGCCTTGTTGTCGCGCTATTTGCGGCCTTCGTGCTGCCCGAACCCAAGCGCAAATCCGCAACAGCCGCCGCGACCGGCAATGGCGGCTTCCTCGCGCTCACCCGCAAGCCCGCCTTCCGCTACATCATCGCCGCCGGCGCCTTGGGCGCCATCGCCATCTACGGCGGCCTGGTTTGGGGGACAGTGTTCGTCGTGCGCTACTTCGGTTGGACGCCGGGCGAAGCGGGCGCCGTGTTCGGCACCATCGGCGCGGTCGTGGCGCTCGGCGGAAGCTGGCTCGGCGGGCCTACCGCCGACCGCCTCGCACGGCGCGACAAGCGCTGGCAGATGTGGTTGCCGGCCGCGGTGATTTTTCTCTCGCTGCCGTTCAGCGTCGTCAGCATTTTCGCGCCCACCATCGCCGTCCTCCTCGTCGCCTCGTCGGGCGAGGCCTTTTTCCGCACCATGAGCTTCGCGCCGCTCGCCGCCGCCTTGCAGCGCCTCGCACCCGACGACGCCCGCGCCCGCGCGGCCGCCACCGCCGGCGTCACCGGGACGCTGATCGGCTTGGGACTTGGACCCACCATCGTCGGCGCGATGAGCGACGGCTTGGCGCCGTGGGCCGGCGACCAAAGCCTGCGTTACGGATTGCTTTCGATGGTGATACCGCAGTTCCTCGCCGGCATTTGCTGTTGGCAAGCGGCCAAGACGATCGACCGCGATTTCATCGACTAGAACCGTAAGCCGGCGCGCGAAACACCAACCTCAAAACAGTCAAACCCGCCTGAACCGGCCGGGCGTCGCGCCGAACAGATCGCGAAAACGATTGTTGAACGTGGATAAATCGCCGAAGCCGGCGTCGAAGGCGATCTCTGAGACCGGCGCGTTCGAGGTCGCAAGCCTGATCGCCGCCCGGCGCATGCGAACGCCCAGCAGAAACTTGTACGGCGTCAAGCCCGTCGTGCGCCGGAACGCGCGCAGGAAATGATACTTGCTCATCGCGGCCATCGATGCGAGGCCCGCCAGGTCGATCGCGCTGTCGGCGTTTTCTTCGATGAAAAGCAGCACCGCGCTGATGCGCCGCTCGTCGCCGGGCGACGGTTTGGCGACGCGGCCGCGCGCCCCCGACATCGTCTCGCCGACGCGCTCGGCCAAACGGATCGCCAGCGCTTCGCCCGCAATCCGCCGCCCGCTTTCGGTCAACGCTTCGATCTCGACCAGGGTCGGTAGAAGTTCGGGCATCGCAGGCAGCATCGCGGCGTTGAAACGAAAATGCTGCGACCCCGCCGCACTTGCCGCAATCTCGGCAAACAGCGCCGGTTCGTAGTGAAAGGCGATGCAACGATCGCCGGTCGAATGCTTGTGGCCGCATTCGAAACATGTCCCCGCGTTTCCCAGCAGCAGCGAACCCGGATAGAGCAGCGCGCGGCCCGCATCTCCGCGGTAATGAAACGATCCCGCGACCACCGCCGCGATCGACACCCGCGTGTGGCGCTCCTCATACGGGCGCGTCTGCGGTCCGGCGCGGCACACGACCTCGGCGATGCTCCAATCCGCGCCCTGAGCGATGGCGCGCGATGTAATCGTCGGGACGGATGGGGTCGCGCCTTTCATGGCCGCAAACATAGCAATTTTTCCCAAGCGAAGGAAACGCGGCACACGTAAATGTGCGCGCTGACGTGGCCTCACCCGTGCTGCATTCATGAGGAAAATCCAATGCTCAACCATGTTTCGATCGGCGTGCGCAGTATCGCCAAGGCGAAATCGTTCTATGACGCGGCGCTCAAACCCCTGGGCTACAAATGCCTCAGCGAAGGCGAAGGCTCGCTCGGCTACGGCGCCGACGCGGTCGTGCTCTGGATCGGCGCCGCCGAACGCCCGGTCAAGGCCGACGCAGCATCGGGCCTCCACTTCTGCTTCGACGCGCCCACGCGCAAGAGCGTGGACGCCTTCCACAAAGCGGGCCTCGCCGCCGGCGGCAGCGACAACGGCAAACCGGGTCTGCGCGCCGACTACGGCGACACCTACTATGCAGCCTTCGTCATCGACCCCGACGGCTATCGCCTCGAAGCCTATTGCGGCGCGAAGTCCTAACGTAGGCCGTGGCGAAGACCCCATTCGCTGGTCGACGTCACACCTATTTCCATCCGCTCCGTGTCGTTCGCGACCGGCAACGGCATGCGCAACGCCCCACTCCTTAACGGCCCGTTAACCGGGTCCGCCCAGCATTAACAAATTGATTCTCTGGGGCGAGTGCCATGAGTTTGTTCGCGAGTTTGGTGATGAATTCCGTCTGTCGGTCCAACCATCACCGGTTGGCGGTCGAAGCGTTGCATCTATTGCAGGGCGACAAGGCCGACCTCTGGCGCAGCCTCTTTCTGCACCATCACGCCGCCTATCTCGAAGGCGCCAAAGCCCCCGACGAGGTCTTCAAGGACTTCAAAAACCACGTCCTCCACGTGCGCGACAACGATTGGGGCGGCGCACCTGCCGCCGCACGCGAATGGTACCGCCGCACCGTGCGCGCGCTCGGCAACAAGGACTGGTCCCATGCCGCCTATTGCGCCGGCGTGATGAGCCACTACGTCGTCGACCCCGTGCAACCGTTCCACACCGGGCAAACGGAAGAAGAAGGCGTCATCCACCGCGCCGTCGAATGGAGTTTCTCCAAAAGCTATTTCGAACTCAAACGCATCCTCGAAGCCGATCTCGGCGGCTTTCCGGACGTGACGGTGCCTCAGAGCGCCGACTGGCTCGAACAAATGGTGCGCACCGGCGCCAAAACCTCGAACCCGCACTACGAGACGATCATCAACCACTACGATTTCTCCGTCGGCGTGAAGAAACCGCAGGCCGCCCTCGACCAAGAACTGAAAGACGCCATCGCCAAACTGATCGGCCACGCCGCGGCGATGCTCGCCCGTATCCTCGAGCGCGCCTTCGCCGAGGCCAAAGTCGCCCCGCCCAAAGTCAGCCTCGCGCTTGACACGCTGTTGGCCGTGCTCGGCATACCGATGCGCGCCGTGCTCGCCAAAATCGCCGACGTCGGCGAACGCGCCATCGTCGCCAAGATGTACGACGAATTCCGCAAGACCGGCAAAGTTCGCGCGATGCTGTCGGAAGACGACAAGGTGGTGCGCGCCCTCCACGCCGAGGAAGTCTTGAAGCGCCCGCTCTCATCCCTCGACGCGCAGTGGCCGCGCGAAACCGGCACCGCCCACGGCACCGGCGCCGCCGCGCGCACGACGAAGAAAGCAAAAGCCAAGCGCGCGGAGAAACCCAAGGCTGCCCCCGCAAAGCCCGCAGCCGCAAAACCCGCCCCTGCCCCCGCCAAGGCGGAAGCGGCGAAGCCCACACCTGCCCCGGCGCCCAAATCCAAAGGCCTGTTCGCCTCCGCCATGTCGGCGGCCAAAGCCATGGCCCCCGGCGCGAAGGCCGATCGCTTCCGCCTCACCGAAGCATCGCCCGTCGAAGAAGCACCCTCGATCGGACCCAAGACCGCAAGCCGCCTGACCGCGATCGGCATTCACACCGTAAAAGACTTGCTCTCCGTCTCGCCCGACGGCGCGGCCGCGCAAATCAAATTCCGCCACATCAGCGCCAACCTGATCCGCGATTGGCAAGCCCAAGCCGAACTCGCCTGCACCGTGCCCGGCCTCTCCAGCCTCGCCGCTCAGCTGATCGTTGCGGCCGGCGTGCGCGACGCCGACGACCTCGCCGGGATCGAAACCGACGCGCTCGTCAATATGGTCGAAGAATTCTGCGAGACCGCCGACGGCGTGCGCACCCTGCGCGATGCCCCGGCGCCCTCGCGCGAACAAATCGAAAAATGGATCGCCGGAGCGCGCGCGGTCGTGCAGAAACGGGCGGCCTGAGAGCTACGCCTGTATGACGGCGTCGCTGTACCGCATTAAAGCGGGGTCGTGCGTCAACAACCGCATCGGCTCGCTCATTGCTTGGGCAACAAGCAACCGATCGAACGGGTCTCCATGCAGATGCGGCAGAGCCTCGACAGCCGCTGCGTGCGCCGGCGAAATCGGCAAAATCACGTAACCGGCTAGACCAAAATATTTGATGGCGTCCTTCGCGGAAATTGGAATTGCAGCTACCCCGTTACGCTTCAGCGCGTGCTTGATTGCAATCTCCCAAACGCTTGCCGCACTAACCGAGATTTTGTTTTTCGGATCGGAAATCATATCGCGTGCCAGCGCGGGTAGACGCTTGTGACCCGTTACAGCCCAAAGTGCTATGTGCGTATCGAGCAGAAGATTCACCGCTTGCCCTTCGACGGCCGACGTGTCTTTTTCGTCGGGCGCCCTTCGAACATTGCCGCGATAATGGCGTTTAATTCCGGGTCGTCGGGCGGAATGTCGCCATGAATCTTTGCGACTGCGATTCGCGGACCCGAAACCTCGGTATTGATCGGGACAAGACGCGCGGCTGGCCGGCCGTTGCGCGCAATGACGATCTCCGCCTCGGCGCCCGACTCCACCGCCTCGACAAGCCGTGACAGATCGGACTTCGCTTTGAAGATGTTGACGGTACGCATTGGCTCAGGCTCAAAAGTCCAACTTAGGTTAGCTAAGCTAGACTAACACAACATTAAGCGACAATCAACGCCGCTACCCGCTGACTTCAACCCCCGCGCTGTTGAGCAGGGCGCCGCGCAGATTGGCGTCCACCCTCAACCGCTGACGCAGTTGGCCGACCGTCGCGTGCGCATCGAGCGTTTCCCCCTTTAATTCCATGATCTG
This sequence comes from Alphaproteobacteria bacterium, assembly GCA_031413635.1. Lineage (GTDB taxonomy): Bacteria > Pseudomonadota > Alphaproteobacteria > Micropepsales > Micropepsaceae > SZUA-430. Next base: position 6,717 of record JANOFM010000264.1, on the reverse strand, counting down.
GGTGTTGACGGATTCGATCGCTGCCGGCGCCTTGTCGCGCACCTTGGTGCCGTCGCCTGCCTCGCCCAGGCCGTAGTTTTTCATCAACGCGCCGACCTCGACATCGAGTTGCGATACCGCGAGATCGAGCAGCGCACGATCCGCCTCCGCCGTTGCAACCGCCGCTGCCGTGCGCGTCTCGGCCGCTTGCTTTTCCTGATCGGCGGCCGCCGCCTGTTGTTGCGCGGCGACGGTCGAGGCCTGAGACGCCGCGCTGCGCAAGCGCGCCTCGCTCAAGTTCGCCGCCGCCTGCATCTGTCCGCGCACCGCCTCGCCGATTTCGCGCCGCATCGACAGCATATCGGCGGCGGCACCAGTCGCGATCATCTGCGCCGTGCCGAATTCGGGATTGGGCGCGCCGCCATTCTCGGCCATGCGCGTCGTCGGCACGTTATAGCCCGTCGATACCATCGCCAGAGCCGACGGAAAATGATCGCCGCCGCCCGGATGGCTCGGATCCATCTCGCCCTGCACCGGGAAGTAGGTCATCTCGCGGCGCTGGAAGCCGAATTGCAGTTGCGGCCAATTCTGCGTCGTCACACCGGATTCCACCCGCAAACCCCAATCGGTCTGCGTGCCGACCACCGCCAAACGCCGCTCGCCCTTGCACCCCAAATTCGCCTCGCACATCACCTTGTCGCGATAGAGCCCCCATTGGTCGGCGATCGCGCTCATGCATTGCGACCTCTGCGGTTCCTCGTCGGTGCTGCAAATCTGCACCTGCAACTCCTTCAGGTTCATGTTCTTGCCGCCGGCCAAATTCATCGCGGCCGATCCGGTGGCAAGCGTCTGATTGATCTCCGGCGCAAACACCGTACCGCCCGCGACGAAACCCGCGATCACCGGCGGCACCGCGCCGGTCTCGGTATAGGTCGGCGCCACATAACGCTCGCGCCGGCGATAGCCCATTTGGACGCGCGCATCCTTGGGCTCGACCCCGATCGAAAGCCCGCCCGCCGTCTCGACGAACACGGCGTTGGGGTCGGCGCACCCAGCCAGCAAGCTCGTCCCCGCCAAAAGTGCAATCGTGATCTTCCGCATAATGTCCCCGCAATCTCAACCGTTGATGGATCCGCGCAACAAGCCTTCGAGTTTCACCTGAGCCGGCCCGCCTACGCCAAAGCTTCGGCCGGCGAGGTCTAGCTCGCCCGGCCGTCGTAGCGTTAGCGAAGACGGCCAAGTGACCAGTGCATTCTCGTTCGTCACTTCCAAAAGGATCTGGCGGTGGTAGCCGACGCCGAAGTGCCGGTCGCGCGCGCCGGCCCCGATCGTGATACCGGCCACCGCAATGTCGAACGCCTCTCCGGCCCGCGACGGATCGCGCGGTCCGAGCGAACACCAGCGAAATCCGAGACGCCCCGTGCAATCGTCGCCGTCGACGACGCTCTCGACATCCGTGCCCTCGCCCGGCCACTGGTTGCGCAAATCCGCGATCGAAAGCTCGACCTCGCCGAGTGCGATCGAAGTGCCGCGGAACGCATCGTCGAACCACAAACCGTAAAACGTGAAATGCCGCGTTTCGTCCGTTGAGGCCCTCGGATCGGCGGCGTCGACCGTCATGTCGTAGAGCCCGACCACCTGCCGCCGCCCGTCGCCATCTTCGTAACTGAACGCGCAACCGCTAAGCGCGAGCGAAAACGCAGCCAAAACCGCGCCTCCCCCTCGCCCGAGCACATCCCATTTGCCCCGCGAATCCCAGATCATGCGGCCAAGCTGCGCGCCGCCCGGATGAGGGTCAATCGAAGGCACCCGCGCACCCGACGATCGCCACAGGCACTGTGGCAGACGCGCGCGTGGTAACGATTTGTTAAGACTTTCTAATGCGCGACTCGTCGGCAGACTGCGCCTCGCCGCTTAGCTTGAAACGCACTCTCGAAACCGGCGCTACGGCCCGGCCGCGCTTACCGTCACGATGCCCAGATCGAACTTGCAGGTCTCCCCGACATTGCAATCGATCGTCCCGATCGGATCGGGCGCGTTGAAATCGTCCCACTCGTTGAGCTCGACTTCAAAGCGTCCGGGCGGCACGCTGATCGCCGCCGTCGTACACTTGAACAGTTTCTGGCACGACGCGACTTCTGCTTCCTTCGGGCCGAAGCATTTGCGGTATTCGCGGCCCTGGCGGATGCACAGCTGCAATTCGGGATCCTTCATCGGCCAATCCCAGTTGCGGCCGTCGGCTTTGAAGCGGCTGAATTCGATATCGAAGCGCGCCATGCGCCGCCATTCGCCTGGGGTGACATTCGGCGCTGCCTCGATGCGAACGCGCTCGGGCGCCTTCAGCACATATTTATTGTACAGACCCGGACCATAGATCGTGCCCGCGACGCCCACGGCGATGCCGACGATGAACCAGCCAAACCCGCCCCCGCCCGAATTCTGCGCCATTCAATTCTCCAAAGTTGAGGCCGCACCAGAGCGCGCCGGCCCGCGCGAGACAAGACGACACGAAAATCATGGCGCCACCATGTCGGCGTTCCGCCGAGAGTTCTCCTCTCAGGCGAACGGCAATAGTTCGATTCATCGCTTGTGCACGGCGACACTGAGTGCCGCCTGTTACTGGTGGCCGCTGCGCAACTACCACCGGTCGAATGTGGCAAAACTTACACGCTAAGGTTGACAGCTCTCAAGCGGAGCGATGAACTCCGATCGGGGGCTAAATCTGCGAAAGGATTGGGAGTCGAGGCACGCGATCGAGCAAACGGCCAAGCAGGCACGGTTCGCAAAACACAACGCGACGCCGTCAATTTGGCCAGTTCGACCGGCAAAACGTTGCTGACCTGTCGCGACCCTCTCGGTCGCGCGCGAGGGGAAATCGACACAGCAATTCTTGTTGCAGTCACAAAGCATCAGAAGCGAGTGCCGTTGGGGTGGGGAACTAAAGTGGACAGAGAGGCGACCAATCGCCCTGTCGGCGCGAACGATGTTCGAGCCACGCGGATCCGCGCCCTCGATTTGCACGCGGGCAGCGCGCGATGACAACCAAACACCCTGCCCAACACCACGTCCACGAACACCATCACTGCTGCTCGGGTCACAATTGCGGCAAGTGCGATTGTTGCAAGGAAAAAGCGACGACAAAGACTCCTACCTCCGGTGGTGCGGATCCGTGGCTTTGGATCCTCGCAACAATCCTCTCGCTCGCCTTGGCAGGCGTGCTTGCCTTTTGGTTGTGGCAATGCCTAACCGCGCCCCTGCCCTCCGAACCGTTCTGGTGTGAAAAGGGTTATGATGAAGAGCAATTCACCGGGCCTTCGCAGACTGCAAGCAAAAGCCCCGGTCAGACAGCCGTGGGTGTGGGAGCGGGCTTCCCTGACTTGTTCGGCAAAGGTCCGGGCACAGCCCCAGGTACGTTGCGCGATTGGTGGTTGGAAAGAAGTCCGGACCGTGTGCCGGGCAGCGATAAAATCAACATAGATGTGCTGCATCGCGCGACCGAACTCGCAATCGCTGAAGCAGATGGCTCTCCCGTCGCCGGGCTTATTCGCAGCGGATTGCCTATGACTCCAGAAGAATCGACAGAAGCGCCCTACGATTTTTGGAATGAAGGCGACAAAGATGGCGTGCTGGGATTCTACCGGCTTGGTCTCACATTTCTTGGAGCGGACGCATTCAAGTTTGCTAAAGAATCGTCGCGAGACGAGCGGCTGTACGTACCCTTCTGTCCGAAGTCGAGATTCGTTCCGTTTCACAATATGGAATTTGCGTACATCTACCTGGTTATTGGCGCCCAACAATGTCAGACCCAGGGAAAGCCAGACGCACAAGCTTGGCTGGACGCAATCCAGCGCACCTATCCGGAGCGCGAGTCCGAGTTTTCGAAATGGGAAGACGGCGCTCCCAAATACTTCGACGAATTGATGAGGAAGCACGGCCTGGACCCAGAAGAGCCGCGCCAAAGAGCATACTTTTGCCTAGGGGTAACTCCAAACGCTGACGACGACAATGGTGGCGGCAGAAGAAGTTGCGACGAGGCCACCAAATCACGCCAAGCGTTGAAATATGGTGACGCTGCATTCGCGGAAGGCGCGAAAGAGAAAGCACGCGCCTGCTGGCGCAAAGCCATCGATTTGGCCACGGAGTCTCCTGACGGAGCGCCACCGGTGGACCCGGAAGGCGCCACCGCCGCGATCCTCGCCCAAAAGCGATTGCAAGCGCACGAGACGACCTGCAAATGGACACCCGACAGTCTCGCGGCCATCTCGCGCGACTACAAAGCGCGTAGCGGCGACCTGATCCACGTCAAAGTGCTGCAGCAGGCGCTAAAATCGCTCGGTCATTATGACGGCCAGCTCGATGGCGAACTAACCCCGCAGACCCGCGCGGCGATCCGCAAGTATCAGCGCGAACGGGAGGAAGACGAAACCGACACGCTGACGCCCGAGCAAATCGTCACGTTGATCTGCAACGCCGCCGAAGGCGCCGGCGACGTAGTCGCCCAGACGACGCTCGGCATCATGTACGCCACGGGTCTCGGAGTGGTGCAGAACATGGACCAGGCGCAGTATTGGCTGACGCTGGCGTCGACCCGGCACAACTATCCCGATGCGACCTACAACCTCGCGGTGCTCTTTGGCACTGGAATAATCTTGGACAGCTATCGACTGTGCGATGTCCCGCGCTCGCCTGAGCAAGCCGACAAATATCTCCAGGAAGCGTCGACCCAAGGACACCCGATCGCGATGGCGTTGATGAAACGATACGGCCCCGGCTCGACCTATGCGAGCCTGAGCGCAAGGGAACGTTGGGCACTGATCGAACTACAGCAGCTTGAGAACAGCACAGCCGACAAAACGGGACTCTACGCGCATCGGATTGCGCCGATTGGCACGAAATGTGCGCCCGACCGGGCCACGCGTTGAAACAGACTGATGGGGACGGCGTCGCCGGACCTGCAAGAGAGGGGAGTGAAAATGAAATCGATCGGAACGACAATGCTGGTGGCGCTTGTTTGCGCCATCGGACTCGTCGCGTGCTACAAGCATGGGCCTGATCCGAAACCGCACGCCCACCACAGCGTCGAGATTGCCAAGGATGTTTGCGTCGTCCACGCGCTGGCTGAAGAACACCGGACACTGACCACGCGTGTAGGCGCTATCGAAAGCGGCGCGCCCACAACGATGCGTGACGAGAGCTGGACCATTTTGATGGAAAAGCTTCGTCAGTACCGCGCCGAAATCGACGCGACCTATCGGTTCGTTACAGCAAACTGCACCACCTACAATCTGTGCATGCAGACACATCACTATCGCGAGATGGAATGCGCCGGCTCGCGTCAGGCATGGACCGATAGCCACACCCGCTTTAATCAATTGGCTTTGGACTTGGCCAGGCTTGAGAAGGGGCATCATCCAAACCACCCGCATCGTGGCAATCCAGGCAAGCACTGCACATCGGACTGCAACATTCCGCCATCCGACTGCCGCGCGGTGAACTGCAATGTCCAGGGTGCTGTGTTCTCGACCGGTTGTTGTTACGACCGCGACTAGTTAGGCCGAATTGAGAATTGTCTTTGCCACGCGCCGGATACAGAGCGATGAAGATTGAGAATCGCAATTCGACGGCAACGCGCAATGCCCGGGCGACCCGGCGCGCGTGGTTGCTTGGCGCGCTCGGCGGCCTTGTGTTCGCACCGCCGTTCCGTGCCGCACTCGCGCAGAAAGCGGTTCGACAGCCTTGCGACGCCGCTGGCGACTCGAAATGCGCCAAGCGATTGGACGCTCGCGAAGCCGCCGACATTGCGAGAAAATACCTCAGTCTTGGGGACGCGGAAGCAGCAGCGGACAACATTGTACGCGCACGCGATCACTGGGAGGCCGCAATCGACGCTGGATTCGATACCGGCGCCCAAGCGGCAGTTATCGCTCAAAAGCGCATGAAGATGTACACGCTAACCTGCTCTTACAACGACAAGAGCCTTGGCGTTTTGGCCAATCAGATGAACGGCAAATTGGTCAACATCCGCGTCATTCAACAGACGCTGAATGCGTTGGGATACTACCACGGATCGATCAACGGCGAGCTGACGGAACTCACGCGATCGGCAATCCGCAAATTCCAGCGCGACATGGCATTCGATGAGACCGACAATTTGCGCCCGCGCCAGGTCGTCTACCTAATCTGCAACGGCGCGGAAACTGCGCGCGATAACACATCGCTAACGACGCTTGCCCTCATGTACGCAGCCGGTGTTGGCGTCGTGCAAAGCAACAACTTCGCCCTGGCATTATTGCGTAGAGCCTCCGACCGCGAACACGGCCCGGCGACGTTCTTCTTGTCGATCGTCCACGGCACCGGACACTGTTCCTTCCCCTTGAGCCTCGCTCACGCAGATCAGTATCTGAAAGAGGCCTGCCAGCAGAAACACACTCTGGCGCTTGCCTTGATGCACGATTATGGCGGCATATCCGATCAGACGGCGCGCTGGGCCAAGATCGGTGCCGACCTTAGAGTTAAAGAGTGCCTGGCACTGATCCCCTGCCTGCCGCCCAAAAAGATCGGCGGCTAACGCACTACTCCGCCCCCTCCCCATCGCATGCCGGCCAATTCGCCAGCACCCGCTCGCCCTTGTCGCTGGGCGCAAAGCAGCTCTCTTGAAACTCGCCGGCGTAATCGCGCTGCAGTTTGATCGCCTGGTTGTAGTCGGCGCGCGCGCGATCGAAATTCTCCTGCTTCTCG
>JANOFM010000263.1:0-9768 GCA_031413635.1 Alphaproteobacteria bacterium | reverse complement strand
TATGCGTTGCTGACGATGATGGTGGCGCAGGTGACGGGGTTGAAGGCGGGCGAGTTCATCCATTCGTTCGGCGACGCGCATCTCTATTCGAACCATATCGAGCAGGCGGAGTTGCAACTGACGCGGGCGCCGTTCGCGTTGCCGCGCATGCAGATCGATCCGGCAGTCAAAGATATTTTTGGCTTCAAGTACGAAGACTTCCGGCTTGAGGGTTATCAGGCCCACCCCCACATCGCCGCGCAGGTGGCGGTGTGAGTGCCGGCCTTGCGATCAGGCCCGCGCAACGCGCCGATCTGGATTTGATTTTTGCTTTCATTCGCGAACTTGCCGAGTACGAGCAGATGCTCGATCAGGTCAACGCGACGCCCGGCGATATCGAGCGCGCGTTGTTCGGGCCCGATCCGCGCACGTTCTGCGACATTGCCGAGTGGGACGGCGAGGCGGCGGGGTTCGCGTTGTGGTTCTATAATTTTTCCACTTTTCGCGGGCGGCACGGAATTTATCTCGAAGATTTGTTCGTGCGGCCCGCGTTGCGCAACAAGGGTGTCGGCAAGGCGCTGCTTGCCAATCTTGCGAAGCGCGCGGTGACCGAGGGTTGCGCGCGGGTCGAGTGGTGGGTGCTCGATTGGAACGATCCGTCGATCAAGTTTTACGAGTCGCTGGGCGCCATTCCCATGGAAGAATGGACCGTGTTCCGCTTGACCGGCGAGGCGCTGAAGCGGCTGGCACGGACATGACGACGCCGGTCATTGCGCTGATCGTGGCCGTGGCCGAGAACGGCGTCATCGGTCGCGACGGCATGCTGCCGTGGCGAATTCCCGAAGACATGAAATGGTTCAAGGCGCGCACGGCGGGGCGGCCCTTGGTCATGGGTCGCAAGACGTGGGAAAGTCTCCCGAAGTGGCCGTTGCCGGGGCGCACGAACATCGTCGTCACGCGAGACAAGGCCTATCGCGCGGAGGGAGCCGTGGTCGTGAATTCACTGGATGCCGCGCTCGACGCAGCCTGCGGCGAGCAGCCTGAGGAAATAATGATCATCGGCGGTTCCGAGATTTACCGCGCCGCGCTGCCTATAGCCCGCCGCATATATTTGACGCGCGTTCACGGCGAGTTTGCTGGCGACACAAATTTTGCTGTGATCGACAACGAACAATGGAATGTGACGATTGCCGGAGATTATCCCTCATCGGCGGAGCGGCCGATCGGCTATAGTTTCATCATTCTGGATAAGAAATGAGAGGCTGTGCCCATGACCGTCCATGAAATCGCCAGCGGTTTGAAATTTCCCGAGGGGCCGATCGCCATGGCGGACGGCAGCATCGTTCTGGTGGAGATCGCGCGCGGCGCGCTGACGCGGGTGTGGAACGGGCGGAGCGAGGTGATCGCGACGTTGGGCGGCGGACCGAACGGCGCGGCGCTGGGTCCCGACGGCGCGGTCTATGTAACCAACAACGGCGGTTTCCAATGGCATGATCGCGGCGGGCTGTTGTTTCCCGGCGACCGGCCGCACGACTACACGACGGGCCGCATCGAGCGCGTCGATCTAAAGACCGGCAAGGTCGAGCGGCTCTACGATACGTGCAATGGGTTGCGGTTGAACGGCCCGAACGACCTCGTGTTCGACACTCACGGCGGATTTTATTTCACCGATCTAGGGAAGAGTTACGGACGGTTGCAGGATCGCGGCGCGGTCTATTACGCGACGCCCGACGGCAAGACGATCAAGGAGATCGTGTTTCCGATCGACACGCCGAACGGCTGCGGGCTCTCGCCGGACGGGACGACGCTCTACGTGGCGCAGACGATGGCCGGGCGGTTGATGAAGTTCGATATTGTGGCGTCGGGCGTACTGGCGCCAACGATGGGGCCGCGCAACGGCTCATTGGTATGCGGACTTCCCGGCCTGCAATTGTTCGATTCTTTGGCTGTCGAGGCTAGCGGGCGCGTGTGCGTGGCGACGATCGGCTTTCCTGCCGGCGCCATCACCTCGATCGCGCCCGACGGCAGTTTCGAGCAGACATCGTTCGCCGATCCGCTGGTGACGAATGTTTGCTTTGGCGGCGCCGATATGAAAACGGCCACTGTCTGTCTGTCGTCGACGGGCAAGCTGGTGGCCACCGATTGGCCGCGGCCCGGACTCAAGCTGAATTATTCGGCATGACCCACGAGATTCACTCCGGCGGATGTTTGTGCGGCGGCGTGCGCTTCGAGGTGCACGGCACGGCGAAGTGGACCGCCTATTGTCACTGCCACTCGTGCCGCAAGCATACGGGCGCGCCAGTGTCGGCATTCGCCGGCTTCGAAAGAGACCACGTTAGATTTACAAAGGGACAGCTCTCGACTTACGCGTCGTCGCCGGACGTGAAGCGCGGGTTCTGTTCGGCTTGCGGTTCGACGCTGACCTATGAGGGCGAACGCTGGCCGACGGAAGTTCATTTTCATGTTGGTGCTTTCGATGTGCCGCAAGATTTTCCGCCGACGGGCCAGGCATTCGCCGAAGAGCGCTTAAACTGGTTCCACATTTCGGAAACTTAATGCGCTGCAACACGCCTGGGGCGTGTGTTCGCTTGCACACACGCGGTTAGAGCGCCTAAATCCGCGCGGTCCGATTTCGGACTTTGCTCCTCAATTCAAGACGCAAAGGAAGACACTCATGAAACTCATTCTTGCGGCGGTCGCGTTCGCGGCCAGCGCGGCGGCGGCAATCGCGGCAGACGATCCGATGGCGAGCCGCTTCGGCAACACAGTGGTCGTGACGACCGCGGACGGAAAAGAATTCGCGCGCACCTATTACAACGCCGACGGCACCTATTCGCGTAAGGCGGCCGCCGGCGAATCCAAGGGCACGTGGAAGATGGAGGGCGCCAATCTCTGCGGCATGCAGACGGAACCGGCGCCGCCGGCCGGCACGGCGCCGACCTGCCTTCCGTTTCCCGGCGTCAAGAATGTCGGCGATTCGTGGGACGTGACGTTGCCGGACGGAACGAAGCTGAAGGCGACGCTCCAGAAGGGCCGTCCGTAAGCTGGCGATTCGTCTTTGACACTTGGGCCGGCTGTCGCGCCGGCCCTTTTTTAATTCATCGTGATGCGCGGCGCGGTCTTCGTGTCCCCGGCGTCGAGTTTGGCGGCGACGCGTTCGGCCAAGGCCATGAAGGCGCGGGCTTGCGGTCCGCCGGGGTCGCGCGCGGTGATCGGCGTTCCGCCGTCGGAGGTTTCGCGGATGGCGATGTGGAGCGGGATTTCGCCTAGGAAGTCGCAACCGAGTTTCGCCGCCGTCTCGCGCGCACCGCCGTGGCCGAAGATGTGGGCCTCGTGTCCGCAGTTGGGACAGATATAGGTGCTCATGTTCTCGACGATGCCGAAGACGGGGACGTGGGTTTTCTTGAACATCGCAAGACCCTTGCGCGCATCGATGAGCGCGATGTCTTGCGGCGTGGAGACGATGACGGCGCCAGCGAGCGGTACGCGCTGGGCCAAGGTCAACTGAGCATCGCCGGTGCCGGGCGGCATGTCGACGATCAACACGTCGAGCGGTGCCCACACCACGTCGTAGATCAATTGCGTCAGCGCGGTCATCACCATGGGCCCGCGCCAAATCATCGGCTGATCTTCCTCGATCAATGAGCCGATCGAGATCGCTTTGATGCCCCAGGCTTCCATCGGTTGCAGCTTCTTGCCGTCCTTCGATGTCGGCTTGCCGGTCAGGCCCAACATGCGCGGGATCGACGGTCCGTAGATGTCGGCGTCGAGCAGGCCGGCACGGCGGCCCATCCTGTTCAGTGCGATGGCGAGATTTACGGCAACCGTCGATTTGCCGACGCCGCCTTTGCCGCTGGCGACGGCAACGACGGCTTTGACGCCTTCCGGTCCTTGACGTTCGGGCGAGCCCGCGCGAGGTGCTGCTTCAGCCTGCATTTGCCTATTCAAACCAGCACCGCGCGGGGCAGGGATTGCGGGGGCGCGATGGGCGGTCAACACCGCCGCGACCGACTTTGCGCCCTTGAGTGCCAGAACCGTCCTTTCACATGCAAGACGCAGTGGCTCCTTGGCGCGGCCCTCGGTGGGCGCCACCTCGAGCGCAAAGCTGACATGGCCGTCTTTGACGTTGAGGCCTTGGATCAACCCGAGAGCCACAACGTCCTTGTTATTTTCGGGATCGATGACGCCGCGCAGCGCAATCAAGACGTCTTCGGTTGTGAGGCTTTGCATTTGAAAACTCTAGTGTTTCGGCCCTTGACGGGTTGGCTAGGCGCTCCACATATCACAACGGGCGCGCGGCCAAGCCGCAAAGCCGGGAATGCGTTGCGCCCATGGGCTTTAGGAACTTATAAACCGGCAGTGCCGGTACATCCATTGTGGTTTGTGTCGAGTGATTCTCTTTGGATGTGACCGGGGCTTCGACGCCCATTTGCGCCGCGTTGCGCGCAGCGCTCGCCCATCCATGAGAGAGCGATAAGAGAGGACGAAATGCCCTGGAACGACAATAAGGGTGGCGGCGGTGGCTGGAACCCCGGAGGCGGCGGACGCGGACCGTGGGGGCAGGGGCCCGGCGGCGGACGCGGGCAAGGACCGAATATCCGGCCGCCGGACCTCGACGAGTTGTACAAGCGCGCGCGCGAGTGGCTGAACCGGATGTTTCCAAAGCAGTCGCCGGGCGGGGTGGTTTTTGCGATCGGGGGCGGCGTACTGTTGCTGCTGTGGGCGTTTACCGGGATATACCAGATTCAACCGGCCGAGCAGGGGATCGTTTTGCGCTTCGGCCAGTACGTCGATACGGTCAATTCGGGTCTGCATGTTCGATTGCCGCCACCGCTTGAGACAGTGCTGCGCGCGAACGTCAGTGCGCGCAACCAAATCAATATCGGATTCCGGTCAGGCGGCGAAGGACGCGCCACGCAGACCGCCGATCTGACGCCCGAAAGCATGATGCTGACGGGCGACGCGAACATCATGCACGTTCAGTTCACCATCAGCTGGCAGATCACAAACGCTCAGGATTTTTTCTTTCAGGTCGACGAGGTGGAGCCCACGATCAGGGCGGTCGCCGACAGCGCGATGCGCGAGGCTGTTGGGCAAAGCGAGGTCGATCTCATTCTGACAAGAGATCGCGCTAAGATTCAGGAGCAAGTGCGCGCGACCATGCAGTCGGTGCTCGACAGTTATCGCGCGGGCGTAACGATTCTGGCGGTGGCACTGCAAGACACCAAGCCTCCATCGCCTGTCGTCGAAGCATTCAACGATCAACAAGCGTCGGATACAGACCGGCAGCGCAGCATCAACGAAGCGGAAACCTATGCCGGTTCGATCGTGCCGAAGGCGCGCGGCGACGCGTCGAAAATCGTGCAGGACGCGGAGGCCTTCAAGACGCAAGCCGTGACCCTGGCAGAAGGCGAGTCGCGGCGTTTCCTGTCGATCTACGAGCAGTACCGCGCGGCGCCGCAAGTGACGCGGGAGCGGCTATACGTCGAGACGATGCAACGCATTCTCAGCAAATCGACCAAGATTTTGATCGACGGTAAGGCTTCATCCGGTGTGACGCCGTATCTACCGTTGCCGGAATTGCGGCGCAATCAATCCGAGCCTCGCGCGACCACGGGAGGGAACACGCAATGAGAAGTTGGTTAGGAATGGCGGGAGTCGCCGCGGCAATTCTTCTGTTCGTGGCGTTCAACGCGTTTTTCGTCGTCGATCAGCGCGAGCAGGCCATGGTCGTTCAACTCGGCAGCCCGGTCCGGGTCATCAAAGACCCCGGTCTTGCGTTCAAGGTGCCGTTCGTTCAGTCGGTCATCTTTTTCAACAAACGCATCTTGGATCTCGATGCCGAACCCAGCGTCGTGATCACGGCCGACGTCAGGAACATCGTCGTCGACGCGTTCGTGCGCTTTCGTATTTCTGATCCCAAGGTTTTTTATCAGTCGGTGAAGGACGAGGAGAGTGCGCGGTTGCGCTTGGTGCCGATCTTGAACTCGAACCTTCGGCGGGTTTTGGGCGAACAAAATTTCGACCGGCTTTTGTCGGGCGAGCGCGGTCAATTGATGCGCGCGATTCGCGACGCCGTCGCGGTCGAGGCGCGGGCGATGGGCATCGATATCGTGGACGTGCGAATTCGCCGGTCCGACCTGCCGGAAGCGAACTTGAACGCCGTGTTCGACCGCATGAAGACCGAGCGTCAACAGAAGGCCTCGCAAACGCGCGCCGAAGGCGGCGAGGCGGCCCAGCGGATTCGCAGCGGCGCCGATCGCGAAGTCACCGTCATCAGGGCGACCGCGACCCAGAAGGCTGACATTCTGCGCGGCGAAGGCGAGGCCGAACGCAATCGCATTTTGGGCGAGGCCTATGGCCGGGACCCGGAGTTCTTCGCTTTCTACCGCTCGCTGCAAGCCTATGAGGAATCCCTGTCGGGCGACAACACGACGATGGTACTTTCGCCCGACAGTCCATTCTTCCGCTATTTCCAAAAAGGACAATCGGGCGGACGTTGAAGCTACCCGTAACCTGTTCTTTACCAGACGTGGCGCTGATCTAACGGTCGGCGCCGCGTTTGTTTTGGGCGCCCGGAGGGGGCGTTCTTGTTGAGAGTTTTTGCGGCTGCGGCAGTGTGTTGGTGCTTGTTCCTTACATCGATCGCGCAGGCGCGTCCGGCACCCGATGGGTTTTCCGGCTTGGTCGAGCGGCTGTCTCCCGCGGTCGTCAATATCGCGACGGATCGGCTTGTTCAGGCGTCGGCGCCGAACGAACCCGCGGTGAAGCTGGGGGAGCGTGCCGCAAGTTCGACGCGCGCGCGGTCGCTGGGGTCGGGGTTTGTCATCGATGCGGCGGGTTTGATCGTCACCAACAATCATGTGGTGGCCGACGCGCAAGAAATTTACGTTGGCTTTCAAGACGGCACCAGGCTTGCAGCGACGGTCGCAGGGCGCGACGTGAAGACCGACATCGCTTTGCTTCGCGTCGTGCCGCGCAGGCCGCTAGCGGCCGCGTCGTTCGGGAATTCGGACGAGGCGAAGGCCGGCGATTGGGTGCTTGCGATCGGCAATCCGTTCGGCCTGGGAGGAAGTGTGACGGCCGGGATCATCAGCGCGCGCAACCGGCAGCTCGACGCCGAACTTTACGACGATTTCATTCAGACGGACGCCGCGATCAACCGCGGCAATTCCGGCGGACCGTTGTTCGATATGGACGGGCATGTGGTGGGTTTGAACTCGGCGCTGATTTCGCCATCGGGCGGATCGATCGGGATCGGCTTTGCGATTCCCTCAAATACGGTCAAGACGATCGTGGCTCAGTTGCGCCGGTACGGCCAAGTGCGGCGGGGTTGGATCGGCGCCAATGTGCAGGATTTGAGCAGCGACTTGGCCGAAGGGTTTTCGCTGTCGAATTCGCGTGGCGCGTTGATCGGTCATGTGACGCCGGCCGGTCCGGCCGCCAAAGCCGGGCTCGAACCCGGCGACGTGGTGGTACGAATTGACGGCAAGGACGTCGCGGATTCGCGCCTCATGCAGCGGATTGTCGTGGAGGCTCCGTCGGGCCGCGCGCTGATGCTGGACGTGATGCGCAACGGCAAATTGATCAGCGAGCAAGTGACGGTTGCGCGCCGGTATGAAAGCGACAAGTCCGAGGCGGCCATGCCCGTCACGCGCGCGCGCGGCGATGCATTGTCGGGCGTGGGCGGTCTCGGTTTTAAAGTGTCCGCGTTAACCCTTGAGATACGCTTGACGCAACGCATTCCGCCCGGCATCGACGGCGTCGTCGTCGCGACCGTGCTTCCCGGCTTATCGGCTGCGGAAAACGGCATCGAGCCCGGCGATATCTTGGTCGAAGTGGGCCGCGAGGCCGTGCGGTCGTCGAAACAGCTGAACGAAAGAATTGGCGCGGCGCGTGCGGCCGGGCGCAGCGTCGTTCTGCTGACGCTCAATCGCGGCGGAGACCTGTCGTTCAAGGCCTTAAGGTTTCCGAAACCTCGCTCTGACAAACCGTTAAAGACCGCGCGGCGCTAGGGGCACGTTAAGGCCGGGTGCACGATAATCCCGCTCTTATGAGCGGACTCTTCGGACCATCCAACAGGCCGACGTTGACGGCGTTCGATTTTTCGGCGCTGAGCAATTATTACACGGCCAAATCGCAGCTGCGCCTTGCGGGCTCGGTCGCAGCCGCTCGCCCACCTGCGGCAGCCGCTGTTTCGGTTGCGCCGTGGAGCCAGAAGGCTGCGGACCCGGTTTCCATTTCGCGCTTGAGCGATGCGCTGACGGCCACGTCTTTTGTCGACACCGGCGATAGCGCTTTCAACAAATTAGGTGTCGAGCAGGATCACAAGAAACTATTCGCGCTCTACAAAGGATTGTCGCGGCTTCAAGCGCTTGCTGCGCGCGCAAGTCAGACCTCGACGCCCGCGGCGGAGCTTTCCGGCCTCAACCGGCGCGTTCAGGCGGGCTTGACCGAGATCAAGTCGTTTCTGTCGGATAAGGCCTTCGACGAGTTGACGCTGTTGATGGGGCCGCGCACATCGACAACCGACAGCGCACTGAAGATCGCTCGCCCGCCGACCAAATATGCCGGACCGGCGATCGTCGGCGGCGCCTCAAGCAATGTCATTCCCGGATTAACGGGCAGCGAGGTTTTCACTGCATCCGTCGTCAAAGCGGGCGCGACGATCGGCGTGACGATGGACATGTCGGCGGTGACGGGCGATCTGTCGGTCGACAATGTCGTTTCCTACATGAACGTGCAGATGGAAGCGGCGGGTGTCACCACGCGATTTACGCGCTCGATCTTCGAGGGTAAGACGGCGAGCGACCCCAAGCGCTTCGGCATCGCCGTCCAAACGGTGGCGTCGGAGCGCGTGTCGCTTTCGGCGGCGGGCACGATGCCTGCTATTTACGCCGCCAGCGTCGCTGGCAGCGGCGCCGCGCAAAACGGGCAGTTGATCAAGTTGACCGACGAGGGCGCGGGCGTTGCGTCGAAATTCAACAGCAAGATCGCACCGGCCTCGGGCGTTACAGACGTGAAAGCAACCGCCGTCGATTCGAACGGCAACGTCTATGCCGTCGGCAGCACCACGGGCGACTTGGGTTCGGGTCTCGTACAAGGCGATCAGGATGTATACCTGCGCAAGTACGATTCGGCGGGGCAACTCGTTTGGAGCCGGTTGTTGGGTGCAGCCGCAAGTGCGACGGGCTTGGCACTCGCAACGGATTCCAACGGCAATGTGGCGATCGCGGGAAAGGTGACGGGGCGCCTGACGACGACGGCGATCGGCGGTGGCGACGATACGTTCGTCACGAAGTACGATTCCGAGGGGCGCGAATTATTTACGCGCCAGATCGCGCCCGCGCTCAACGATCAAGCCAATGCGCTGGCGTTTGGCGCCGACGGTTCGCTCTATGTTGCGGGTCAAACGAAGTCCGCGCTGAGCGCGAGCGTGACGCATGGCGGCGGCAACGATGCCTATTTGATGAAACTCACGTCAACCGGCAGTCTCGACTGGGCGCGTCAATTCGGCGGCACGGGCGACGACCGCGCTTCGGCACTGGCGATCGACGGGAATGGCGATGTCGTTCTGGGGACCGTCGAAGCAGGCGAAGCGAAGGTTCGTAAGCTGTTGTCGAGCGGTGGGACATCGGCTGCGGTGTGGGAGGTGTCTCTCGGCGCGATTGGCGAAGGGCAGGTTAGTTCGCTCGCCGTGGCGGATGGCGCCGTTTATGTCGCCGGTGCGACCGACAACGCGGACCTTACCGCCGGGGGAGCCGCTTCCATCGTTGCCGCGCATGGCGG
>JANOFM010000262.1:0-3186 GCA_031413635.1 Alphaproteobacteria bacterium | reverse complement strand
GAGGTGCCCGACGGCGATCCGGTTGGCGATGCTTTGCCGGAGCCTTAGGCGCAATCAGTTTAACGAAGGTCGGCGTCGTCGCCAAGGTCGCCGCCTGGGTCGTCTTGCGAGAAGCCCTGGTCGGTTTGCGCAGCCTGCGTTTTGCCCGAAAAATCGAAGACGATCGTCTGGCGGCCGCCATTGGCGCTTTGCATCGCTTGCAACGCGCGCAGCTGCATCAACTCCGGGTTGCCTTGCGCCATGCGCGCGGCGTTGGCGAGCGCGCGCATGGCGGCAACCTCGCCGCGGGCGCGTTCGAGGGTGGCGGCCGACGTCTTTTGCGCGATGGCGCTGGCGGCGTAAGCGTCGCGCAGCTCCTTGCCGATCATGATGTCGCGCACCGCGACCCGGATGAGTTTTATGCCGGCAATTCCCAATCGCTCGACCGCGGCGGCGCGCACCAGTTCGGGCAGGGCGTCGCGGTTCTTGATGATCTCGTCCAGCGTGTAGGTCGCGGCCGCTTCGCGGATCGGTACTTGGATCAAGGGATAGATCGCGTTCAGCACGTCTTGGTTGGCGGCGACGGGAAACGAGCGAACGAGTTTTGCGGGGTCTTCGATCTGGTATTCCGCCAGCAAGGTGACCTTGATGCCCAGCGCGTCGCGGGTCAGCACGTCTTGGCCGGGCAGGGTGAGGAACTGCGGCCTGCGATCGAAGACGAGCCAGCTGTCGGGCGGGGCGAAAAGTCGGTGTACGCCCGGCGCCAGCGTGCGCTTGAAGACGCCGTTGCGATAGAGCAGGCCCGATTGCCAGTCGAAGATCGTCACGCGCTTGCGCGACGACATGAGTACCAGCACCAGCAACAACGCGCCGAGGCCGACCACCAGCGCCGCGCCGGTTTCGACCAGCGGCGACCAGTTCTCCAATTCGCTCACGGTTCACCCGCCTTGCCCAATGCCGCCTTATGATGGCCGTTAAGGGCGGCGTGCTCAAGTTGGCTTGGCGCAACTCTTACGTTAGTGTACCTGCGGGGCGTCAGTTTGGAGAAGTTCATGCTTCGGTTCTTGCCGGCAGTTTTGCTTGTGTTGGTGTTCGGCGTGTTTTTCGGCGGGAGCGCGGCGGCGGCCGTCGACAACGGGCCGCCCTATACCGATCAGCAGTTTCTTGATTTGGCGAAGGAGCGGCTGCCCCAAGAATTTCTGCGCAACGACTTGAATAATTGGTGGTCGCGGGCGCCCGGGTATTTGCGCAGTCGCGTGCTGACTTCGCCAAGCCAAAAATGGTGGTTCGTCATTCTGTGCAATTTTCAAGGCTTCAAGCCGGATGGCATGGAGGCCGGAGGCGCGGACAAGTGCGAGAGGGACGCCTACGACAACTCGCAACGCAAAAAGAGTTCTTGGTCGGCGGACGGGCAGTGGATCGGACCATCGGAGGAATGCCGCAAGCGCGACAAGCGCACGCAATGGGGCGAGTTGATTTGCGACTAGCCGTAGCGCGACCCGGCTTCGAGCGTTAGACCCAAGGCCACCGAGAGGAAATCGTCGCCGCGCTTGACTGCGGCGTTCGGCATTTCCTCCGCGATCACCGCTTCGACGACGGGCACAAGGCTCGAGCCGCCGGTCATGAAGATGGTGTCGATGCGTTCGGCCTCGATGTCGGCGAGCGCCAGACAGTTCCAGATCGCGAGCCTGAGGCGCGTCAGTTCGGATGCAATGGCGTCATCGAATTGCGCCCGCGCGGCGTTGACGGCGAGTCCCGCGTCGATGAACTGAAGCGCGATCAGCGTGCGCTCGGTTTGGGTGAGTTCGATCTTTGCCGCCTCCACCGCAAAGGCGATGCGGTGGCCCAATTGCTTGTTGAGAACCGTGAGTAGGCGCGCGGTCTTTACCGGTTCCGCGGCGAGGCGATGGACTTCGCCCGCCTCGCGCAAGACTTTCGGCGTGTAGCAAAGGTTGATCGTCGGCCACCAGGCGAGGTCGGCGAAGGTCGAACGCGGCATCGGCAGTTGCTTGGTGGTGAGCTCGGTCCCGAGGCCCAACATCGGCATGACCGCGTTTATGCTTAGATTGCGGTCGAAATCCGTGCCGCCGACGCGTACGCCGCTGTTGGCGAGGATGTCGTCGCGGCGCTCGGGCCGGCGTCGACGGCCGGGGCCGATGCGCACGATCGAGAAGTCGGAGGTGCCGCCGCCGATGTCGGCGACCATGATCAGTTCCTCACGCGTGGCGCTTTGTTCGTATTGCGCGGCTGCGGCGACCGGTTCGTAGACGAACGAGACGTCGGTGTAGCCGGCCTTGCGAGCGAGATCTGCGAGCGTGGTCTCGGCGTGCGCGTCGGCGGCGTCGTCGCCTTCGACGAAGCGCACCGGGCGGCCATGGACGACGGCGTCGATCGGCGCGCCCAGCGCTTCTTCGGCTTTCAGTTTCAGGTGGCGCGAGAACATGGCGATGACGTCGGTCAGGGCGATGGCGCGTTTCGAGAGCGCGGTGCGTTCGTTGATGAGTGAGGTCGACAGGATCGTCTTTAAGCCCCGCATCAGGCGGCCGTCATTGCCGTTGACATAGGCGTCGACGGCGTCGCGGCCGTAGTGCGGCTTGTCGCCCTCGACAAAGTCGAAGAACACGGCCGAGGGGATCATGGTGGCGCCGTCTTCGACCGGCGCCAACATCGTGGCGTTGCCGCGGACGATGCCGATCGCCGAGTTGGATGTTCCGAAATCGAATCCCGCCGCGCGCATGGCCCGCTCTCCTGGTTGAGGGGCTTCCACCTAGTATGCAAAAAGCGCGCTTGCCACTCTGTTTCTTTTGGCTAGAATGAAGAAGCCGATACGGATGAATGTCAGTCCAGCACCAATTCGGTTTCCCGAAATCCTTGCAAGTAAAGAGCGGCGGTCAAATCGCTATGGTCGAGGCGCGTGTGGGCCGCCGCGGCCACGACCGGCTTGGCGCGATAGGCGATGCCAAGGCCCGCCTCGCCGATCATGGCTAGATCGTTGGCGCCGTCGCCGATGGCAAGCGTATCCTTGAGGTCGACGGCGTGGTCGCGGGACAGGCGCAGCAATGCTTCGCGCTTGGCTTCGCGGCCTAGAATTGGTTCGCGCACGGTGCCGGCGAGCTTGCCGTTTTCGACGATCAGGTCGTTGGCTTGCTGGGTTGTAAAGCCCGCGGCCTGGGCAACGCGGCTGGTGAAATAGGTGAAGCCGCCGGA
>JANOFM010000261.1:0-1501 GCA_031413635.1 Alphaproteobacteria bacterium | reverse complement strand
CCGCCGCGCCATCAACGCCCGCTACCGTGCAAATCTGGGGAACATCCCAGGTCTATCGTTCATGCCCGAAGCACGCTACGGCCGCTCGACACACTGGCTGACGGTCATCCAGCTCGACCCCAAAACCACGGGCACCACACCGGAAGACCTGCGCCTCAAGCTCGAAAACGCCAACATCGAAAGCCGCCCGGTGTGGAAACCGATGCACCTGCAACCAGTCTTCGCCGACGCCAAATGCGTCGGCGGCGCAGTCGCGGAGTCCCTGTTCGCCTACGGCCTCTGCTTGCCGTCGGGCTCGTCGATGACGGACGACGACGTTGATCGCGTCTCGGACCTGATCTTGCGGCTGTAAGCGCGGCGGGCCCCAGGGTCGAACACTGCCAATCACTGCTTTCGGCGAATGCCGGCCTCTCACATTGCGCGCATTCATGTCTGCTATATCTCGCGAGCAAAGCCGCGCCGAAGCTGCCTCTTCATGACTTCAGTCCCTTCCGGAATCATCGTTAACATCAACGGTGCCGCTTGCGCAGAGCGGCCTCTTTTCGTGTCGCGAGCGGCTGTGCGTTAAACAGAGACTACTTTCTCACTGGAGCCAGCCATGCCACCTGATACGTTCTGTCTCGACATGAAGAGCGTGAGGAGATGCTCATGCCAAGACATCGATTGTTCCGCCGGCGCACGAGTTGGGGTCCGGTCAGAGACAATTTGCACGTCGTCGTGACAGTGGCCGCGCTGATCGCGACGGCATTTGCTTGGAATGCGATTTCGAATGCCGACCAGCCACCAACACCTCAGGTGGCGTCAAGCGATCTCGAAATCTCGCCGGCAACCGCGCTGGCGTCGTCATCGTCGACCGCAACGGAAAAGGAGATGCGGGTCACCGCGACTGCAAAGATGCTACCGGCGCCGGTACCGTCGGCGCATTCCGGGGAGCCAACTGCACCGCCGCCACTGCCAAAAGCAACACCGCTCTTACACGGACAACCGTCGTCCATTACAGATGCGTCGCCAGGGACCGCGCGCCCGACAGCACTGGCAGACCCAGCCAAAATCCGCGGGAAACACCGTCAAGCTCGGCATCGCCTTCGCCGCAACAACGCGGCGGACCGTAACCCCTTCGACTGCAGAGTCCGAAGGAACAAACCCCCATGCTTTGACGAAAATGATCGCCAATAGCATCGCCGTCACGGACGAATGACGCACTCGAAGACAATCGCGATGAGCCGGCCTTTTGCTTGGTGGTAGCCGGGCTACGTACAAAATGTCTGGCACTACGGCCACCAGGCCAGAAAAGCGGACTCTTTGCACTCGACGCGACCACCTCGCTCACGGTGTGTTGATGGCACTCACGCTCCGAATGTCGAATTCGTTCAAGCCCGTTGCATCGCCTCGCCGCTATGCTTGCAAGACGGAGAGCGGGGCAAACGATCATGAGCAAAGGCACAACCCGGCGCGAGTTCGCGCAGGCCGCAGTAGCCTTCGGCGCTGCATTGGCATTGGG
>JANOFM010000260.1:0-14529 GCA_031413635.1 Alphaproteobacteria bacterium | reverse complement strand
CAAAGACGATCGCGGCGATCCAAATCTCGACAATGGGCGAGAGGACAAGCGCGGCCACGAAGCCGACGACGACCGATGGGAGTGTCGCCATGAGATCCATCACCAGCTTGACGACCGCGCGCGTCCTCGGGTGCAAAAACTCCGAGGTGTAAATTGCGGCGAGCAAGGCGATAGGGATCGCTAACAGCAAGGAATAGATCGCGGCTTTGAAGGTGCCGAAAATCAGCGGCACGAGCGACAATTTCGGTTCGACGGCGTCGGTGCCCGCAGTCGATTGCCAGACATAGTTGGGCTCGGTATAGCCCTCGTACCAGACTTTGCCGAAGATCGACTGCAGCGTCGATTCGGGGTGGGGAATCCGTACGCCCCAAAGCACTGCCTTGCCGTTCTTGCCGACGCCGAGTACGCCGTCGTCCTTCGGCGCGAACAGCGTTGTCTGAAGCCCCTGGCCGTCGGGCGTTCCGGGAAGCTCAAGCAGCGTGCGCTCTGTCGTGCCGTGGCGGACCCAAACGTTGCCGGCAGTATCTGTCGTGGTGAACATTCGCGTGCGCTGGCTGACGCGGATGTCGGAGATCGCGGCCGGTTGCTTGGCAAAGTCGGCATGCACCTTGGTCATGACGATGCCGTCGCCGGTGTTCTTCGACTTTCGATCGACGCCAAACCAGATCGAGACAGAGCCGTCAGAGCCACCGACAACGATCGAATTTTCGGCGTTGAGATAGGCGAGGGCGGACAACTCGACGCCGGCCGGAAGGACCTTCAACGTCTCGGACAATTGGGGTTTTGCAAAGTCTCGCGTGTTGTAACGGTAGATCGTTCCGTCGCGCAGAGCCACGAGCACACGATCGCCTGGCGTGTTGAGAAGCAGTTTCGTTACTTGATCCGCGGCGACGGAAACCGGTATTTCCGCGTTGAACAGCTGGGTCGCGGCTTCGCCGGTCAACATGTTGATTTCGCTGTAGGCTTGCGAAATGCGCAATTTGCCGCTGGCGTCCAGAGTGACGAAGGTCTTCAGCGGACGTTCGGCCGTACCGCCGAGCCGGAAGTCCGCTTTCAAGATCGCAATGCCAGCCTCGGCAACCTGCACGGGCGGTTCGAGCGAGATCTGGACATCCGTTTTGCGAAATTGCCCCGGAATTTTCGAATAGACGATCGTGCCGTCCGTCAAATCGCGATCGTCCAGTTTGCGCAAGTCCGGCGGCAATCGATCGGTCGGCACGATCTGAGGGCGGAGTTCGAAGCGTCCTGTCCGAATGGTTCCGTCAGCGAACCCGTACAGAATATCGTCGCCGCGGAGCGTACTGGCGAATGTGGACGCAGTCAGTCCGGCCAGGTCAAAGGCCGGAGCATCCAATGGCGCGCCAGTTCGCGCGTGGAACGCTTCTACCTTGCCGTCGGCCGCAAGTTCGACGGCGATGGTTTGGTGTTCGTCCAATTGCGTCGCCACGTACGGGCTTGCGGCGGGGGCGCGGTCGTAGCGGCGGACCTCCGCGACGCTGCCGGCATCAAGCAGAGGCAGCGAGACGTAGACGAGAAAGCCCATGATCGTGAAAACGGCGAGGATGACGAGTAAACCGCCGATCCGGATGCCGTAGTTGGCAAAAGCGTCGGCCATCAGCACCGACGATTTCGTCCGCTTGGAGCGCTGATATACGACCGATGCCGCACGCTTTTGCGTCGGTGCGTCCTTGAGTTCGCCGGACATCGCTTGTCTACACCGCCCCTGTCATCCGTGGTCAGTTATAGACCCGGACATGCACCGATCGTGCAACCGCTCCCCACACGCACGACACTCCGGCGGCAGAGGATTCCTCGCCGCCGGAGCATTTCAGTCACAGATTTTAGTTGCCGAGGCCCAATTTGCTGCGGTCTTCGTTCGCAAACACGAAGGGCATCGGATAGTAGCCGTCTTTCACCGTGTCGTCTTGGCCGCTGCGCGACAGGACAAACTTCAGGAACTCGCTGCGAAGCGGATCGAGGCTCGCGGACGGGTTTTTGTTCACATAGACATACAGGAAGCGCGAGATCGGATATTTGCCCGAATATGCGTTGGCCTGCGACGGCTCGTTGCATTGACCATCACGGCCGGATATCGCCACCGCCTTCACGTCGGCCGTACGATAGCCGATCCCCGAATAGCCGATGGCAAACTTGTCCGAGGCGATGCCCTGCACGACCGCCGAAGAGCCTGGCTGTTCCTTCACTGTGCCTTTGTAGTCTCCGTTCGCAAGGGCAACTTCCTTGAAGTAGGCATAGGTGCCCGACGCCGAGTTACGGCCGAAGATCGAGATCGCCTTGCCAGCGTAGTCGCCGGTCAGGCCAAGCTTGTCCCAGGTCGCAAGATCCGGCGAGCCGGTGTTGCGGGTGACGGAGAAGATTCCGTCGAGCTGACCCAGCGAGAGGCATTTCAACGGATTGTCCTTGTTCACGAACACTGCGAGGGCGTCGACCGCAACGCGCACTTCCGTCGGCTTGTAGCCGTACTTTGACTCGAACTGGTCCTTCTCGGCCGGGCGCATCTGGCGCGACATCGGTCCGAATTGCGCGGTGCCCGCGATCAAGGCCGGCGGAGCCGTGGACGAACCCTTGCCTTCGATTTCGATCTTCACGCCGGGATAGCTTTTGCGGAAGTCTTCCGCCCACAACGTCATCAGGTTGTTGAGCGTGTCGGACCCGATCGACTTCAACGTTCCGGAAACGCCCGACGTAGGCGTGTAATCCTTGTAGCGCGGATCCAATTCGTCCGCCGCCATGGCGACGGCGCCGATCGACACAGTCGCCAGCAACGCAACCAATCCAAATCTCTTCATTTTGAAAGTCCTCTTTGTGGACACGAGCGGCGGACGAATTCGAAAATCGAACCCAGCGTCATCACCGCGCGAGACGTGAACCATGCAGGGATGAAGGTTTTGTGATGGTGGTGTCACAGAGATTCGGTGCCGTTGGAGTGCAGCGAACTAATCGAAAATAATTTCTATTTATCAATGAGTTATCAGGTGATGTTTCTTTGTCGCGGCGGGCAAAATGATTGTGGACTTCGCCCGGCACCGCATCGGCCGCTCCCGGCCAACGGTGTTTGAGGTGTCGTAGGCGGAGCAAAAAAAGAGCGGGCCGAAGCCCGCTCAGTTGTCATGCGGTAGAGGGACCTAACGCACTTTGCACTCAGTAGTGAGACCTGCCGACACCAACACTGCTGTTGAACGCATCGACGATGGCTAAAAACAAGATGGCGTTTGTCGAGTCAAATGAAAGGATTACGACACGAGAGTGGATGAAAAAAGAGCGACCATCGGCCGCTCCTTTTTAGACTTTGAGATTTCAATCAGAACTGAGTCTTGATCTGCGCCTGAACCGTCTGGGGCGCGCCAACCGAGAAGGATGCCAACCCGGTCGTCGATGACGAAATGCTGCCGAGATAGGCCTCGTCGAAGATGTTGGTGGCATTGATTTGAAGGATCGTGCGGTCCAAACCGAGCGCGGTCAGATCGATGGTCGCATTCGCATCGAGCACGGTATAGGCGGGCGCCACTTCGGTGTTGATGTCGTTCGAGAAGCGGTCGCCGACATACTTTCCCTGGACCGCGAGCGAAAGATGGTCTGTGACTTGGTATTGGATTCGACCGCCGTAGGTGAAATCCGGCGTTTCGACCAGTGCCTTGCCTGCCGTTGCAGCGAACGTTCCCACGCCCGTTGCAATATTTTCCTGAACCTCAGACTCGATGTACGAAGCCGAAGCGTAGAAAACAAGTTCAGGAGTCACGCGCCAGCCCACTTCGGCGTCTATGCCTTGGAGTTTGACCTTGCCGACGTTGCGATCGACGGTGATGCCCAAATCCGCGTCAAACGAGGTGACGATGCGGTTTTCGAACTCATTGTACCAAATTGCGACCGAACTGGTCACCCTGTCGCCCTGATGGCGGTAACCCAAGTCGTATGATTTCGTTCTCTCGGGCTCAAGACCGAGAAGCACGATTGCGTCGATTGGATCTCCCGCAATGTTGCCGTCCACGTTGTCGAGTATTCCGTCGATCGACGCGGTGTAGAGATTATCGGTGCGTGGCGCCGAGAAGCCTTCGGCGTAACTGAGATAAGCGATGTTGTTGGGCAGAAACTCGTAACTCAAGCCGACGTTGGGAAGGAGTGCTTCGTATTCGAATTTGGTGCTGTAAGGGCGGACGAAGCGGGTCCCGCCGGTCGATGCGAATTGTCCGATTCCGTCGCCATCGGGATCAATGAACGGCTCGGTGACTTCGGTGGTGCAGCGCACGTTGAACGGAGAACCCGCTTGAGAATGGCAGAATTGGTTCAGGTCGCGCGAGAAGTAAGGCGCACGCAGGCCGACATCCACGAGCAAGGTGTCATTGAAGAACCGGCCGGTATAGTTCGCCGATACCTGATTCAAGATCGCGTGCGACAGGCGGTCGCGACCGCGCAGGTCATTGCCGTTTGTCCCAACGATCTTGGCGCTTGCCGCGTCAAGGCCGCCAAAGATCTCAACGGTGTTGCCATCGGCAAAAGTTCTGCTGAATGCGCCGGTCTGACGGTGCCGGCCATGGTCTCCCGTATAGGCGATACGCACCAAGCTGTGTTCGTCGATGTCGTAGATCAATGAGGCGGTGACGCCATATCGGCTCGTGTTTGTATTGTTTGGGGTGTAGAGGCGCACAGTATCCAGGAGGTCGCCGTCGCTATTGAGGTCGATGCCGGTTCCCAGGCGCGTATCGATTTCCGAAGTGGGGGTTGTCCCGCCGCCATTGGCTTTGACGTACTGCCAGGACGGATCGATCGTGAAGCGCAGCGCGTCCGATAGCTGGAAGTTTCCTTGAACTCGGAGATTACCGGTGTTCGAGGGATTGATCCGAAGCCCGAAGAAGTTCGTGCAGCTTGACGGATTCAGAATGTTGTCGGTGGCGGCGCCTCCGGGCGGCGCAGGTAGCGGTTGGAGACCATCGTTCTGCACGTTGTCCGCCAGAAAGCCGTCGACACCGACGATGCCGTTTGCCGCGTCGCGCGTGCAGGTGGCGAAATTGTCGAAGCTGTCGCCAAAAGTCGTGATCTGGGCTTTCGAGAGGTTGCGATAGAAATTATTGCGGTTTTCGTTGTAGTGGCCGATTAGGCTGATGAAGCTGCCTTCGCCGATTTGCTGGTAGACCCGGGCATTGCCTTGGGTTTTTTGCAGTTCGCCGGGACCCTTGAACTTCTCGTATTCTTGGAACGACACGCCTCCAAAGGCGCTTGCTCCATTGTGCTCTCCGGAGTCGATTACGCCAATGAACCGTTGATAGTTGAATGATCCGAACGCTGTGCCGGCGGTAAGCGTAAGGTCCTCATAGGGCCTGCGCGTGACGACGTTGATCGTGCCGCCGGTGGCCGATGCGGTCGGGCTGTCGACGTCGGTCGTGCCGGTGTTGACGGTGGCGCGCTGGATGTATTCCGGGTCGATTTGCTGGTTTGTGAAGATCGCGTAGTTGCCGGTGTCGTTCAGCGGGATGCCATCTTGCGTGAGCGAGATGCGCGCTCCGTCGAAGCCGCGAATACGCACGTTGCCGCCGCTCGAGCCGTAGGGGTCTGAATTGGTGAAGTTCAAACCGGGCACGAGATTCAACGTTTGAAATATCGATTGGCCGGCCGGTTGGGTCTTGATGTAGGTGTCGGTCACGGTCGAGCGCGTCTTTGGGCGCTCTTCCTTTCTGATGACGCCGCCGGTGCCCTCGCGCTGGCCGGTTACAGTGACCTTTTCCACTTCCTGCGTGCCGGTTGACTGTGCAGATGCTGTTATTGTCGTCGCTGCCAATGCCGCCGTGCACAATGCCGACGTGCCCATAAATCTCGAAATCGATCTCATATCGCCCCCTCGCGATGAAAACACTAAGCCGGAGAAAAATCTCCGGCGCCCCCGGGGTTCAAAAACTTGAACGGCGTGATGGTCTCGTGACTTCTCTGTGACCATTCGATGAAGCGCGCCGTGTGGAGTCGAGTGTGTGGCGTGTTCGATGCAGTAAGTTGCTTTGAACGGGCTTCCAGCGCTCGCATGTCGCAAGTCCAGCGCTGGAGCATGACTTGCGTGTGATGCGCCTGCATCGCTTGGCGCGATTACGTCGTCACATAACTTTCATTCCATCGTCATGTTTGCACTTCGCTCGACTGCGAAAGATTGACTTGCGCCGTGTCGCGCATGTTGGGCGTAATCGAAGACCCTCGTGATACCCGGGAGATGCAATAATGCGACGCGACAAGGGCAGCATGAACCGCCGCGCTTTGCTTCAGCGGGCCGCCGCGGTCGCTTCCATGTCGATTGCGGGCGCGGCGCTCTCGGCATGCGAGTGGCCGGCAATATCGCGGCCCAAGATGTCGGGATATCCGTTTACGCTTGGTGTCGCGTCCGGCGATCCGGTGGGTGACGGGTTCGTGATGTGGACGCGGCTTGCGCCCAATCCGTTCGATCGGGCGTCGATCGTCGACGAGAGCATTCCCGTTATTTGGGAGGTCGCCGATGATGCCGCGATGCAGAAGGTCGTGCAAAAAGGCGAGGCAATCGCGCGCCGCGGGTTGGGTCATTCGCTGCACGTCGAAGTTCGTGGGCTGCTCTCGGGCCGGCAATACTGGTATCGCTTTCGCATCGCCGGGGGCGACGCGAGCCCCATCGGCCGGGCTTGGACGGCACCGCAGATCGGATCGACGCTGGACCGGTTGCGATTTGCCGTCGCATCGTGTCAGCACTATGAGCAAGGCTATTTTTCCGCTTACGATTTGATGGTGAAGGACGCGCCTGAACTGATCATTCACCTCGGCGACTACATCTACGAGTCATCATGGGGCGAGCCGGTGCGCCGGCACGATGGACCAGAGCCGATGACACTGGAAGAATACCGCGACCGGCACGCGCTTTATAAGAGCGAACGGTTCCTTCAGGCGGCGCACGCGCACTGTCCGTGGCTCGTCACCTGGGACGATCACGAAGTCGACAATGACTATCAGGGGCTTGAGAGCGAGGACTGGCAGGATGCGGCCGCTTTCGTGAAGCGCCGCGCGGCGGCGTATCAGGCCTATTATGAACATATGCCGCTGCGTCACATCGCGGTGCCGCGGGCGGCGGGAATGAAGCTTTATCAGCGGTCGGTGTTTGGCGATCTCGTGGACTTTGCGATGATCGACAACCGGCAATATCGCTCGCCCGCGGCCTGCCGCTCGAAGGAGCGAGGGGGCGGGCAGGTGTTGACCGCCGAATGCAAGGAGTTGTTCGAGACCGAGCGTTCCATGCTGGGGCCCGACCAAGAGCGCTGGCTTAGCGGTGCGTTCGCCCGCTCGAAGTCGCTGTGGAACGTGATCGGCAACGGCGAGATGTTTTCGCGCCTCCATCAGAAAACGAACGACGGCAAAGAGGGCTGGTGGACCGACGATTGGAACGGATTCCCCAGCGCGCGAGAGCGCGTGGTGGCGGCGATGGTGCGCACGAAGGTGTCGAACCCGGTGATCCTGACGGGTGACATCCATTCGTTTTGGGTCAACGACGTTAAGGAGAATTTCGCCGATCCGAGTTCTGCGACGGTTGCGACCGAATTGGTAGGCACATCGATTACCTCGGCCGGCGTGCCATACGATCAGTTCGCGGCGATGCTTCCAGACAATCCGCATATCAAGTTTTTCGACAGCCGTAAGCGCGGGTACATTTTGTGCGAGGCCGGGCGGAAGGCGATGACCGCCGACCTGCGTACCGTCGATGACGTCCGCGATCCCAAAACAAAGAGCGGTTCGTTGGCGAAGTTCGTCATCGAGGCGGGCAAGCCCGGCGCCGTCAGGGCTTAGTGGAGTATTCCGGCGGCGCGCCATCGAAGCATGCCGCCGGTGAGATTGGCGACTTTCGTAAACCCGGCCGCTTGCAGCATCTGGGTGGCGCGTGCCGAGCGGGCGCCCCAGCGGCACACGACGACGACGGGCTTCGTTTTGTCGACTTCGCTCAGACGTACGCCGAGTTCGCCCAATGGAATTAAGCGAGCGCCGGCGATGTGGCCGAGTTCGTTGTTAAATTCGACCGGTTCTCGAACGTCGACGATTTGGACGGCTTGCGAGTTCTCCTCGACCCATTGCGGTGCGATCTCGGGGACGCCGGCATAGGTGACGTTGATAGGCGCCCATTCGGCTTCCGGTGGGGTGGGGGCGTCGGGCCTGCCGCATTTGAGGTTTGCGGGGACGGCGATGTCCATTTTCTTCGGATGTGCGAGGCCCAGATTGTCCATGTAACCGCGAAAATCGTCTTCGCGGATGTGGGCGCCTAGGCGGGGATTGTGCGCGATCTCCTCGCCGACGGATGACACGGTCGAGCCGCTGTAATCGTGACCCGGATAGACAATGCAATTTGCGGGCAGTGAAAAAATTTGCGTGCGAACGGAATTGAACAACGCCTGCGCGCTGCCCTGCTGAAAGTCTGTGCGGCCGCAGCCGCGGATCAGCAAGGCGTCGCCGGTAAAAGCAGCGCTCAAATCGTCCAGCACGTAGGTCGTGCAGCCGTTCGTGTGGCCCGGCGTCGCGCGTGCTTCGACATAGCGCTTGCCGAAGGTCACGCGGTCGCCTTGCGCGAGATAGATGTCCGCGCCATCCGCGCCGGAATTTCTCGACAGCGCGATTTTGCAGCCGAGTTTTTCCCGGAGCAGCCAGGCGCCGGTGACATGGTCGGCGTGGACGTGCGTCTCGATCGAGTATTTCAGTTTGAGGTCCAACTCGCGGATCAATGCGATTTCGCGTCGGACTTGCTCGAAGACCGGGTCGACGATGATCGCTTCGCGGCTGGATTCATCGGCCAACAAATACGTGTAGGTCGACGATTGAGGGTCGAAGAGTTGACGAAAAATCATGGCTAAGGTCCGGAGCTTGAGGTTGCACGATGATGGCCGACCCGCTTTGGGACACCTGTTCCGAGCATCGGCTGAGGGAATGCGTTAGTTTACTACACGCAAGGGCTGCAGCGATAAGCAATCCTAAGCGTTCTTATTGATAATTCAAAGGCAAGGCGGGTAGATGACTGGCGCCGGGACAGATAATGTCGAGGTGGATTTTCCAGTTCCGGGGAGACGAAGTTGGGGCGCGGTATGAGCGGGCGGTGGTTGTTTCTCGGCCTGGTGCTGACGTGTTGCGCGCAACTTGCGTCGGCGCAGCCGGAAGAGGAAGCGCCGCCGATTTCGTTCAGCCCTCCGCAGCTTGAGCCGCCGTCGCGCGAAGAAAGCGGTCCGTTGGACCGCAAGGTTCCCGAGCGGCGTAAGACCGAGTCACCCCTGCTCAGCGCCGAGCCGATTTCGGTCGATACGAGAATTGGAGCTGCGCCTGCGGCAGCGGCGCCCGCAGTCGTCGAGGCCCCGCCGGCTGCGGCGGACGCCGCGCCTGTGGCGGCAGACGAGCAAAGGCTGCGCGGCTATGTCGACGGGTTGATGTCGGCATTGGTGGCCTCGGGCGAAATTCCGGGGGCGACAGTCGTCATCGTGCAGAACGGCGCCGTCGCTCTGAAAGGCGGGTACGGCTTTGCCGATATTCGTGCGCGCGTTCCGGTCGATCCCGATCGCACGCGCTTTCGTATCGCTTCGATTTCGAAGCTGTTCACGGCAACCGCGATCATGCAATTGGTCGAGCAGGGCAAGATCGACCTCAACGCCGATGTGAACACCTATCTCGGCGGGTTCAAGATCCCGCCGACCTATGCCGAGCCGATTACCTTGGCGAACATCCTGACCCACACCGCAGGTTTCGACGACCGCTATCTCGGGATCGCCGCGCCGTTGTCGCAACAGGTTGAGCCGCTTGGGTCCTATCTGGCGCGCAGCATGCCGCCCCGGGTGTTGCCGCCCGGAAAGACCTTTGCCTATTCGAACCATGCGTTCGGATTGGCCGGGCATATCGTGGAAAGCGTCAGCGGGCAGGAATTCGGCGCCTACGTTCAGGCGAACATCTTCGCGCCGTTGGGCATGAGCAACTCCACATTCGGCGTGCCTTACCCGGTGCCGCAGGATATCGCGGTGCCTTATTTCCGTGGCGGGACAGAAAACGGCTTCGTGCGCAGCGAACTCGACCGCATGCGCTTTGGCCCAGCGGGCGATTTGATCACGACCGCGGGCGATATGGCGCCGTTCATGCTCGCCCACTTGAACCGCGGGGCAATCGACGGCCCGATTGAGGGCGCTCAGCTCATATCGGCGGCAATGACCGACACGATGCACGCACGGCATTTCGTGCAAGTCGAAGGGCTCGACGGTTGGGCCTATGGCTTTATGGAGGGCCATCGCAACGGGGTGCGTTGGATCGGGCATGACGGGTCGTGGCTGGGATTCTGTTCGCAGCTGGTACTGGTTCCGGGAACGAAAAGCGGATTCTTCGTCGCTTACAACGGCGCATGCGAGGCGACCGCGAGTGCGGCCATCAGCAAGGCGATGTTCGATCTGTTGTGGCCGCCCAAGGGCGAGGTGGTAGCGGCAGTCAATCCGACGTCCGACCTTCGCGCCCGCGCGGTTGTCGGCAGTTTCATGTCCGTGCGTCGTGCGCGGTCGGATTTCACCGTGATGGCCGCGGCAACCTCGCAGATCAAAGTGACGGCGCCCGGCGACGGACGGATCCTGGTCGAGGGGCGCGGCCGCCCGATGCTGTTTCTGCCGCAAGCCGACGGCACCTGGATCGATCCCGATTATCAGCACAAGGCGGCGGTCCTGGTCGATGGGCGCGGCAAAGCCGCTCAACTGGTGATCGACGCCAATGTGTTCGACCGGGTTGTAGGGGCGAGCGAGTGGGCGATCTGGTCGGTCGCGCTCGGCGTGGTGGTCGGTCTGTGTGTGATGGCGATCTGGGGATGGTCGAACGGCTTTCTGAGCCGTCAGTTTTTTGGCGAACCCGTGGCGGTGATCACCTTCATGCCTCGCATCACCGCGTTCTTGGCTGCCGGTTTGACGATCGCGTGTTTGGTCACGATGGCGGCATTGCTTGCCGACGACACTGCGCTTGCCGTTATTCACGGACCTTCGCCGATGCTGATGGTGATGCTGTCGGTGCCAGTCGCTATCGCCGTCTTGGCGATCCCGATGGTGATTTGGAGCATGGCAGGTTTCGGAGCCGGCGGGCGGGCGCGCGCCGCGCAAGCGGGTTACGCGTTGCTGACGATCGCGATCCTAGTTTTCCTTGCATTCGCGTGGCAGTGGGGTTTGCATCCGTTCGCCTTGAACACCTGACGCGTTTTCCATCCCATGAATGAAGATCTGCGGAAACTGATCGAGCGGTCGAAGCGCGCCGTCGTGTTCACCGGCGCCGGCATCTCAACCGAGTCGGGAATTCCGGACTTTCGCAGTCCTGGCGGGGTCTGGAGCAAGAACCGGGTTATCTATTTCGATGAGTTCGTGCGCTCGCGCGAAGCGCGGATTGAGGCGTGGACACGATTGTTCGACGGGCGCGGGACGATCAAGAGCGCGACGCCAAACGCGGGGCATCGCGCGGTGTCGCGGCTGGTCGAGGTGGGCAAGGTCAGCGAGGTGATCACTCAAAACATCGACGGGTTGCATCAGGCCTCAGGCGTGCCGGCGCAGAAGGTGATCGAGGTTCACGGCAACGCGACTTACGCGAAGTGTCTGTCCTGCGGGAAGCGCCACGAGTTCGACGAAATCGAGCCCGTCTTTAAGGTGACGAAAGAACCGCCGTCGTGCAAGTCGTGCGGCGGGGTGGTGAAGTCGGCGACCATTTCCTTCGGACAGGCAATGCCGGAGGAGGAGATGGAGCGTGCGGCGGAGGCCGCGCTCGGCTGCGATCTGTTCTTGGCGATCGGCTCGTCTCTGGTGGTCTATCCGGCAGCGGGGCTGCCGATCGCGGCCAAGCGGGGCGGGGCGACGCTCGTGATTGTCAATCGCGACCCAACCGAGCTGGATCATTTGGCGGACCTGGTCATCAACGCCGAGATTGGGCCGACTTTGGCCAAGGTCGTGGGGGTGAATTGACGGCCTTGGCCGCCTCGCGGGCAGGTGCTAAACCCCACGTCGAATCTCCCAAATCAAGGACTCATATCCATGGCCTCGCGCTTTCGCTTGGACGCCGAAGAAGCCCCAAAATTGCCGGAGCCGGCGCCGTTTACCGCCATTCCGCAGGCGCTGTACAAGTCGCGTACCGTGCTGATTTTCGGCGAGGTCGACATGAAGATGGCCGAGCGGGTGACGGCAAACCTGCTGGCGCTTTCGGCGGAAGATCCGAACAAGGACATCAAGATCGTCATTCATTCACCGGGCGGGCACGTCGAATCCGGCGATACGATCCACGACATGATCAAGGCGTTGCGTCCAAAGGTGAAGATGATCGGCACGGGTTGGGTCGCCTCGGCCGGCACGCATATCTATCTCGCGGCGGATCGCGCGCATCGGTTCTGCTTGCCCAATACGCGGTTCATGGTGCACCAGCCGCTCGGCGGCATTCGCGGAACGGCGTCCGACATCCAAATCGAAGCCGAAGAGATCATGAAGGCGCAGGAGCGCATCAACCGCACGATCGCCGAGGAGACCGGCCAACCGCTGTCTAAGGTGGTTGAGGACACGGATCGCAATTATTGGATGTCGGCGGAGGAGGCGAAGGCCTATGGCCTGGTGAGCCGCATCATCGAGCGTATCGATCTCGCCTGATCCCGCGCCATGACGCCGTGGTGGCAGGGTGCGGTCGTCTATCAGATCTACCCGCGCTCGTATTGCGACTCCGACGGCGACGGCATCGGCGACCTGAAGGGTGTCGAGTCGAAATTGGACTACATCGCGGCACTCGGCGTCGATGCGATCTGGCTGTCGCCGATCCATCCCTCGCCCAATCGCGATTTCGGCTACGATGTCGCCGACTTTAACAGCGTCGAGCCCGCGTTTGGTTCGATGGCCGATTTCGAGCGCCTGATCGGCGAAGCGCACCGGCGCGGGCTCAAGGTCATTCTCGACGAGGTGTTGAGCCACACCAGCGATCAGCATCCATGGTTTCTTGAAAGTTTGAAATCGCGCGAGGGTGCAAAGGCCGATTGGTACGTATGGGCCGATCCGCGCGAAGACGGCACGCCGCCGAACAACTGGCTCAGCGTGTTCGGCGGGCCGGCGTGGTCGTATCATCCGCTCAGGCGGCAGTATTATTTTCACAAATTCCTGAAGCAGCAGCCGAAGGTCAATCTATACAATCCCGAGGCGTTGGCCGCCGCGCTCGACGTGTTGCGGTTCTGGCTAGATCGCGGCGTCGATGGATTCCGCCTCGACGTGGCGAATAGTTTTCTCCACGACGCGGAGTTACGCGACAATCCGGCGGTGCCGATGGCCGAGCGCACGGCGCATCATTGGGCGCATGCGCCGAATTTGCAGCGGCGCATTCGCGACAGCAATTTGCCGGAGAACCGCTCCGTACTTGATGAGATTCGCAAGGTGGTCGACGGCTACGACAAACGCTTCGTGTTTGGAGAGTTTTCGGAGGAGCCAGGATTGCTCAGCCATTTCGCGGGCGCAGACCATGGATTGCACACCGGCTATACGTTCACGTTTCTTGAGGATCGTTCGTTCAAGCCGTCGGTGTTTGCCGAGCACTACAAATTCCTCGGTGGCATCACGGGCCTGTGGCCGTGCGTGACGTTCTCGAACCACGACGTGGTGCGAACGGTCACACGCTACGGCCGCACGATGGAGGCCGATCCGGGGCTGGCGAAACTGGCGCTGGCGCTGATGATGACGCTGAAGGGCACCGTGCTGATGTATCAGGGCGAGGAGTTGGGTCTGCCCGATGGGCCGATCGAACGGCACCAGATTCGCGATCCGGTCGGTGAGCTTTATTTCCCCTATAGCAAGGGACGCGATCCGTGCCGGACGCCGATGCCATGGGTGGCGGGCAAGCCGAACATCGGGTTCTCATATGGCGAGCCGTGGTTGCCGATGGCATCTGCGCACATGGCGCTCGCGGCGAACAAGCAGGAACACGATCAGAATTCAGTGTTGTGGTTCGCGCGCCGATTGGTGGCGCTGCGAAAGGAGCACCCGGCGCTGGCTTTGGGCGAAATCCGCATGCTCGCCGCGACCGAACAGGTGCTCGCCTTCGAGCGCGTTCGTGGCGGCGATCACATTGTTTGTGTCTTCAATTTGTCTAAATCCGATGCATCATTCGTGGCTGACCGTTTGGGCGAGCCGTTGCTGACCGTCGGCGACGTTAAGCGAGACGGCGCCAAGCTCAAGCTTGGTACGCTGTCGGCCTTCATTGCCGGAGGCAAGACCTGAGGAGTGGTGCTATGCGATGGCGGACTAAGGTGCTCATCGCAGTCGCCGGGGTTTACGTCGCCGCGGTCGGGTTGCTCTTCGTGTATCAGCGCGAGTTGATGTACCGGCCGGATCAGATCGCGCGCGTGGCGCCGTCCTACTATCCGATGTTGGCCGGCGTGCGGGAGATCGAACTCAAAACATCCGATGGTTTGAAGGTCTTCGCTTGGTATGCGCCGGCGCCTCTTGGCCGCCCGACGGTTACGATCTTTCACGGCAATGGCGGATCGCTGCGCAGCCAACGCTATCG
>JANOFM010000259.1:0-10396 GCA_031413635.1 Alphaproteobacteria bacterium | reverse complement strand
GCATCACGGGCTCACCACAGCCGGAGCTCACACGATGGTCGCGCGTGATCGAACGCGTGAAGAAGCCGGAAGGCGACGTGAAGATCGCCATCGTGGGCAAGTACACGGGCCTGAAGGACGCCTACAAATCGCTAAACGAAGCGCTGACGCATGGCGGCATCGCCAATAACGTCCGTGTACGGGCGGAATGGCTTGAGTCGGAGATATTCGAACAGCCTGGGCACATTCAAGCGCTCGAAGATGTGCATGCGATTCTCGTGCCCGGCGGTTTCGGCGAGCGCGGCACGAAGGGCAAGATCGAGGCGGCGAGGTTCGCACGGACGCGCAAGGTGCCGTATTTCGGAATTTGCTTCGGGTTGCAAATGGCGGTGATCGAAGCCGCTCGCAATCTTGTGGGTCTTGAAGGCGCTAGCTCATCCGAGTTCGGTCCGGCAAAGCACACGGTCGTCGGACTCATGACCGAGTGGATGCGCGGCAACATGCTTGAGAAACGCCGTGCAGGCGGCGAACTCGGCGGTACGATGCGTGTCGGCAAATATGTCGCGGCATTGAAGCCCGGCAGCCAAGTCGCTCAGATTTACGGCGCGCTTGAAATCGAAGAGCGTCATCGCCATCGCTATGAAGTGAACCTCGAGTATCGCGATGCGCTGGAGAAGGCGGGGTTCATTTTCTCCGGCATGTCACCTGACGGCCTGTTGCCGGAAATCTGCGAGCGGCCGGATCATCCGTGGTTCATCGGCGTGCAGTTTCATCCGGAGTTGAAGTCCCGTCCGTTCGAGCCGCACCCGCTGTTTGCGAGCTTTGTCGCGGCGGCGGTGACGCAAAGCCGCTTGGTTTGATCACCAGGCTATATCCAAGTTAGGTTGCCATTATGACACCCAATTCAACCGTTACCGTTCGCAATCTTCAAATTGCCAATGACAGGCAATTCACGCTGATTGCGGGGCCGTGCGCCTTGGAGAGCCGGCAGCACGCGTTCGAAATGGCGAGTGCACTCAAGGAGATTACGGGCAAACTCGGAATCGGACTGATCTATAAGACCAGCTTCGACAAGGCGAACCGGACAAGTGCGAATGCCGAGCGCGGCATGGGGCTTGAGTTGGCCTTGCCCATTTTTGCCGACATCCGCGAGAAGTTCGGCATTCCGGTTTTGACTGACGTACACACGGCAGAACACTGCGCGCAGGCGGCACCAGCAGTCGACGTGCTGCAGATTCCGGCGTTTCTCTGCAGGCAGACCGATTTGTTGGTGGCGGCGGCGAAGACGGGACGAGTGGTCAATGTCAAGAAAGGACAGTTTCTAGCGCCGTGGGATATGAAGAACGTCGTCGATAAGGTGACGAGCGCCGGAAATCCGAACGTCATGGCAACCGAACGCGGCGTGTCGTTCGGCTACAACACACTGGTATCCGATATGCGCGCGTTGCCGGTGCTGAAGAGCATCGGCTGCCCTGTCGTGTTCGACGCTACGCATTCGGTTCAACAGCCGGGCGGACAAGGAACGAAGTCGGGCGGTCAACGTGAAATGGTGCCTGTGCTGGCACGCGCGGCCATCGCCATTGGCGTTGCAGCCGTGTTCATGGAAACGCATCAAGATCCCGACAGCGCACCCTCAGACGGACCCAATATGGTCCGCCTGAAGGACATGCCGGGATTGCTTAGCGAGTTGCTAGACTTCGATCGCCTCGCGAAGCGGAAATTTTAGCCTCCGCCGAAAAGGCTCATAATCGCGCCGACGAGACCGCCAAGGAACAGCAGCAGCACGGCGATGCCTTGTATCGTGAAACCCATGCTGCGCTGGTTGGCCGCTGCGGCGTAGCCATGCGCGTATAGAACGCGGCCGACGACCCAGACGGCGCCGATAAGCGCCGCGACGCGGTCGTCCCAATACATCGCAAAAATCCAAAGGCTGCCGAGAAACAGGGGCAGCCACTCGAGGGTATTCATTTGCACGCGAAATACACGCTCGAAGTCGGCGTTTCCGGTCGTTGCGGGCGCCGGAATATTGTATTTTCGACGTGCGGCGCCGACCTGTATCGAGGTCCAGAAATAAAACAGCAGCGCCGCCAGCGTTACTAGAACAGGCCAGGTGGACATGGGAATTCCCCTCTTGATTGGAATCGTACGGCCGGCCCCGCGCCGACTGTAGCGACTCACTGGTGGCTAAGCTAAAGCTCCGGGCGGGGAAATGAAGGGCCATGAGGCCTGCGGGCTTTCGCGCTGACAGTTCATTCGTTATGTACGGCGCGCACAACAATTAAGGATTTGAAGCGCAATGACCGCCATTATCGACATTCGCGGACGCGAAATTTTGGACAGCCGCGGAAACCCGACCGTCGAGGTCGAGGTCGAGTTGGAGGACGGCAGTCAAGGTCGTGCTGCAGTGCCGTCGGGCGCTTCGACCGGCGCGCATGAAGCGGTCGAGAAGCGCGACGGCGGCAAACGCTATGGCGGAAAGGGCGTCGAACAAGCCGTTGCCTCCGTCAACGGCGAGATATTCGAAGCCCTGTCCGGCATGGAGGCCGAAGAGCAACAACACATTGACCGCACACTGATCGATCTGGACGGCACGCCGAACAAAGGCCGGTTGGGCGCGAATGCCACATTGGGCGCCTCGCTTGCGATCGCGCATGCGGCCGCCGCGGCGCGCGGTCAGAAGCTGTTCCGCTATGTGGGCGGCGCGCATGCGCATGTTTTGCCGGTGCCGTTCATGAATATCATCAACGGCGGCGCGCACGCGGATAATCTGATCGATTTCCAAGAGTTCATGATCTTGCCGGTCGGCGCACCGACTTTTCGCGAGGCGTTGCGGATCGGCGCGGAGGTGTTTCATGCATTGCGCAAGGCGCTGAAAGATGCGGGGCACAACACAAATGTCGGCGATGAAGGCGGCTTTGCACCAAACCTAAAATCCGCGGACGAGGCGTTGGCGTTTGTGATGAGGGCAATCGAGGCAGCGGGTTACAAGCCCGGCGAGCATGTGCAGCTCGCGCTCGATCCGGCATCGACCGAGTTTTTCAAGAAGGGCGTCTACGATCTCGCAGGCGAGGGCAAGAAGCTCGGCGCGGCCGAGATGGTGAAATTCTACGAAGACATTTGCCGACGCTATCCGATTGTGTCGATCGAAGACGGCATGGCAGAGGACGATTGGGACGGTTGGAAGGCCCTGACCGACGCCATCGGAAAGAAGGTCCAACTCGTGGGCGACGATCTGTTCGTGACCAATCCGAGGCGGTTGCGGGAAGGCATCGCTAAAGGCGTCGCGAACGCGATCCTGATCAAGGTCAACCAGATCGGTACGCTGTCGGAGACGCTCGAGGCCGTCGAGATCGCACACAAGGCGGGCTATCGGGCGGTGATGTCGCATCGTTCCGGTGAGACCGAGGACACGACGATCGCCGATCTTGCGGTCGCCACGAATTGCGGGCGTATCAAGACGGGATCGCTGTCGCGCTCGGATCGGTTGGCGAAATACAATCAGCTGTTGCGGATCGAAGAGGCGCTTGGGCCGTCGGCGGCTTATGCTCGGCTTGATATGTGATCCGTACAGGGGTTAACTTCGCTTAACCCATTAGTGCTTGACCGCGATGAATCCGATGTGATTCGTTTCGTGCTATGACGAACGGCACATCGCTTGGAGCAACGACGCGTGGATTGGGCTTTGCGCTCATCGTGATTTCGCTCGTGACCTATTTCGGCTACTTCGCGGTTTACGGGAACCACGGGATCGTCAATTGGATGCGGCTCCAGGAGCAGATCGACCTCAAGCAGGCCGATTTGGATCGGGCACGCGACGAGCGTTTGGCGCTGGAGCATCGCGTGCGTTTGCTGCGGCCGGAGGGCGTCGATCCCGACTTGCTGGACGAGCAGGCGCGCGCGCGTTTAGGCCTGAGCGGCCCCGATGAAGTCGTCATTTTGAGGGACCAGCGCTAGCGCTGCTGCAGTGCAGCACGGCGGTGCCGTTCTGCAGCCTTGCGCCACCCGCATACGGGCGGTACACGAGCGCTTGAGAGTCAACCTTTCGTGCGACCGGGACCCAAATGGCCAAGGCCGAAGCCGCCAACCGCGCCGCCTCCGCCCCAAAATCCAAAGCCAGCAAGGATGAACTGATCCGCTATTACCGCGAGATGCTGACGATCCGGCGTTTCGAGGAGAAGGCGGGGCAGCTTTACGGGATGGGTCTGATCGGCGGGTTTTGCCATCTGTATATCGGTCAGGAAGCTGTTGTGGTGGGGATGCAGGCGGCGATCGGGGAGGGCGATCAGGTGATCACCGCCTATCGCGATCATGGACATATGCTTGCCTGCGGGATGGACCCGGCCGGCGTGATGGCGGAACTAACGGGACGCAGTGGCGGCTATTCTCAAGGCAAGGGCGGCTCGATGCACATGTTTAGCCGGGAGAAAAATTTCTTCGGCGGGCACGGCATCGTCGGCGCTCAGGTGCCGTTGGGTACTGGCTTGGCGTTTGCCAACAAGTACAAGGGCAACGATCGGGTTTGCTTGACATACTTCGGAGACGGAGCGGCGAACCAGGGGCAGGTCTATGAAAGCTTCAACATGGCCGAGTTGTGGAAGCTGCCCGTCGTTTATGTGATCGAGAACAATCAATATGCGATGGGTACGTCGGTCCAGCGGTCAAGCGCGGAGACGCAACTCCACAAGCGCGGCAGTTCGTTCAACATTCCCGGCGAAGAGGTTGACGGCATGGACGTGTCGGCGGTGAAAGCGGCCGGCGACAAGGCGGTCAAATGGTGCCGCGACGGCAAGGGGCCGATCATTCTGGAAATGAAGACCTATCGCTATCGCGGGCACTCGATGTCCGATCCGGCGAAGTATCGCACGCGCGAGGAAGTCGATCAGGTGCGCGAGAACCGCGACCCGATCGATCACGTTCGCCAAGTGTTGGTCGAGGCCAAGATGGCCGGCGAAGACGAGCTCAAAGAGATCGACAAGGAAATCCGCGCGGTGGTGAACCACGCGGCTGAATTCGCGCAGACATCGCCGGAGCCCGATCCGTCGGAGCTTTGGACGGACATCGTGCACTGAATATGGTGCGATTTTTGTGGAGGACGTGACATGAGAACTTCGACTATCGCCGCCACGTGCGGCTTGTTGATTGCAATGTCCAGTGCGGGTGCAGCGCCGCCGGCATCGATCCCCGCGCGTCCGAATATTCCGCCCGTCATTGTCGCGAAGGCACCGAATTTGGTTCCCATCGCGTCGCGCATGACGAAGGGCACGATCTCGGTGCGCAACACCGGCAGTGCGGCTGCGGGTCCGTTCAAGGTCACCGTCGAATGCCGGAATCTGGCGGGCGGCGGTTGCGTTGAGCCGCCGCGCGGTGCTGCCGCTGCTTATGAAGATCCGGCGTTTCCGAACAAGTTGACGGTGACAGCGCCGGGTTTGGCGACCGGGCATGTTTTCAATCATAAAATCTCGTTCTGGGACGGGCTCGCTTGGCCGCCGGGGAACTACGAATTCACGGTGATTGCCGACGCGGGCGGGGCGGTCGGCGAAACGAACGAAGGCGACAATTCCGGCGGCACGGTCATGAATGTTCCATAAGTCAGGAAAACAAAAGGGAAGCACTGAATGTCGATCGAATTGACAATGCTGGCGTTGAGCGTCGGGCTTTTGTTCGTGCTGGTGATGATCCAGGCGACCGCGGGCACTCAGGCGCAGGGCGCGATGAAGATGGCGAACAATCGCGACGATCTTGTGCCGTCCACCGCGTGGCAGGCGCGAACCAAACGCGTTGTCGACAATCATCGCGAAGGTTTGATCTTGTTCGCGCCGTTGGTGTTGATTGCGGCGCAGCAGGGCGTTTCGACCGGCTTGACCGTGCTAGGTGCGCAGCTTTTCTTTTATTCGCGAGTTGCGCACGCCGTGGTCTATCTCACGGGGTTGCCTTACATCCGGCCGGTGATTTGGCTGGTCGGAATCATCGGCACGGTGATGATGTTCCTGGCTTTGTTCGGTATCGGCGCTTGAACGGAAACTGCGATGCCCACCGAAATCCTGATGCCCGCACTGTCGCCCACAATGGAAGAGGGCAAGCTTGCCAAGTGGCATGTGAAGGAAGGCGACAAGGTCTCGTCGGGCGACATCATCGCAGAGATCGAGACCGATAAGGCGACGATGGAGGTCGAAGCGGTCGACGAAGGCGTCGTGTCGAAACTGCTCGTCGCGGAAGGGACCGAGGGCGTGAAGGTGAATGTCCCGATCGCGCTGCTCATGGGAGACGACGAACCGAAGGTGAAGGCGGCGAATGGCGGCGTCTCACCGGCTGTGCAGGCGCCCAAAGCGGTCAAGCCCGTCGGCGCGCCGCCAGCGCCGGTGAGCGTGGTGCGCGATCCGGGTGTTGCCGCGGGCACGCCGATGGTGACGATTACCGTGCGCGAAGCGCTGCGCGAGGCGATGGCCGAGGAGATGCGGCGCGATCCGACCGTGTTTCTGATGGGCGAAGAGGTTGGGGAGTACCAGGGCGCCTATAAAATCTCTCAGGGTTTGCTCGACGAGTTCGGGCCGAAGCGGGTGATCGACACGCCGATTACCGAGCAGGGTTTCGCGGGGCTGGGTGTCGGGGCGGCATTCGGCGGCTTGCGGCCGATCGTCGAATTCATGACCTGGAATTTTGCCATGCAGGCGATCGACCAGATCATCAATTCGGCGGGTAAGACGCTCTATATGTCGGGTGGGCAGATGGGCTGTCCGATCGTATTTCGGGGACCGAATGGCGCGGCGTCACGTGTTGCCGCTCAGCACAGTCAGAATTATGGCGCGTGGTATGCGCAGGTGCCGGGACTAAAGGTCGTGGCGCCGTATTTCGCCGCCGACGCCAAGGGGCTTCTCAAAGCCGCGATCCGCGATCCCAATCCGGTTATCTTTCTCGAAAACGAAATCGTCTATGGACGCAGTTTCGAGGTGCCGAAGGGCGACGATATCGTCGTTCCGATCGGGAAGGCGCGCGTGGTGTTGGAAGGGACCGACGTGACCCTGGTCTCCTATTCGGTCACGATGGGTTTGATCCTGCACGCGGCCGAGGCGTTGGCCAAGGAAGGGATTTCGGCGGAGGTGATCGATCTTCGTTCGCTCAGGCCGCTCGACACGGAGACTGTCGTCGCATCGGTGAAGAAAACCAATCGCGTTGTGATCGTCGAGGAATGCTGGCCGATTTGCGGGATCGCGTCGGAAGTGGCGACGCAGGTGATGGAGCAGGCGTTCGATTATCTCGACGCACCACCGGCGCGCGTGACCGGCAAGGACGTGCCGATGCCGTATGCCGCCAATCTGGAAAAACTTGCGCTGCCCAATCT
This sequence comes from Alphaproteobacteria bacterium, assembly GCA_031413635.1. Taxonomy (GTDB): domain Bacteria; phylum Pseudomonadota; class Alphaproteobacteria; order Micropepsales; family Micropepsaceae; genus SZUA-430. The sequence continues at coordinate 3,078 of JANOFM010000259.1, read as the reverse complement.
GGACGATGTCATCGCGGCGGCGAAAGCCGTGCTCTATCGGAGCTGAGCGATGACGACGCCCATCCTGATGCCCGCACTGTCGCCAACGATGGAAGAGGGCAAGCTTGCCAAGTGGCACGTCAAGATCGGCGACAAGGTGAAGTCCGGCGACATCATCGCCGAGATCGAGACCGACAAGGCGACGATGGAGGTCGAGGCGGTCGACGAGGGCGTCGTCGCCGATCTTCTGATTGCCGAGGGCGCGGAAGGCGTGAAAGTGAATACAGTCATCGCTCAATTGCGCGACGAGGGCGAGAAGTATGTCGCCGGTGCAAAGCCCGCGGCGATTGAGATTGCGAAACCGACGCCAGTAAAGCCCGCGCCTGCGGCGACCGTCGTGCGTACGCCGGTTGCGGCGGCGGCCCCTGTGGCGGCCGGTCAACGCGTGTTCGCCTCGCCGCTGGCACGGCGTGTTGCGATGCAGAGCGGGGTCGAGCTGACCGTCATACAGGGTTCGGGACCGCACGGGCGCGTGGTGAAGGCCGATGTCGAGGCGGCATCGAAGGGTGGTGTTGCGAAGGCGCCGATGAGGGCTGCACCGGCGGCGGTTGCCGCAGTGGCGCCCGCGGCTCCATCGGCGATACCGGATGCGCGGCTCTATTTCGCGAAGGATACCTACGACGAAATTCCCCACGATTCGATGCGCCGGACGATCGCCAAGCGTTTGACGACATCAAAGCGCGACATCCCGCATTTCTATCTGAAGGTCGATTGCACCATCGACATGCTGCTCGACGTGCGCAAGCAGATGAACGAGAAGGCGCCGGCCGAAGGGGCGGGGGCTTACAAGCTGTCGGTCAACGATTTTGTCGTGAAGGCCGCGGCCTTGGCGCTGATCCGCGTGCCGGGGGTGAATTCGAGTTGGACTGAGACCGCGTTGCTGAGGCACCGGCATGCCGATGTCGGTGTGGCGGTGGCGCTCGATTTCGGATTGATCACGCCGATCGTATTCAAAGCCGAGACGAAAAGCCTTGCCGCGATCTCGCGCGAGGTGAAGGAGTTGGCGGTGCGCGCGAAGGCCAAGAAGTTGAAACCCGCCGAGTTCGAAGGCGGTACGTTTGCGATTTCGAATCTGGGCATGTTCGGCATTCGCGATTTTACGGCGGTGATCAATCCGCCGCATGCCGCCATTCTCGCCGTCGGCGCGGGCGAGCCGCGCGCGGTGGTCAAGAAGGGTGCGCTCGCCGTCGCCAACGTGATGACGGTGCAGTTGTCATGCGATCATCGCGTGGTCGACGGCGCGCTTGGGGCAACGTGGCTCGAGGCGTTCAAGGGCTACATCGAAGATCCGGTGACGATGTTGGTTTAAGTCTGGGACCGCGAGCGTACTCGCCCGCGGGCCCAGGACGTTAGGCTTTGCAATACACGCAAATCTTGTTCCCCGTCGGGTCGCGCAAATAGGCGCCGAAGAATGTCTTCGAATCCGCGGGTCTCGGGCCCGGTGCGCCTTCGTCGGTGCCGCCGTGAGTTAGCCCAGCGTTGTAGGCGGCGTCGACCTCAGGCTTCGTCTTTGCCTTGAACGAGATCATGATGCCGTTGCCGGCGCGGGCGGGTTTGCCGTCGGCGGTTTTCGAAACGACGTAGACGTCGTGATTGTCCTGGCCCTTTTCGCCGTAGCCGGTCCATCCGCCGTCGGTGAATTTTCGGTCGCAGCCCATGGCGCCAAAGACCGCGTCGTAGAATTTTCCGGATTTTTCGTCGTCGATAGCGCCGATGGTGACGTAGCCGATCATCATGTTGGATTCTCCTTTTGGGTGGGCGAAGCTTACCCGACATCTAGAACGAAGCAAGAACTCTTTTGGATAACCCCCAGCCCGGTGTCCGGTGCGTTGGTTGACAGGACCGAAGGCTTGCGCAACGCAAGTGCCGCTCTTCCAGAGGGATACACATGGCCGAAACACAGTTCGATTTGATCGTCATCGGCAGCGGGCCGGGCGGCTACGTGGCGGCCATTCGGGCGGCGCAGTTGGGGCTCAAAATCGCGGTAGTCGAGCGCTCGGAACTGGGCGGCATTTGTCTCAATTGGGGCTGCATCCCGACGAAGGCGCTGTTGCGCTCGTCGGAGATTTTTCATCTGCTGCACCGATTGCCGGAATTCGGCTTCAGCGCCGACAACGTCAAGTTCGATATCGGCAAGATTGTCGAGCGTAGCCGCAAGGTGGCGGCGCAGTTGTCGAACGGCATCAAGTTCTTGATGAAGAAGAACAAAATCACCGTGATCGAGGGCGAGGCGAAGTTCGTCGCGAAGAACAAGATCGCGGTCGCGGGGAAGGGCGCCGGAGAGTATCTGGCGAAAAACATCATCATCGCCACCGGCGCACGGGCGCGCGCGCTGCCCGGCATGGAGCCGGACAGCAAGCTGATCTGGACGTATCGCGAGGCGATGGTGCCGCCGTCGATGCCAAAATCGCTGCTCGTCATCGGCTCGGGCGCGATCGGCATCGAGTTCGCGAGCTTCTATCGCACGCTGGGTTGCGAGGTGACGGTCGTCGAGGTGCTTGATCGCGTTCTGCCGGTCGAGGACGAGGAGATTTCGGCGTTGGCGCTGAAAGCGTTCACGCGTCAGGGCATGAAGATCATCACCGGCGCGACGGTCGAGAAACTGACGAAGGGCGCCGACAATGTCACTGCCTCGATCAAGACGAAAGACGGCAAGACGCAGAGCCTGACGGTTGAGCGCGCCATCTTGGCTGTCGGCATCACAGGCAATGTCGAGAACCTTGGGCTTGAGACGGTGGGCGTGAAAGTCGATCGCGGCCACATCGTCATCAACGAATGGTCGGAGACGGGTGTCGCCGGGATCTACGCCATCGGCGATGTCGCAGGGGCGCCGTGGCTGGCGCATAAGGCGAGCCACGAGGGCGTCATCGCGGTCGAACGCATCGCCGGCGTGAAGGGCTTGCATCCGCTCGACGTCTCGAAGGTGCCGGGCTGCACCTATTGCTGGCCGCAAGTGGCGTCGGTGGGCATGACGGAGGCCAAGGCGAAGGCTTCGGGGCGCGAGGTGAAGGTCGGTCGCTTTCCCTATATCGGCAACGG